>JAGRDU010000072.1 GCA_020446905.1 Paracoccaceae bacterium | reverse complement strand
GCAGGAAGGCGCCGCCCGAATCCACCAGGTAGATGCAGGGCAGGGGGTTCTGCTCGGCGATCTCCTGCGCGCGGAGGTGCTTTTTCACCGTCATCGGGTAATAGGTGCCGCCTTTCACGGTGGCGTCATTGGCCACGACCATGACCTCCTGCCCCATGACCCGGCCGATGCCCGCGATGACGCCCGCGCAAGGGGCCGCGCCGTCGTACATGCCATAGGCCGCCGTCGCGCCCACCTCAAGGAAAGGAGACCCGGCGTCGAGCAGGTTCGCCACCCGCTCGCGCGGTGCCATCTTGCCGCGCGCGACATGGCGCTCGCGCGCCTTTTCGCCACCACCGGCAGCGGCCAGAGCCGCCGCCCCGGCAATGCGGGCCAGCATCGCCTCATGGGCCGCGCGATTGGCACGGAAAACCTCGGATGAGGGTAGGACGGCGGACGTCAGGCGCATGGGCGACCCTCCGGCTGGGCGGCGGAAGTTGCGAAGCGGCAACAGGCACGTTGCTGCCGCCCGATCAGTTGATTCAGGTCAAGGTGCCGCGCTGCAGCGGCGATAGGGCTGTGCTGCGCGCGAGATCGGAGAGAGATAAAATGAAATGCATAGTGCTGCCCGCCCTCCTTGCCCTCGCCGCCGCCACGCCCGCTCTTGCCCAGTCCAAGGGCGACTGGACGATCGGCCTCGGCCTTGGCTACGTCCAGCCCAAGGATGACAACGGCCTCTTGGCCGGCGCGGCGACCACCATCGACGAAGACCTTCGCCCGACGCTGACGGTCGAATACTTCGCCTGGGACAACATCGGCATCGAGCTTCTGGCCGCGACGCCGTTCGAGCATACCGCGACCATCGCGGGTGTCGGCACGGCGACGACGAAGCATCTGCCGCCCACCCTGTCGGTCGTCTATCACGTCCCGACCGCGGGCAAGTTCACGCCCTTCTTTGGCGCGGGCCTTAACTACACGGTCTTCTTTTCGGAAAAATCCGCACTCGGCGTCGTGAAGATGGACGACAGCTTCGGCATCGCGCTGAAGGCCGGCGTCGACATGGCGCTCTCGGACAAGGCTGCGCTGAGGACCGAGTTGCGCTGGATGGACATCGACACCGACGTGTCGCTCAACGGGGCGCCCATCGGCAAGGCCGAGATCGACCCACTGGTCGTCGGCGTTTCCTACGTGATGAAATTCTGATCCGGTAAGACGGATCGGGAAGGGGAAGGGGCGCGTCAGGTAGGCGGCGCGCTCTTTTTCTTTGAGTTCCCGACAGGTTGCGGTCTGCCCCAGCGACGCGGCACCCGACCCGCGAGTGGGGCACTGCCCGGGGTTCGCGCGGGCGGCGCCCATTTCCCGGATCACCCCATCGCCCCCATCAGCTCCCGCCCGATCAACATCCGGCGAATTTCACTCGTTCCGGCGCCGATCTCCATCAGTTTCGCATCACGGAACATGCGGGAAACCGCGCTTTCGTTCATGAAGCCGGTGCCGCCCATCGCCTGAACCGCCTGATGCGCGACGACCATCGCCTCTTCGGAGGCGTAAAGGACGCAGGCCGCGGCGTCCTGGCGCGTCACCTCGCCCCGGTCACAGGACCGCGCGACCTCGTAGACATAGGCGCGGGCGGAGTTCATCTTGGTGTACATGTCCGCGATCTTGCCCTGCATCAGCTGGAAACTCCCGATCGCCTGGCCGAACTGCTTGCGCTGCGCGAGATAGGGCATCACCTCGTCCATGCAGCCCGCCATGATGCCGGTGCCGATACCCGACAGCACGACCCGCTCGTAGTCGAGGCCGGACATGAGGACGCGCACGCCCTTTCCCTCGGTCCCGAGGACGTTCTCGAACGGCACCTCGACATCCTCGAAGATCAGCTCGGCCGTGTTCGAGCCCCGCATCCCGAGCTTGTCGAAGTGCTTCGAGGTGGAAAAGCCCTTCATGGTTTTCTCGACGATGAAGGCGGTAATGCCCTTGGGCCCGGCCTCGGGGTCGGTCTTGGCATAGACCACCAGAGTGTCCGCGTCCGGCCCGTTGGTGATCCAGAACTTGGTGCCGTTGAGGACGTAGTAGCCGTTCCGCTTTTCCGCCCGCAGCTTCATCGAGACGACATCGGACCCCGCCCCCGCCTCGGACATCGCCAGAGCGCCGACATTCTTGCCCGAGATCAGCCCCGGCAGATACTTCCGCTTCTGTTCATCCGAACCGTTCAGCTTGATCTGGTTCACGCAGAGGTTGGAATGCGCACCATAGGAGAGCGAGACCGAGGCCGAGGCGCGGGCGATCTCCTCCGTCGCGATGACATGCGCGAGATAGCTCATCCCCGCCCCGCCGTATTCCTCAGGGACCGTGATGCCGAGAAGGCCAAGCTCCCCCATTTCGCGCCAAAGCTCGGCAGGGAATTCGTTCGTCCGGTCGACCTCGGCCGCCATGGGCTTGACGCGCTCCTGCGCCCAGCGGTGGACCATGTCCTGCAGGGCCTCAATCTCTTCGCCCAGATGGAACTTCATCGACGCGGTGAACATCCGGCCCCTCCCAAGGAAATGAACGCGTGTTCAATTCATACGCCGATCGCGTGAGTCGCGTCAAGCGCCGTGGCGGAACGGTTGGCGGCGGGCCGACGTTATGGCAACGTCGCCCTGCCGCCAGATCTAAGGAAAGCCCCATGCGCCTGATGACCGCCCTTGCCGCCTCTCTCTTGATGGCTTCCCCACTCGCCGCCGAGGTCGTGGGCGAGGTCGGCGTAGACTGGGTCGGCAACGATATCGTCATCGAAGCGATCCCCGACCCGAAGGTCGAGGGCGTCACCTGCCATGTCGCCTATTTCGACCGGTCGGTGTTGGACCGTCTCAGCCAGGGGAACTGGTTCGAGGACCCGTCCTATTCCGCGCTCGACTGCCGCCAGACCGGCCCGATAACGGTCGGCGACATCGACAGGGGCAAGGACGGCGAAAGCATCTTCTCCGAACGCACCTCGCTGATCTTCAAATCGCTGAGGGTGACGCGGATTTTCGATGCGAAGAACAACACGCTCGTCTATCTCGCCCATGCCTCCGAGCTGACCCAGGGCTCGGGCAAGATGTCCATCTCGACAGTCCCGCTTTACGAGTCCGCGAAATAACCGTCAGTCGGCGGCGGGCGCGGCGGCAAGCTCCTCGCCCGACTGGAGGACCGTGGCCACTTCTTGGCGCAGAATGCGGGCGATGAGGGCGACATCGGCTTCCGAGAAGGTCAGGGGCAGGCGCATGTCGATGAGGCCGGCAAGAACCCGATCCGTTTGCGGCAGGCTCTGCGCCGGGGCGTAGCGCCAGCTGTCGTGGCGCGAGGTGAAGCCCTGCGGCTCGGCGGCACCGAACCATTTCAGCTCCACCCCGCGCGCGGCGGCACGGGCGAGGAAAGCCCGAACCTGACCCGCCGGCCAATCCGGCAAGAGGAACTGGAACGAGGAGGCCACGAAGTCCTCACCCTCGGGCCGCTCGATGAGGCTCAGACCGTGCGTCCCCCGCAGCCCCGCCTCCATCCCCCGGTAAAGCGCATTCCACCGCGCGCATTGGCGCTGCAGGTCGGCCAGCTGCGGCCTGAGGATCGCGGCGCGGAGGTTGTCCATCCGGCCCGAGACATTGGGCGTGACGTATCGGACCGCCTCGAACGCCTCTGCCGGCGGCGCGGCGCGGTGGCGCGGATAAAGCATATAGCTGCCCGAAAGCAGGATCGCCTTCGCCATCAGGTCCGGATCGTCCGAGACGATGAGGCCGCCCTCCCCGGAGTTCATGTGCTTGTAGGTCTGCGTCGAATAGCAGCCCATCGCGCCGTGCCGCCCGGAGGGCACGCCCTTCCACGCCGCCCCCATCGTATGCGCGCAATCCTCGATCAGCGGCAGCCCCGCTGCATCGCAGATCGCCCGTAGCCGGTCCATGTCGCAGATGTGCCCGCGCATGTGGCTGAGAAGCAGCGCCTTCGCCCCGGGCGCCTTCGCGGCCAGATCCTCCATGTCGATGGTCAGCCCTGCGGTCGTCTCGACGAAGACCGGCACCGCGCCCAGCGCCGCGATGGCCCCCGGCACCGGGGCGAGCGTGAAGGCGTTGGTCAGCACGGGGTCGCCCGGCCCGATCCCGAGGGCGCGCAGCGCACAGCCAAGCGCATAGCCGCCCGAGGCGACCGCAAGGCAGTATTTCGCCCCGGTGAAGGCCGCGAACTCTTCCTCAAGCAGCGCCGCCTCTGCAATCTCGTCCCCGAGGGTGTTGTAGCGGTGCAGCCGGCCCCCGCGCAGCACGCGCAACGCCGCCTCGATCGCGCGTTCGGGGATCGGTTCCTGTTGAGTGAAACTTCCGGTGAACTTTTCCATGCCGGCGACAATGTCGCCCGTCCCGGGCAGGGTCAATCGCCTTGCGCTTGACCCGCGTGGCGCCCGTCGTGCTTGTGAAACTGAAGCCCCAGGGAGTTCGCGTGCCGGCATCGTTCCGCATGTCCATCCTCGTCCTTGCCGCGACGGCGCTGCCATTCCGGGCGGCGGCAGAAGACGTGACCTATGAGGGCAAGGATGTCGAACGGCTGGAATGCGCGGCGATCTACCTCGCCGTGGCGCGCGATGCGTTCGAGGCCGAGGGCGACGCGCAGGGTCATGCTGCGGTTGCCATGGCATCGGGTCTTGCCCTTCTGGATGCCCTGCCCGGCACCATGGCCCAGAAGAAGCGGGCCCTGCGTGCCATGGGTCGCCGTATCGCGAGCGAAACCCGCCCGGAGGATCTGGGCGACTACCTCAGAAGCGTCGAGGCGCGCTGCGACCGGCTGGACCGGTAGCGGGTCAGGGCGCGAGAACCTGCGCCGCCAGCTCCGGAAGATCGTCGAAATGGTCGAGCAGCGCCTCGGGCGACAGGCGCGCGACGCCTCGCCCCTCGGGCCCGAAGGTGACAAGGACCAAGGGAACGCCGGCGGCGGTGGCGGTCTTGCGGTCGGTCTCGGTGTCGCCGATCAGCATGGACCGGGCGACCGACCCACCGGCCCGCTCGACCGACAGGACATAGGGCGCGGGATCGGGTTTGCGGACCGGCAAGGTGTCGGCGCCGACGAGCGAGGCGAAGCGGTCCCGCACACCGAGCCGCGTCAGGAGGATCTCGGCGAGGCGCGCGGGCTTGTTGGTGCAGATGCCGGTCGCGAATCCTGCCCTGCGCAACGCCTCGACCGCGGCCAGTGCGCCGGGATAAAGCCGGGTCTCGCGGTCGATGGCCTCTTCGTAAAAGGCCAGAAGCCGGGGGTACTCGCGGTCGACCTCGGCCTCGCCGCCCTCGCCGAGCCGCGAGAAGCCGAGCCGAAGCATCGCCCGGCCGCCATGGAACGCGGTCAGGGCATCAGCCGCCGGATCAAGGAGGTCGCCGTGACCAAGCGTCCGGAAACAGGCGTTGGCGGCGGCGATGAGATCGGCCGAAGTATCCGCAAGCGTGCCATCCAGATCGAAGATCACCGTCCGCATCTGCATCAATTCTCCGCACAAGGCCCGATTGTAACCTGCCGAAAGGATGTTTGATCCCCTCCCCCTTGCGGGTCACGGGGCATGGGGTAGAACGTGCCGGTGTTCAAGGAAAGCATATTCATGCCGACAGCCCTTATCATCCTCGCCGCCGGCCAGGGCACAAGGATGAACTCGGACCTGCCGAAGGTCCTCCACAAGGTAGGCTCCGCGCCGCTTCTCGTCCACGCGATGCTCTCCGGCGCCGGGATCGAGCCCGAGCGCACCATCGTCGTCACCGGCCATGGCGCCGAGGCGGTCGCGGCGGCGGCCCGCGCCCATGACGAGGCCGTCGAGATCGCCCATCAGAGCGAACAGCGCGGCACCGGCCATGCCGTGGCGCAGGCGCTGCCGCATCTCGACGGCTTCGAGGGGCGCGTCATCGTCCTTTTCGGAGATACGCCCTTCATCCGGCCCGAGACGCTGGCGGCGATGATCGCGGCGCCCTCCGATGTCGTCGTCCTCGGGTTCGAGCCCGAGGATCCCGGCCGCTACGGTCGGCTGATCGTGCATACCGGCCATCTCTATGGCATCGTCGAATACAAGGACGCGACCGAGGACCAGCGCGCGATCCGCCTCTGCAACAGCGGCGTGATCGCCGCCGATGCCGCGCTGATGCGCCGGCTTGTCGGCGGGCTCGATGACAGGAACGCCTCGGGCGAGTTCTACCTGACCGACATCGTCGCCGCCGCCCGCGCCGAGGGGCTGACGGCCGAGGTGGTGACCTGCCCCTCCGACGAGACGCTCGGGGTCAACACCCGCGCCGATCTTGCGGCGGCCGAGCGCGTCTTCCAGGCCCGCAAGCGCGAAGAGATCATGGCGGACGGCGTGACGCTGACCGCGCCCGAAACCGTCTTCTTCGCCTATGATACCGTGGTCGGCCGAGAGACGGTGATCGGCCCGAATGTCGTCTTCGGCCCCGGCGTGACCGTCGAGAGCGAGGCCGAGATCCTGCCCTTCTGTCATCTTGAGGGGTGCCATATCTCGCGCGGCGCCCGCGTCGGCCCCTTCGCCCGCCTGCGCCCCGGTGCGGAACTGGCCGAGGACGTACATGTCGGCAACTTCGTCGAAATCAAGAACGCGATCCTCGACGAGGGGGTGAAGGTCGGGCACCTGACCTATCTCGGCGACGCTCATGTCGGCGAGAAGACCAACATCGGCGCCGGGACCATCACCTGCAATTACGACGGCGTGATGAAGCACCGGACCGAGATCGGCAGGAATGCCTTCATCGGCTCGGACACGATGCTGGTCGCACCGGTCCGGGTCGGCGACGGCGCGCTCACCGGCTCGGGCTCGGTCATCACCGAGGACGTGCCGGATGACGCGATCGCCATCGGCAGGGCCAAGCAGGTCGTCAAGGCAGGCCTTTCGCCGAAATTGTTCGAAAAGTTGAAGGCCGAGAAGGCCAGACGCCAGAAAGAGGCCAAGTAATGTGTGGAATTGTCGGGGTCCTTGGCGACCATGAAGTCGCCCCCATCCTGGTCGAGGCGCTGAAACGGCTGGAATACCGGGGCTATGACTCGGCCGGGATCGCGACCGTAAACGGCGGGCGGCTCGACCGCCGTCGGGCGGTCGGCAAGCTCGTCAACCTCTCCGACCTTCTCGTCCACGATCCCTTGCCGGGCAAGGCCGGAATCGGCCACACCCGCTGGGCGACGCATGGCGCGGCAACCGTGAAGAACGCCCACCCGCATCGCTCCGGCCCCGTCTCGGTCGTCCACAACGGCATCATCGAGAACTTCCGCGAGCTGCGCCAGGAACTCGCCGCCGCCGGGATCTCCTGCGAAAGCGAGACCGACACCGAGACGGTCGTGATGCTCGCCCGTCACTACATGGATCACGGCATGGCCCCGCGCGAGGCCGCCGTGGCGACGCTCGCACGGCTCGACGGTGCCTTCGCGCTTCTCTTCCTCTTTGACGGCGAGGAGGACCTGATGGTCGCCGCCCGCCGCGGCTCGCCGCTTGCCATCGGGCATGGCGACGGCGAGATGTTCGTCGGCTCGGACGCGATCGCGCTCGCCCCGCTGACCGACCGGATCACCTATCTCGAAGAGGGCGACTATGCCTTCGTGACGCGGGCCGGGGTCGAGATTCACGACGCCGAAGGCCGCCGCGCCAACCGCGAGGTGACGCGCATCCAGCTGGACCAGACGCGGATCGAGAAGGCCGGCTACAAGCACTTCATGGCCAAGGAGATCGCCGAGCAGCCGGTGGTGTTGGCCGACGCGGTCCGCCATTATACGGCGGGCGGCGCCGTGAACCTGCCCGAGGGCCTGGACTTCGCCGGCCTCGACCGGCTGACGCTCGTCGCCTGCGGCACCGCATACTACGCCTGCCTGACTGCGAAATACTGGTTCGAGAGCCTCGCCGCCCTGCCCTGTGAGGTCGATATCGCCTCGGAATTCCGCTATCGCGAGCCGCCGATGCCGGGCAAGTCCTATGCCGTCTTCGTCAGCCAGTCGGGCGAAACGGCCGATACGCTGGCGGCGCTGCGCTTCTGCAAGGAGAAGGTCGAGAAGATCGTCTCGGTGGTGAACGTGCCGACCTCGTCCATCGCGCGGGAAAGCGACGTGGCGCTGCCGATCCTTGCCGGGGTCGAGGTGGGCGTCGCCTCGACCAAGGCCTTCACCTGCCAGTTGCAGGTGCTCCTTCTCATGGCGCTGAAGGCGGGCGTCCAGCGCGGCCGGATCGACGCGAAGGCGCTCTCGGCACATCTTGCCGACCTTGCCGCGCTGCCCGGGCTGATGAACCAGACCCTCTCGCGCGAGCCGGCCATCGCCGCCGCCGCCGCAGCCATCGCCGAGGCGCAGGATGTCCTCTTCCTCGGCCGCGGCGCGATGTTCCCCCTGGCATTGGAAGGCGCGCTGAAACTTAAGGAAATCAGCTACATCCATGCCGAAGGTTATGCGTCTGGAGAGCTGAAGCACGGCCCCATCGCGCTGATCGACAAGACCGTGCCGGTGATCGTCCTCGCCCCGCGCGACGCGCTTTTCGACAAGACCGTGTCGAACATGCAGGAGGTGATGGCGCGCCATGGCAAGGTTGTCCTTGTCACCGACGCGGCAGGGGCGAAGGAAGCCTCGGAGGGCACCTGGAAGGTCCTGACCCTGCCCGAGGCGCCCGCCCTGCTCGCCCCGATCCTCTACGCGATCCCGGCTCAGCTTCTGGCCTATCACGCCGCCGTCGCCAAGGGCACCGATGTCGACCAGCCGCGGAACCTCGCCAAGTCCGTCACGGTGGAATGACGCCCGAAGGCGCCCTTGCGCAGCTTCGCGCCCTTTCTGACCCGGAGCGGGCGGCGGGATCGGCGGCCTATCACAAGGCGGACCGTGCGTATCTCGGGATCCGCGTGCCCGAACTCACCGAACTGGCCCGGACCTGGCGCGAGGGGCTCGACGTGCCGGGGCGTGTCGCGCTGGCGGACGCGCTCTGGAAGACGGACATCCACGAGGCGCGGATCGCGGCGGCCAAGCTCCTGACCCAGGCGCGGATCAGGGACGACGGACCGGTCTGGCGCCTGATTGCGTCCTGGGTGCCCGAATTCGACGCCTGGGCCATCGCCGACCACGCCTGCGATGCGGGCGAACGTCGCCTGGTGGCGGACCCCGCGCGGATCGACGAGGTCGAGGGCTGGACCCGGTCGCAGCACATGTGGACCCGCCGCGCCGCCCTTGTCATCACCCTGCCCTGGACGAAGCTGAATCACCCCTCGCCGTCGGACGAGGCGATCCGCGACCGCGTCCTCGGCTGGGCCGCCGCCTATGCGGAGGACCGCGACTGGTTCATCCAGAAGGCCATCGCCTGGTGGCTGCGCGACCTGTCGAAACACGCCCCGGACCGTACGAGCGCCTTTCTTTCCGCGTACGGGCACAAAATGAAGCCCTTTGCCCGGAAAGAGGCCGGCAAGCATATCTAGACCTTTGGTCGCGCCCCGTCCCCCTTGCCGAGCGTTTCGCTCAGGCATACCTTGGTGCAATGACCCCGCTCATCGACCCCTTCGCCCGGCCGATCTCCTATCTCCGTGTCTCGGTGACGGACCGCTGCGATTTTCGCTGCACCTATTGCATGGCCGAGCACATGCAGTTCCTGCCGAAGAAGGACCTCCTGACGCTGGAGGAACTGGACCGGCTCTGCTCCACCTTCATCCGCCTCGGTGTGGAGAAGCTGCGGGTCACCGGGGGAGAGCCGCTTGTCCGGCGGGACATCCTGACCTTCTTCCGCTCCATCGCCCGCCACCTCGAGACCGGCGCGCTGAAGGAACTGACGCTGACGACGAACGGCTCGCAACTCGCCAAGGTCGCTGCCGATCTCGCGGCGCTCGGCATTCGGCGGATCAACGTCTCGCTCGACACGCTCGAAGCGGCGAAATTCGCCGAGATCACGCGCTGGGGCCGCCTGCCGCAGGTGCTCGAGGGCATCGCGGCGGCCAAGCGCGCGGGCCTCAAGGTCAAAATCAACACCGTCGCGCTGAAAGGGTTCAACGAGGACGAGCTCTTCCCCCTTCTCGACTGGTGCGCCGGCGAGGGGCATGACCTGACCTTCATCGAGGTCATGCCGATGGGCGAGATGGGCGAGGAAATGCGCCTGGACCAGTACTGGGCGCTGAAGGACCTGCGCGCGCGGCTCGCGGACCGCTTCACCCTGACCGATCTGGCCGAGCGCACCGGCGGCCCCGCCCGCTACGTGCGGATCGAGGAGACCGGCCAGAAAGTGGGCTTCATCACGCCGCTCAGCCACAACTTCTGTGAAAGCTGCAACCGGGTGCGGGTGACCTGCACCGGCGAGCTGTTCATGTGCCTCGGGCAGGAGGACAACGCCGACCTGCGCGCGCCGCTCCGGGCGAGCGAGGGCGACGAGCTTCTGGAACAGGCGATCCGCGCCGCGATCGCGCGCAAGCCGAAGGGCCACGATTTCGACTATTCGCGCCAGAAGGTCGCGGGCCAGATGTCCCGACACATGAGCCATACAGGCGGCTAGGGCCATGTCAGACCTCGCCCGCTTCCACGAGGCGCAGGCGACGGCGTTTCCGCTCGCGCTTATCGAACTCACCGCGGGGCGCAAGACCAGCCACTGGATGTGGTTCATCTTTCCCCAGCTCCGCGACCTTGGCCGGTCCGCGACGGCACAGCATTTCGGGATCGAGGGGATCACGGAGGCGCGCGCCTATCTTGACGATCCGATCCTGCACCAGCGGCTCGAGGCGGCGGCGGATGCGCTTCTCCTGCATGTGGGGGAGCGGCCGGAGACGATCATCGGAACCGTCGATGCGCTGAAGCTCAGATCCTCCGCGACGCTCTTCGCGCTTGCCGGCGAAGGCAGCGATACCGGCGCGAAGATGCAGGCGATCCTCGACGCCTTCTATCGCGGAGAGCCCTGCCCGCTGACGCTGAGGCTTCTTGAAAAGGCCGGGGACGCCTAGCGCCGGTAGGTTTCGACAAAGCGCGAGAGGATGCGCGCGGGCATTGCCACATCGGCCGCGCGGCAGGTTGCGATCAGCCCCTCGGCCTCTTCGGGGCGGAAGTAGCCCTTGTTGCGATAGATTCGGATGCGGGTCTCGAAGCCCGCGGCATCGGCCTCGGGGTGGAACTGGGTGGCATAGACGTTGCGGCCGTGGCGGATCATCTGGAAGGGACAGGGGCCGGACGTCAGAAGGTGCACCGCGCCCGGCGGCAACTCCTGCACCGCCTCCTTGTGGCCGACGAGCGCTTCGAACACCTCCGGCAGGTCCTGCAGGATCGGGTCGGCCCGGCCTTCTTCGGTCTTGGCGCAGGTGACGGGACCTACCGGCTCGCCATAACGCTCCTTCGACACGCGGGCACCAAGGTGGTGGGCGAGAACCCCGATCCCGTAGCAGCAGCCGAGAAACGGCACGTCCTGCCCGGTGATCTCGGGCATGAGGCCGAGGATCGCCGCCTCGATGCCCGCCTCGACCGGATCCTTCGCCTCGGGCGGGTCCGAGACACAGCCGGGGCCACCGCCGACGATGACGCCGGAAAAGTCCGAAAGGTCAAGGTCGGGTGGAAGCGCCTCGCGGTCAAGCCGCAGGCGTTTGACCTCTCCCGCGGCAAGGCCGCCCTTGGCAAGGAAGGCGGCGAATTCGTCATCCGACGCCTCGGTCTCCGGGCGAAGCTGCAGGATCAGGAAAGGTCTCACCGCCGAGGCGTCCGGTCACGCCGCCGGCATCCGGCTTTCAACCATGCCGGCGTACCAGCTCGATCCGAAGGGGATCGCGTTGTCGTCGAAGTTATAGGCGGGATGGTGCACCATCGCGGTGTCGCCGTTGCCAAGGAAGATATAGGCGCCCGGCCGTTCGTTCAGCATGAAGCTGAAGTCCTCGGCCCCCATCAGCGGCGCGGTATCGGTGTCGACCTTGCCCGAGACCGCCTGCGCCACCTCGGCGGCATAGCCGGTATTGTCGGGCGCGTTCATCGTGACCGGATAGCCCCGCATGTACTTCACCTCGGCCGTCGCACCATGGGCGAGCGCGGTCGCCTCGGCGATCACCTTGATCCGTCCCTCGGTGAAGTCCTGCACCTTGGGGTCCATCGTCCTAACGGTACCCTTGAGCATCACGGTCTGCGGAATGACGTTGTAGGCCTCGCTTTCCGTGCGGAAGGTGCAGACCGAGACGACGACCTGCTTCAGGGGGTCGACATTGCGGCTGGCAATGGCCTGCAGCGCGATCAGGATATGCGCGGCGACCAGCGTCGTGTCGATGCAGTCATGCGGCTTGGCGGCATGGCCGCCCTTGCCGGTCACGATGATGTCGAACTGGTCGGCGGCCGCCATCATCGCGCCCTCCCGGATCGCGAACTGGCCGACCGGAATGCCAGGCATGTTGTGCATGCCGTAAACCTCCTGCACGCCGAAACGCTCCATCATCCCGTCGGCCACCATCTCGCGACCGCCGCCGCCGCCCTCTTCGGCAGGCTGGAAGATCACCACGGCGGTGCCGTCGAAATTGCGCGTCTCCGCAAGGTATTTCGCGGCGCCAAGCAGCATGGCGGTGTGGCCGTCATGGCCACAGGCATGCATCTTGCCGGGGGTCTTCGAGGCATAGGGAACGCCCGTCGCCTCGATGATCGGCAGCGCATCCATGTCCGCGCGCAGGCCGATAACGCGGCCGTTCGTATCCGTCTTGCCCTTGATGACGCCGACGACGCCGGTGCGGCCGATCCCCTCGACCACCTCGTCACAGCCGAATTCCTTCAGAAGCGCCGCGACCTTGCCCGCGGTGCGATGCACCTCGAAGAGAAGCTCGGGGTTCTCATGGAAGTCCCGGCGCCAGGCGGTGATCTCGGGCAAAAGCTCGGCGAAGCGGTTCTTGACGGGCATCTGAGTGTCCTGCTGGTCTGGGGCGGCACATCCGCGCCTTGACCAGATGGTCAATCAAATCTCGCCCGGCCGCAAGGGGTCAGGCCGATCAACATATCCGTACCAGGCGTAGGCGCCGACAAGAAGCGCACGCCGCCAGGTGCCAAGCGGGAAGCGCCCGGGCTTTCGCGCCATCAGCGCGGGCACCCCGCCCTCACCCACGGCGAGCCGCGCGAGCTGGCGTCCCGACCAGGTGCCCAGCGCAACGCCGTTGCCGTGCCAGGCGAAACCGGCCCAGGCGTTGTCCCAGTCCCCGATCGGGCCGATATAGGGGGTCAGGCCGCGCGTCAGGCAGACGAAGCCCGACCAGTAATGCGGCGTCTCGACATGGCGCCAGGCGGGGAACATCGCCTCGAAATCCGCGCGGGCGCGGGCGCGCATCGCCTCTTGCGAGGCCGGCGTGGCACTTGTGCCGCCGCGCACTCCGAAGAGCATCCGCCGGTTTGGCATCAGCCGGAAGTAGTGCAGAAGGTTGCGCGTGTCATAGGCCATCCCGTGGGTGGTCCAGCCCTGCGCCGCGATCTCCTCCTCGCGCATCTCGCGCGTCACGATGATTGCCGACTGCGCTGGCAGATAGCGCCCCGCCATCCAGTCCGGCACGTCCTCGGACGAATAGCCGTTCGTCGCGACGATCAGCTTTTTTGCCCGGAGCACCCCGCGCACCGTGTGGAGGAGATAGGCGCCGTCTTCGCGGGTGATCCGCTCCACCGGCGAGTTTTCATAGACCCGCGCGCCTTCGGCCTTCGCGGCGGCGGCAAGGCCAAGCACATATTTCAGCGGGTTGAGCGCGAAGCCCAGCTTCATGCGCATCGCACCGAAGAACTGCGGCCCGTTCATGCCGAGGCGCGGCAGGTCCGAAGGCCCCATGAGCTCGACCTCGACCCCGTAGTTCTGGCGGATCGCCTCGGCCTCTTCACGCAGCTGGTCGAAGGCGCCGGCGCGGTGGGCGACGCAGGTCTCTCCCTCGTGGCTGTGGGTATCGGCGTCTATGCCGTAGCGGGCGAGTATCTCGGCGACGAGATCGGGGCAATCCTTCTGAACGCCCCGCCATTCGGCCATCGCCGCCGCCCCGTAGCGCGCCAGCAAGGTCGCCTCGCTGGCCTTGGTGCCGCCGATCGTGGCGAAGCCGCCATTGCGGCCCGAGGCGCCCCAGCCGATGCCGTTCGCCTCGACCACCGCGACATTGGCGCCGTGGTCGCGCGCCAGATGCAGCGCCGCCGACAGGCCGGTGTAGCCGGCCCCGAGGATCGCGACCTCGGCCCCGACCTCGCCCTCGATGGCCGCGCCCCTTTCAGGCCGCTGGACCGTGGTGTCCCAGTAGCACTCGGTAACCGGCCCCTGCCCATAGGCATGGTCTTCGTAAATCCGTCTCATCACACACTCCGGGCGCGGGGCGCCCTCAGGTGCGCACCGCCGCTTGCTCTTCTGCCCGCTGTTTAGCGATTGCGCGCTTGGAGACAAGCGACGCGGCGATCACGCCCACGGCAACGATGCTGATCATGATCGTGGAAAGCGCGTTGATCTGCGGGCTGACGCCCAGGCGCACCGAAGAGAAGATCTTCATCGGCAGCGTGGTGGAGGACGGGCCGGCCGCGAAGGAGGCGATCACCAGATCGTCGAGCGACAGCGTGAAGGCGAGAAGCCATCCCGAGATCACCGCTGGCGCGATGATCGGCAGCGTCACCGACCGGAACGCATCGAAGGGCGTCGCGCCAAGGTCAAGCGCCGCTTCCTCGAGCGATTTGTCGAAGGTCGCAAGGCGGGAGGAGACGACGACCGAGACATAGCACATCGTGAAGGTAGTATGCGCCAGCGTGATCGTCCCGACGCCCCGATCCATGCCGATCGCGATGAAGAGCAGCAGCATCGCGAGACCGGTGATGACGTCCGGCATCACAAGCGGCGCATAGATCATGCCGGAAAACAGCGTCCGGCCTAGGAAGCGCCCCGCCCGGACCAGCACATAGGCCGCCATGGTCCCGAGGATCGTCGCCAGCGTCGAAGACATGACCGCGACCTTCAGCGTCACCCAGGCAGCATCGAGGAACGCCTGGTCGTGGATCAGCTCGCCATACCATTTCGTCGAGAACCCCGCCCAGACCGTCACGAGCTTGGAGGAGTTGAACGAGAAGATCACGAGGATCAGCATCGGCAGGTAGAGGAAGGCGAAGCCGAAGGTCAGCGAGGTCGCGTTGAACCAGGAAAAGCGTCTCATCCTTCCATCTCCCTCTGCTTCTGCTCGTTCCTCTGGAAGAGGATGATCGGGATGATGAGGATCAGCAGCAGAATGACCGCCACCGCCGAGGCCACCGGCCAGTCGCGGTTGGCGAAGAACTCGTCGAACAGTGTCTTGCCGATCATCAGGGTTTGCGTCCCGCCGAGAATCGAGGGGATGACGAATTCGCCGATCACCGGGATGAAGACGAGGAAGCACCCCGCGATCACGCCGGGGCGCGACAGCGGGAAGGTCACCAGCCAGAAGGCCTGCATCTTGGAGCAGCCGAGATCCTCGGCCGCCTCGATCAGCGAGATGTCGAGCTTTTCGAGCGACGCGTAGATCGGCAGGATCATGAACGGCAGGTAGGCATAGACGATGCCGATATAGACCGCGGTGTTGGTGTTGAGGATCTGCAGCGGCGCGTCGATGATCCCGGTCCACATCAGGAACTGGTTCAGGAAGCCCTCGTTCGACAGGATGCCGATCCAGGAATAGATGCGGATCAGGAACGAGGTCCAGAACGGCANNACGGCAGGATCACCAGCATCATCAATGTGGGACGCCACTCGTCCGGCGCTTGCGCCATGCCGTAGGCGATCGGATAGGCAATGCAGAGCGCGATCGCGGTCGAGATCGCCGCGATCTTGAGGCTGGAGAGATAGGCCTTGATGTAGAGCGCGTCCGAGGCGAGGAACGTGAAGTTCTCGAAGTCGAGGTCGTGGAAGAACGACTTCACGCCCTCCCACCCCTGCGAAAGGTCAAGCTGCGGCGTGTAGGGCGGGATCGAGACCGCATAATCGGACAAGGCGATCTTCATGACGATCCCGAAGGGGATCAGGAAGAAGAAGAGAAGCCAGGCGTAGGGCGTGACGATAAGGACGAGGCGGCGAAGGTCCATTCCCGCCCCCTACTTCAGAAGAACGACGCCGGCCGTGTCCGTGAAGGACAGAAAGACCTTGTCGTCCCATGTGATGTCACGCCGCGACAGGCGGCGTTCGTTGGCGACCTGCGCCTTTATCATGCGCCCGCCGGCGACCTCGACCTTGTAGGTCGAGATGTTGCCGAGATAGGCGATGTCGCTGACCTTGCCCTCGATGACATTGGCGCGCCCCTCGGGGCGCTCGGTCGCGATTGCCACCTTCTCGGGACGGATCGCGAAGAAGGCCTTGGTGCCCTGGTCGATCTTCTCGGCTGAGGTGGCAACGATTTCGGGCTGCCCCTCGGCCCAGGAGATCGCGTATTTGTCGTCGCCCCTGCGAGTCGCGCGACCCTCGACGATGTTCACGTCGCCGATGAAGTCCGCCACGTAAACCGAATTCGGGTTCTCATAAATCCGGTCCGGCGTGTCGACCTGGATCATCTCGCCGTGGTTCATGACAGCCACCCGGCTGGCGACTGTCATCGCCTCTTCCTGATCGTGCGTCACGATGACGAAGGTAGTGCCGGTCTTCTCCTGAATGTCCATCAGCTCGAACTGCGTGTCCTGCCTCAGCTTCTTGTCGAGCGCGCCGAGAGGTTCGTCGAGCAGGAGCAGTTTCGGCGCCTTGGCAAGGCTGCGGGCCAGCGCGACCCGCTGCCGCTGGCCGCCGGAAATCTGGTGCGGCTTGCGCTTGGCGAATTTCTCCAGCCGCGTCAGCCGCAGCATTTCCTCGACGCGCGCCGGGATCTGGTCCTTCGGCATGTCGGATCGCTTCAGCCCGAAGGCGATGTTCTCCCAGATCGACAGGTGCGGGAACAAGGCATAGCTCTGGAACATCATGTTCGTCTGGCGCTTGTTCGGCGGGATCGGCGCCTGATCGACCCCGTCCAGCAGGATCGTACCCGAAGTCGGCGTCTCGAACCCAGCGAGCATCCGCATCAGCGTGGTCTTGCCGCAGCCCGAGGGGCCGAGAAGCGCGAAGAACTCCCGCCGGAAGATGTCCACGGTCAGATCGTCGATCGCCGTGAACTCGCCGAACTTCTTCGTCACGTTCTTGAATTGGATCAGCGGCTTTTCGTTCGGATCAAGCCAGGGCGCGAAGACTGGCCGGTTGGCAGGTTGTGCCATGAATGTCCCCCGTCACAGAAAAAGCCCCGCGCCGTCTGGCGCGGGGCGAAGCTAGCGTCCGGTCTCAGGTGCCGGACTTGATCTTGGTCCAGAGCCGCGTCACGTCGCGGTTGACCTTCGGATCCCAGGGCGAAATCGTGTAGAGGTTCGCCGTCGTCTCCTCATCCGGATAGATCGCGACATCACCGATCACGTCCTCGTTCAGGAACTCTTGGCTCGCCTTGTTGCCGTTCGCATAGTAGACGTAGTTCGAGGCTGCGGCGGCGTTCTTGGCGTCCAACATGAAGTTGATGAACTTGTGCGCGGCGTCAGGATTCGGCGCGTCGGCCGGGATCGCGAGCTGGTCGAACCACATCTGCGCGCCCTCTTTCGGAATGTAGTAGGCGATCTCGACCCCGTTGTTCGCTTCGGCCGCCCGGTCGCGTGCCTGCAGCACGTCGCCCGACCATCCGAAGGCGACGCAGATGTCACCGTTCGCAAGGCCGTTGATGTATTCGGACGAATGGAACTTCAGCACATATGGCGCGATCGCCGTCAGCACCGGCTCGACCTTCGAGATCGTTTCCATGTCCTGCGCGTCCGGATCCTCGCCCAGATACTTCAGCGCCGCCGGAATGATCTCGGTCGGTGCGTCGAGCATGTGGACGCCGCACTTGGACAGCTTTTCCATGTTTGCCGGATCGAAGATCAGCGCGAGCGAGTTCACCGGAGCGTCCTCGCCAAGCACTTCCTTGACCTTTCCGACGTTGATGCCGATGCCGGTCGTGCCCCACATGTAGTTGACCGAGTATTCGTTGCCCGGGTCGTATTTCGCGGTCCGCTCGGCGATCACGTCCCAGACGTTGGCCAGATTCGGCAGTTTCGACTTGTCGAGCTTCTGAAACGCCCCGGCCTGGATTTGGCGCTGCATAAACAGGCCCGTCGGCACCACGACGTCATAGCCTGAAGCGCCGGCCAGCAGTTTCGTTTCCAGCAGTTCGTTGGAATCGAACACGTCGTAGACCAGCTTGATCCCCGTCTCGGCTTCGAACTTCGTCAGCAGTTCTTCGTCGATATAGTCGGACCAGTTGTAGACATGGACCTCTTCGGCCCCGGCGATTCCCGCCGCAAGAAGCGCGGCCGCCGCCGTTATCATCCCCTTGATCGTCATTGTCTCTCCTCAGTCTGTTGGCATGGCCCGGTGACAGAGTGGTCCGGACCGATTACTTGGTCTTGTTCTTGGTGTGCCATTTTGATCAAATTTTGCGACTCAAATCAACATGGCTTTTCCAGGACGCGTAATCTATTATGAAGATACGGATTTTAGCGGCCCCCGTGTCAAGGAACGGCGATGAAAAACCTTCGTGACCCGGGCGATTCGCCCAGAAAAGTGCCGACCCACGAAATCGCCTACTGGCGCCTGCGGGACATGATCCTGTTCGGCCAGATCCCGCCCGGCCGCCCCGTGACGATCCAGGGCCTGACCGCCACGCTCGATGCCGGCATGACCCCGGTGCGCGAGGCGATCCGCAAGCTGACGGCTGAAGGCGCGCTTGAGCCGCAGGGCAACCGCCGCGTCTCGGTGCCGCAACTGACCCCCGCCCAGATCGACGAGCTGGCCTTTGCCCGCATGGCCATTGAACCGAAACTCGCGAGCATGGCCTCGCAGCGCCTCGAGACCAAGGACATTGCCGAGCTTGCCAAGATCGACGCCGAGATCGACCGCGCCATCACCGACGGTGACGTACCGCGCTACATGCTGAACAACTACCGCTTCCATTTCGCGCTTTACGAACACGCGAAGGCGCCGATCCTGCTTTCGATCGCGCATTCGCTGTGGCTACGCTTCGGGCCGTCGCTGCGGGTCGTCTGCGGGCGTTACGGCACCTCGAACCTGCCCGACCGCCACGGCGAGGCGCTGGCGGCGCTCCGTGCGGGCGACCCTGAGGCGGTCGCGCGCGCCGTCGAGAACGACATCGCGCAGGGTGTCGACCAGATTCGCCTCTCGCTCGATACGGTGGAAATTTGATCAAATTCCGTTGACAGCGGTAATTTTGATCATATCCTGACATCGACCATTCCCGGGTCCGCCGCCCTGACTCGCACCGCTTCGCGCGGGCCAGACCGGTCCCGGGTCCACCCGCCACCTCAGCGCAGGCCCGCCATGACCAAGATCACCAATCACCTGCCCACCAAAGAGCTGCAAAGGCTCGACGCCGCCCACCACATGCACCCGTTCACCGAAGACGCGGCGCTGGCGAAAAAGGGCGCACGGATCATCACCCGCGGCAAGGGCGTCTGGCTGACTGACAGCGAGGGGCAGGAGATCATCGACGGCATGGCCGGTCTCTGGTGCGTGAACATCGGCTACGGCCGCAAGGACCTCGCCGAGGTCGCTGCGCGGCAGATGGAAGAGCTGTGCTATTACAACACCTTTTTCCAGACCTCTCACGTGCCCGCCATCGCCCTGGCCGCCAAGATCGCCGAACTCGCGCCGGACGATCTGAACCACGTCTTCTATGCCGGTTCGGGATCCGAGGCGAACGACACCAACATCCGCCTCGTCCGCCGCTACTGGGAGGTGAAGGGCCAGCCCGAAAAGAACATCCTCATCGCCCGCAAGAACGGCTACCACGGCTCGACCATGGGCGGTGGCTCGCTCGGCGGCATGGCCGGCATCTGGGCGCAAGGCGGCCTGCCGATCCCCAACATCACCCACATCGGCGAGCCGAACTGGTGGGCGCAGGGCGGTGACATGACGCCCGAGGAGTTCGGCCTTCTCCGCGCCCGCGAGCTTGAGGCGAAGATCGAGGAGCTCGGCGCTGACCGCGTCGCCGCCTTTATCGGCGAGCCGATCCAGGGCGCCGGCGGCGTCATCGTCCCGCCCGCGACCTACTGGCCCGAGATCCAGCGCATCTGCGACAAGTACGGCATTCTCCTCATTGCCGACGAGGTCATCACCGGCTTCGGCCGCACCGGCAACTGGTTCGGTTCCGAGACCTTCGGCATCAAGCCGCATATCATGACCATCGCCAAGGGCCTCTCCTCGGGCTACGCGCCGATCGGCGGGTCGATCATCTGCGACGAGGTCTACGAGACGATCGCGGGGTCGGGCGAGGACTTCAACCACGGCTACACCTATTCCGGCCACCCGGTCGCGGCCGCCGTGGCGCTGCGCAACCTCGAACTGATGCAGGAGGAAGGCATCGTCGAGCATGTCCGCGATGTCGCCCATCCATACCTTATGGAGCGCTGGCAGGCCCTCGCCGACCATCCGCTGGTGGGCGAGGCGAAGCTCGTCGGCCTCATGGGCTCCATCGCGCTGACCCCGAACAAGGACAGCCGTGCGCCCTTCGCCTCGGATGCCGGCACCGTCGGCTACCGCTGCCGCGAGCGCTGCTTTGCCAACAACCTCATCATGCGCCATGTCGGCGACCGCATGATTATCGCCCCGCCCCTCGTCATCACGCCCGCCGAGATCGACATCCTGATCGCGCGCGCAACGAAATCGCTCGACGAATGCTACGCGGGTCTGAAGTCGGACGGGCTTCTGAAGGCGGCCTGATGGCCCGTCTCGACGTCCTGACCGCGAACGACCGGGCCGGGGAATACCCCCGGTCCTGGTACGCCGAGACTGCCACGCCGCTCGCCCCCTTCCCTGCCGCCGAGGGGGCGCTCACCTGCGATGTCTGCGTCATCGGCGCCGGCTTCACCGGCCTTTCCGCCGCTCTCCACCTCGCGCAGCGGGGCTTTGACGTCGTCCTCCTCGACGCCCACCGCGTCGGCTGGGGCGCCTCGGGGCGCAATGGCGGGCAGGTCGGTACCGGCCAGCGCCTTGACCAGGAAGACCTTGAAAAGCTGGTCGGCCAGACACAGGCCCGCGCCCTATGGGACCTCTCGCAAGAGGCGGTCGCCCTGACCCGCACTCTCGCCGCCGCGCACGCGCCCGAGGCTGGCTGGTCGGACGGCATCATCCACGCCTGCCACAAGCCCCGCTTCGTGCCCCATGCCCGGGCCTACGCCGAGAAGATGGCGCGCGACTATGACTATGACTTGATCCGCCCGCTGGACCGGGACGAGATGCGCGCCCTCGTCGGCTCCCCCGCCTACCACGGCGGCGACATCGACTTGGGCGGCGGCCACCTCCATCCCCTGCGCTACGCGCTCGGCCTCGCCCGCGCGGCGGCCGCTGCGGGTGTCCGCATCCACGAGCACTCCCGTGTAACGGCCCTGACCGAAGGCAGCCCCGCGATGGTCAAGACGGACCGCGCGCGGATCACCGCGCGCCACGTCCTCCTCGCCTGCAACGGCTATCTCGGCCACCTGCAGGGCCGCACCGCCGCCCGCGTCATGCCGATCAACAACTTCATCGTCGCGACCGAGCCGCTGACGGACACCGCCCGCGATGCCGTCCTGCGCGGCGGCCATGCCGTCGCCGACACCAAGTTCGTCATCAACTACTTCCGGTTTTCCGACGACAACCGCCTGCTCTTCGGCGGCGCCGAAAGCTACGGCTACCGCTTCCCGGACATCGCCAAACTCGTCCGAAAACCGATGCTGGAAGTCTTCCCCCAGCTCGCGAGCGCCAAGATCACCCACGCCTGGGGCGGCACACTCGGCATCACCCTGAACCGCATGCCGCATTTCGAGCGCCTCACCGGCAACATCCACACCGCCTCGGGCTATTCCGGCCACGGCGTCGCGCTCGCCACGCTCGGGGGCAAACTCGCCGCCGAAGCCATCGCGGGCCAGGCCGAACGCTTCGACCTCATGGCATCGGTCCCGACACCGCCCTTCCCCGGTGGCACGGCCCTCCGCTGGCCCCTCCTCGTCCTCGCCATGGTCTGGTTCTCGCTCCGCGACCGGCTCTGACCCTCTCTTTCAGTGTGGCCCAAATACTCCCGCCGGAGGCCGGCCGCGCCCGCGCGGCCCCGGCGAGCGGGGGCTCGATGCCCCCCGAGCCGGCCCGCCTCAGAGCCCCGGTCCAAGCTCCAGCGTCGATCCGTCGGAAAACCGCGACAGGCGAAACCGCGTGAGGTCATGCCCCGGCGCCCGCCCCTCGACGAGGTCCGCCACCACGCGCCCCATGCCCGGCCCGATCCCGAACCCGTGCCCCGCCATCCCGGTCGCGATCGTAAGCCCCGGCAGCGCAGCGACATGATCCAAGACCGGCACCACATCCGGCATCGTGTCGATCATGCCCGCCCAGGCCAGGCGCAACTCCGGCGCCCCGAGCGCCGGAAACGCCGCCGCGAACCGGCCCCTCAGCCGCTCGATCTCCGCCCGGTTCGGCGCCGGATCGAGAACCCGCATCCGCTCGAACGGGCTGATCCCGTCCGCGTCCCAGCGTCGCGGCGTGCCCCAGGCATCCGGATAGCCGGAGGGCGCGACGGGCCGGAACCGCGTCGCCGAGATATCTTGCCGGATCTGCGGCAAGTAGGCGCGGAAATGCCGGAACGCGTCCGGCCCGATGAAAAACTCGTGAAAGTCCCCCGGCGCCAGCGTGTAGCCCCCGTCGAGCCGCCGCCGGAACGCCAGCGTGCCGTCCACCGCCGCCCCGGCGAAGACCTCGGGCAAGGGCATCGTCGCGGCCACGGAAGACCGCACCGAGAGCTGCGGGAACCGCACCCCATGCGCCCGCGCCAGAAGCGAGGACCAGGCGCCCCCGGCCAGCACCACCCGGTCCGCCCGTATGCGCCCCGCCTCGGTCACCACCCCGGCGACCTTGCCTCCGGCGATGTCGAGGGCGCGTACCGCGCAATCCTCGCGGATCACAGCCCCCTTCGCCGCCAGCGCCGCGGCAATCGCCGGCACCGCGACCCAGGGCTCCGCCCGCGCGTCCGAGGCCGTCCAGAGCCCGCCGATCCAGTCCGCCGCATGCGGCACCAGCGCCGCCACCTCCGCCCGGCTCAGAAGCCGTGTGTCCAGCCCGTGCGCCTGCGCATGGGGCAGCCAGCCCTCGTGCCGCGCCCGGTCCGCTTCGCTGTTCTGCAGATAAAGCACCCCGGTCTGGCGGAAGCCCAGGTCGGCCCCGACCTCGGCGCCGAGCCCTTTCCAGATCGACATCGCCTCGACCATGATCGGCAGTTCCGCCGGATCGCGCCCCTGCTGGCGCACCCAGCCCCAGTTGCGGCTCGACTGTTCCCCGGCGATGCGGCCCTTTTCACAGAGCACCACGCGCACCCCGGCCCGGGCCAGAAACCACGCCGTCATCACGCCGATGACGCCGCCGCCGATCACCACGACATCGGCCGCCTCCGGCAAGGCGCCGGTGAAGCGGGCGGCAAGATCGGCGCGGATCGGGAAGGTCACCGCGCGAGCCCCGCCACCAATGCTTCCATGAAGCGCCAGCCGGCCGCGAATTCGGAGACCTCGATATACTCGTCCGCCTGATGCGCCTGGGCGATATCGCCCGGCCCGCAGACAAGGGTGGAATAGCCCGCCTTCTGGAAATGCCCCGCCTCGGTGCCGTAGCTGACGACATGGGTGCCATTGTCGCCGGTGATCGACCGCGCCAGCGCCTCGGCGGCCCCCTTCGCCTCGGGCACCAGCGGCGGCACGTCGAAAACGCGGGTCAGCGTGATCGCCGCCTCGGGCCGCACCGCCTTCATCCCCGCCTCGACCTCCCTCACCCTCGCGCCATAGGCGCGCGCCCAGGCCTCCGGGTCCTCGCCTGGCACGACGCGGAAGTCGAGTCCGAAGGCGCAGTGCTCGGCCGTGATGTTGTGTGCGGTGCCGCCCGCGATCTGGCCGACATGCACCGTCGTCCAGGGCGGGTCGAAGACCGCAGCAAGCGCCGTTCGGGGGCCGGCGCGGTTCTCGGCGTTTCGCGCGTTCGCCCACTCGATCAGCTTCGCAGCCTCCATGATCGCGTTGACGCCTGTGTGCATGATCGAGGAGTGGACCGGAAAGCCCCTGACCTCGGTCCGGAACATGAGGCCCCCCTTGTGCCCGGTGACCGCGCGCATCCGCGACGGCTCGCCCACGATGACCGCGGCGGCCCTCGGCGCGCGGGCCGCCATCTCGGCGACCATCGGCACGCAGCCGACGCAGCCAAGCTCCTCGTCGATCGAAAGCGCGAGTTGCAGCGGCCGCTTCACCCCGGCCTTCAGCGCCAGCGGCACCGCCGCGAGCGCCAGCGCGACAAAGCCCTTCATGTCGCAGGTGCCGCGCCCGTAAAGGCGCCCGTCACGCTCTGTCACCGTCCAGGGATCGCTCGTCCAGTCCTGCCCGTCGACGGGAACGACGTCGCTGTGCCCCGAAAGCACCACCCCGCCCGCGACCTCGGGTCCGACCGAGCACCAGAGGTTCGCCTTGGTCCGCTCTTCGTTCCAGACCCGGTGCGCGGTCACGCCGAGACCGGCGAGATAGTCCTCGACCCAGTCCACCAGCGGCAGGTTGCTGTCGCGGCTGACCGTCGGAAAGGCCACGAGCCGGTCGAGTATGGCGCGCGCGCCCTGAAGGCTGCTCATCCCGTCCCCCTGACGATTGCCGCGCGACCCTGAGCCGGACGTCCGCAAAGGTCAAGGGACCGGGCAGAATGACGAAACGGCGCTACATTCTGCCCGGAATTCCGCACCGACACCGGACAAGTTTCGGTGTTGCCGGATCGGATAAAATATCTAACACTCGGTCAAATCACCGGCACGAACCGCGCCGGGACAAGAACGATAAAAACAAAGACCGACTGGGAGCAATTCATGCCCGATGGGGCCGTGCCCGTCCTTGACGTCAAGGGCCTGAAGACTGTTTTCAGGACGCGCGGCGGCGATGTTCACGCCGTCAATTCCGTCAGCTTCGATCTGAAACCCGGCGAGCTTCTCGGCGTCGTCGGCGAAAGTGGGTCCGGCAAGTCGGTGACGATGATGTCGCTGATCGGGCTTCTGCCCTCGCCCCCGGCGGATGTCCGGGACGGCCAAGTCCTGTTCGGCGGCGCGGACCTTTTGAAATGCTCGCCCGAACATCTGCGCGCGGTCCGCGGCGCCGACATCGGCTTCATCTTCCAGGACCCGATGACCTCGCTCAACCCGGTCTTCACGGTCGGCTACCAGATCATGGAGCCCTTGCGCGAGCATATGGGACTCGACAAGGTGGGGGCGAAAAGGCGCGCGCAGGAGCTTCTGGAACTCGTCGGCATTCCCGATGCCAAACGGCGCCTTGACGACTATCCGCATCAGTTCTCGGGCGGGATGCGCCAGCGCGTGATGATCGCCATCGCGCTGGCCTGCGATCCAAAGGTCCTGATCGCCGACGAGCCGACGACAGCGCTCGACGTGACGATCCAGGCGCAGATCCTCGAGCTTGTTAAGGAACTGCGCCAGAAGCTCGGCATGGCCATCGTCTGGATCACCCATGACCTTGGCGTCATCGCCGGGATCGCCGACCGCGTCATCGTGATGTATGGCGGCCAGATCGTCGAACAGGCTTCGGTGAAAGAGCTTTTCGGCCATCCGCGCCATCCCTATACCCGCGCGCTTCTGCGGACGATCCCTTCGGTCCGGGGCGAACGGACCGCGAAGCTGAACGTGATCGAGGGGCAGCCGCCGATCCTCTCGGCCCCGCCTGCCGCCTGTTCCTTCCGCGCCCGCTGCCCGCATGCCTTCGACCGCTGCGCCCGCGAAAATCCTGCACGCCGCCCGGTCGGTGCCGCGCACGACGTCGCCTGCTTCTGGGACCCCGCGCCGGAGCCTGCCCATGCTTGACGGAGCCCCCGCGCGCGCCAGGCTTGTCGAGGTCAGGGGCCTCAAGATGTATTTTCCGATCACGGCGGGGGTTTTCCGCACGAAAGTCGGCGACGTGAAGGCCGTCGATAACGTCAGCTTCGACATCTACGAGGGCGAGACGCTGGGCCTTGTCGGGGAATCCGGCTGCGGCAAGTCCACCTGCGGCAGGGCGATCCTCCGTCTCTATGATCCGACCGCCGGATCGATCAAGCTTGAGGGCCGCGAGATCGCCGAAACGTCTCAATCGGACCTTCGCCGTCTCAGGCCCCAGATGCAGATGGTGTTCCAGGACCCGCAGGCGAGCCTCAACCCCCGCATGACCGTCGCCGCAATCATCGGCGAGCCGCTGGACGAGCACACGAAGCTCTCCAAGCGCGAGAAGCTAGACCGCATCTACGAGCTGATGGATCAGGTCGGCCTCAACCGCAATTTCGCCAATCGCTATCCCCATGAATTCTCGGGTGGCCAGCGCCAGCGGATCGGCATCGCCCGCGCCCTCGCGCTCAACCCGAAGTTCATCGTCTGCGACGAACCCATCGCCGCGCTTGACGTGTCGATCCAGGCGCAGGTGGTGAACCTTCTGGAAGAGCTTCAGGACCGCCTCGGCCTGACCTACCTCTTCATCAGCCACGACCTCTCGATGGTGCGCCACATCGCCGACCGGGTCGCGGTGATGTATCTCGGCCAGATCATCGAGCTTGCGCCGCGTGATGCGCTCTACGCGACGCCGCTGCACCCCTACACGCAGGCGCTTCTCTCTGCGGTGCCCGAACCGGACCCCGAGATGGAGACGCAGCGCCGCCGGATCATCCTGACAGGCGACGTGCCATCTCCAGCGAACCCACCCAAGGGATGCAATTTCTGCACACGCTGCCCCAAGGTCTTCGACCGTTGCAAGATCGAGGAGCCGGCCTTCCGAGAGGTCGCGCCGGGGCGGTTCACCGCCTGCCACCTTTACGACGACACCACCAAGACCGCCGGAAGAACGGCGGCGACCGAGGCAATACCAGAGCATCCAACAAGGAGTGTGACATGAGACTCAAGACAGCCCTGATGGGCGCAGCGGCCTCCATGGCGCTGGCACCGGCGGCCTTCGCCGAGCGCGGCTCCGACGGCCATCTGAACATCATCTACTGGCAAGCGCCGTCGATCCTGAACCCCTACCTCTCGTCGGGCACCAAGGACGTGGAATCCTCGTCGATGATCCTCGAGCCTCTCGCCGGCTTCGACGAGAAGGGCGAGCTGTTCGCGCGCCTCGCCGAGGATGTCCCGACGCTGGCCAACGGCGGCGTGTCGGAAGACCTGACCACGATCACCTGGAAGCTCAAACCGGGTCTTCTCTGGTCGGACGGCACGGCGGTCACCTCGGCCGACGTGATCTTCTCCTACGAATACTGCACCCACCCCGAGGGCGGCTGCAGCCAGGCGGCGCGCTACGAGGGTATCGACAAGGTCGAGGCGGTCGACGATCTGACGGTGAAGGTTACCTTCAAGGCACCGAAGCCGAACCCCTACAACGCCTTCGTCGGCTCCACCTCGCCGATCATCCAGAAAGCGCAGTTCGCCAATTGCCTCGGCGCGGCGGCCCAGCAGTGCACCGACGCGAACTTCGGCCCGATCGGCACCGGCCCGTTCAAGGTTGACGAGTTCAAGCCGAACGACGTCATCACCATGTCGGCCAACCCGAACTACCGCGATCCGGCCAAGCCCGCCTTCGCGACCGTCACCTTCAAGGGCGGCGGCGACGCGGCAGCCGCGGGCCGCGCGGTTCTGGAAACCGGCGAATTCGACTATGCCTGGAACCTGCAGCTGGCGCCCGACGTCCTCGCCGGGATGGAAGCTGCCGGCAAGGGCAAGGTCATCAACGCCTTCGGCACGCTCGTCGAGCGGATCGAGATGAACATGA
>JAGRDU010000071.1 GCA_020446905.1 Paracoccaceae bacterium | reverse complement strand
GTCGCGCTGGCGGCCAAGCTCGTCGGTGATGGACTTGAACACCTCGGGGTCGCGCGAGGCGAGGGTTTCGGTGAAGAATCCGGTGTCGCGGGTGGCGGTCATGCGCGCTCTCCTGAAGCGGTCGGTTTGGCGCTCTTTAGCCGACCGGGCGGGGGGCGGAAAGGAAGAATGCGACCACTTTGCGCCGGGGCGCGAAACCCGCTCCACTATGGGAAACTTCCGTGCCGCGCCACGCGCGGGTCAGACGACGGTGAACTGGCCCATCATGCCGGCATCCTCATGTTCGAGGATGTGGCAATGATACATGTAGGGCAGCACCGGATCGGCATAGTCGGTGAAGGCGAGGCGCAGCGAGACCTGTTCGCCGGGGTTCACGATCACCGTGTCCTTGAGGCCGGCCTCGTGAGGCGCGGGCGGCTGGCCATTGCGTTTCACGATGCGGAACTGGACATCGTGGATGTGGATCGGGTGGATCATCGGCGTGGTATTCTGCCAGATCCATGTCTCAACGGTCCCGAGGGGGACGGAAAAGTCGATCCGGCCGTGGTCGTATTGCGCGTCGTTGATGAGGAAGTCGCCCATCATGCCCATCCCGCTCATCGCCAGCTTGAAGCGGCGCGTTTCCCCGGTGCGCTCGGGGATCGGGGGCAGTTCGGCCAGACGTTCGGGCAGGGCCGGAGCGGCAGGCAGGGCGCGGCGCGGGCGGATGTCCATGACGGTGCGGATGCCGGCCGAACCCATCATCTGCACCTCGGCGCCCCAGGCTTCGGCCAGAAGCTGCGTCGCTGCGCCGTCGGCGAGGTCGAGGATCAACTCGGCCCGTTCGCCCGGCGCGAGAGTCAGATCGGCCAGTGGCACCGGGGCGGCTAGAAGGCCGCCGTCCGACGCGATCTGGTGGAAGGCGCGGCCATCCGCGAAGTGGAGGCGGTAGAACGTTCCGTTGGCGCCGTTGAGGAGGCGCAGGCGGATGCGGGGGGTGTCGGTCTCCAGCACCGGTTCGGACTGGCCGTTGACCAGCATCACGTCGCCCAGCATCCCCGCCATGCGGTCGTGCATGTCGGGCGCGTACGGCATCTGGCCCGCGGCGTCGAAACGGCGGTCTTGCAGGATCAGCGTGAAATCGTCGACGCCGTGCGTGCGTGGAAGGGGCAGCGCCTCCTCCTCGTCATCCGAAACGCGGATCACGCCCGCCATGCCGGCCCAGACATGGGCGGCGGTCTTGTGGTGCTGGTGGCCGTGGAACCAGAAGGTGCCCGCCTTCTGCCTGAGGTCCCATTCGGGAAACCAGGTCGCGCCGGGGGCGATTTCCTGATGCGGGCCGCCATCGGCCGCGGCGGGCAGGTGCATCCCGTGCCAGTGCAGCGTCATCGGTTCGGCCAGGCGGTTCGCGACGTTCATGCGCAGCGGATCGCCCGACCGGACCGACAGGATCGGGCCGAGAAAGCCGGTGTTGATGCCGATCGTTTCGGTTTCGACCCCGGCGAGGAATTCGTGACGGCCCGGGGCGACGGCAAGATCGAAGACGCGGCGGCCCCCGGTCTGCACACCTTCAAAGAGGTCGGGCTGCGCGAAGGGGCGGCCGGTCAGGGCGGCAAGCGCGGGCCGGGGCCGCAGGATTGCCGGCGCAGCAAGGAGTGCGGCGCCAAGACCGGTCAGAGCGCTGCGGCGGGTCATGAGCGGACGGTGGGTCATGGCATTCTTCCTGCGGACGGGGTTGTTTTTGCGTGCCTGCCAGTGGATCAATGCACGAGGACCGCCAGGGGAGCCAGCCGTGCCAAAGTCGAAAAAGATCACTTTTCTGGCAAGCGAGAGCGAGGTCGCGCAGGAGGCTCTGGCCAAGCTCACGGCCGCCTACGGCACGGTGCCGCTGGGCGAGGCAGGCGTGATCGTGGCGCTGGGCGGCGACGGGTTCATGCTGCAGACGCTGCACCGGACGCAGACGCAGGGCTTGCCGGTCTACGGCATGAACTGCGGCACCATCGGCTTTCTGATGAACGAATACGGCGAGGAGGGATTGCCCGAGCGGCTGGCGGCGGCGGAAGAGGAGGTCATCAACCCCCTCTCGATGCGCGCGGTGCGGGCCGATGGCAGCATCGCCGAGGCGCTGGCGATCAACGAGGTGTCGCTGCTCAGGGCGGGGCCGCAGGCGGCGAAGCTGCGGATCACCATCGACGGGAAGATCCGGATGGAGGAGCTGGTTTGCGACGGTGCGCTGGTCTCGACCCCTGCCGGATCGACCGCCTACAACTATTCGGCGCACGGGCCGATCCTGCCCATCGGCGCGGCGGTTCTGGCGCTGACGCCGATGGCGGCGTTTCGGCCGCGGCGCTGGCGCGGGGCGCTTTTGCCGAAGACCGCGCATGTGCGTTTCGACGTTCTCGAACAGAAGAAACGCCCGGTGATGGCGGATGCCGACGGTCAGTCGGTGCGCGAGGTGGTGTCGGTCGAGATCCGGTCGGAGGAGACGATCCGGCACCGCATCCTCTTCGATCCGGGCCACGGGCTTGAGGAGCGCCTGACCCGCGAGCAGTTCGTCTGAGGCCTCAGCCCCCGGCCTTCCAGGCCTCGATCTTGCGGTAGAGCGTCGAGGGCGAGAGGTCGAGGACGCGCGCCGCCTTCGGGACGGAACCGCCGTGCCGCGCGAGCGTCGCCTCGATCACGCGCCGCTCGATCTCGGCAAGGGGGCGGCCGACCAGGTCGCCGAGGGCGAGCGATGCCGGGGCGGTCCCGGCGGGGGCCCGTGACGCCGTGCTCTGGAAGAGATCGTCGGGCAGCATCGCGCGGGTGACGAGCGGGCCGTCGTGCAGCACCACAACGTGACGCATGACATTGAGAAGCTGGCGGACGTTGCCGGGCCAGGGATGGGCGGCGAAAAGTTCGGCGACGTCGGGCGCGACGCCGTCGAAGCTGCGCCCCTCTTCGCGGGCGAAGCGCGCGAGCGCCGCACCGGCGATGGCGACGACGTCGCGGCCACGGTCCCGCAGCGGCGGCATGTGGATCGGGATCACGTGCAGCCGGTAATAGAGATCCTCGCGGAAGAGCCCCTTGCGGACCTGTTCGGCCGGGTCGCGGTTGGTGGCGCAGACGATGCGGACATTGACCTTTCGCGGGCGGCTGGCGCCGACCGGCTGGATCGTCGAGGTCTGCAGGAAGCGGAGGAGCTTGGTCTGAAGGCCAAGGTCCAACTCGCAGATTTCGTCGAGAAAGAGCGTGCCGCCATCGGCCGATGCGGCGGCGCCGGGCTTGTCGGCGATGGCGCCGGTGAAGGAGCCCTTCACATGGCCGAAGACCTCGGACTCCAGAAGCTCGGCCGGGATTGCGCCGCAGTTCAGCGGCACGAAAGGCGCGGTGGCGCGGTTTGACAGGTCGTGGATTGCCTGGGCGCAAAGCTCCTTGCCGGTGCCGCTTTCGCCGGTGATGAAGATCGAGGCCATTGAGCCGGCGACGGAGCGGATCTTGCCGTAGATCGCGGTCATGGCGGGCGAGGTGCCGATGAAGTCGCCGGGCGCGACGGACGGCTTTTCCTCGGGCGATGGCGCCCCCGAGGCGGACAGGGCATTGCCGACGGCGTCAAGGAAGCGCTGTTCGTCGAAGGGCTTGACGAGGAAGTCCTGGGCGCCCGCGCGCATCGCCGCGACGGCCTTGTTGATCGAGGCATTGGCGGTGATGACGATGATCCGGGTCGCCGGTCGCAGGACCAGCAGCTCGGCCATGAGGTCGATCCCGTCGCGGTCCGGCAGGACGAGGTCGAGAAGCACGACGCCGGGCTTCAGCGTCTTGAAGAGCGCGAGACCCTGGGCGGCATCGGCGGCGCTGCGCACCTCGTGGCCCGCAGATTTCAGGATCGTCTCGTAGACGAGCCGCAGCGAGGATGTATCCTCGATCAGAAGCACGGGAGAGGTCGTCATGCCGGCTCGCCCCTCTGCCGGCGCTCGTCCGCGACAAGGTCGACAAGCGCGGCAAGGCGCGTCAGCGCCTCGTCCCCGAGGGGGGCCGTGCCGGAAATCTCGCCGCGGTGGGCAGCGAGGTTCAGCGCCTGGGCAAGCGCCTGCAGCCGGTGCGCGCCGACCGCTCCGGCAAGCGCGATCAACACATGGGTGTGCGACCGGACCGCCTCGGTATCGCTGCGGGCAAGGGCGCCCGTCAGGCCGCTTTCGCAGGTCAGTAGGTCGGCGTGAAGCCGGTCCAGGAGTTCGCGCGCCCCCTCCGGGCCCGAGATCTCGAGCAGGTGGTCGAGGCTGGACCGGTCGAAGGCGTCTTCGGCCGGGCTGACGGGCGCCTCGGCACGGCCGAGGGCCTGGGCGAGAACCGCGCCGAAGGCGTCGAGGCCGGCGAGCGGCTTGGCAAGGATCGCGTCGGCCCCGGCGGCATAGATCGCGTCGCGGTTCGACTTCAGCACATAGGCGGTGATCGCGACGACGGGCATACGCACGTCGGCGCGGCGCGCGGCGCGGATCGAGCGTATCACCTCGATCCCGTTCAGGCGCGGCATCTCGATGTCGATGAGCGCAAGGTCGAAACGCTCGCGTTCGAGCCAGCGCAGCGCCTCGACGCCGTCCTCGGCGATCTCGTACTGGGCGCTCATCCTGCCGAGCATATGCGCGATGATCTGCTGGTTCGTCGCGTTGTCCTCGGCGACGAGAACCTTGGTGCGGCTGAGGTCCGGCAGCGCCGCGACCGGTTCGGGCGCGGCGATGGTCCAGGTCTCGGGCGGCAGGTCGAGGGTCACGCGGGCACCGCCGCCCGGCAGGTTCTCGACGCTGATCGTGCCGCCAAGAAGGCCCGCCATGTTGCGCGTGATGTGCATCCCGAGGCCGTCGCCCGGCTTGCCGGCGCCGTCGGGTCGCCCCTGAAATTCAAAAAGCCGCGAAAGCGCGGCGGCAGAGAAGCCCGGCCCCTCGTCAGTGACGGCAAGCCTCAGCGCGCCGCTTTCCGCCATCGTCACATCCAGCCGGACCGCCCCCGCGTCGGTATACTTGATCGCGTTCGACAGGATGTTCGACAGGGTGCGTTCCAGCGCCATGCGGTCGAGGGTCAGCACCTCGGGGACGGCGGGGGCGCGGGTCAGGGTAAAGCCGAGCCCCTTTTCGCTGGCGCGGCCGGACCAGCGCATCTCGAGATCGTAGAGAAAGCGCGGCATCTGCAGGATGGCCGGGTGGGTCGCGGCGAAGTCATCCTCGCCAAGCATGAGGGCGAGGCCCTCCTCGAGAAGCCGCGCAAGCGTTTCTCCCGAGGCGCGCACCCGTTCAAGCTGAAGCCGCGCGGCATCGTCAACGCGCGACTGGTCGATGAGCCGCAGCCCGCCGATCACGTCCGCGACCGCCGCGCGCAGGTCATGGCCGAGGAGGGTCAGGCGACCGGTATCGAGCGGCGAGGGGACCCCGGAGGGATGGGGAATGTCATCGGCCACGGCGAACATCCTTGGCGGACCGCACTGGAGAAGACTCGTAAGGCGCAAGCACAGGTTGCATAGTCGCAGGTAATACGCGACTTCCGACCTCTCTCCAACCTGTCTGAAACGTCAAGGGATTAGCGGCCGCGGCACCAATCCGCGGCACGCCTTCCGATTGTTCCGCCTTCAGGAGGCCTCGGGATAGCCGAGGCCCTTCAGCGCCACCGTGATCTCGTCGAGGATCGCGGGGTCGTCGATCGTCGCCGGCATCTTGAACTCTTCGCCGTCGGCGATCTTGACCATGGTGCCGCGCAGGATCTTGCCCGAGCGGGTCTTGGGCAGCCGGTCGACGACACAGGCCAGCTTGAAGGCCGCGACGGGGCCGATCTGGTCGCGGACGAGTTTGACGCATTCCTTCACGACATCGGCATGGGCGCGGCCCGAGCCCTTGTTGAGGCAGAGGAAGCCCACCGGCATCTGGCCCTTGAGCTGATCCGCAACGCCGATCACCGCGCATTCGGCGACATCGGCATGGCTGGCCAGAACTTCTTCCATCGCGCCGGTGGACAGGCGGTGGCCCGCGACGTTGATGACGTCATCGGTGC
>JAGRDU010000006.1:5962-11729 GCA_020446905.1 Paracoccaceae bacterium | reverse complement strand
ACCAGGGGTCTGCTCGGCTCGATCCCGCGGCTTGCGCTGCGCGGGCAGCCGATCAAGCCGATCGAGGGGCAGGTGCCGGACCTCATCGATCTGGCTCCGCAATGCCGGTTTTACTCCCGGTGCGCCTTCCGCAAGGATTTCTGCAAATCGCTCATCTCCATGCATGAGGCGGCAGCGGGCCATCGGGCGCGCTGCGTGCTGGTCGGAAAGGACAACCGATGACCGACGCCCCGCTTCTTCAGGTTACCGGGCTGACCAAGCATTATACCGGCCATCGCCGCCTCGGACAGCGTATTGCGGGCGTGCCCCAGACCGTGGTGCGCGCCGTGAGTGATGTCAGCCTCTCGGTGAGGCACGGCGAAATACTCGGCCTGATCGGCGAAAGCGGCTGCGGCAAGTCCACGCTGGGCCGCGCCATCCTCCGGCTGCATGAACCGACCTCGGGCAAGGTGATCTTCGACGGGACCGACGTGACGGCGCTGGATGCCGACCGGCTGAAGGCCATGCGGCGGCGGATGCAGATCATCTTCCAGGACCCCTATGCCTCGCTCAACCCCCGCCGCACGGTGGCCGAGATCGTGGGCCTGCCCCTGCGCCTGCACGGGTTGGCGAAGACCGAGGACGAGCTGCGCGCCAAGGTCGCGGCAATGGTCGAGAAGGTGGGGCTGAAGTCCAACCAGCTCGACCGCTATCCGCACCAGTTCTCGGGCGGGCAGCGCCAGCGCATCGGCATCGCCCGCGCGCTGATCTCCAACCCCGAATTCATCGTCTGCGACGAACCCGTCTCGGCGCTCGACGTTTCGATCCAGGCGCAGATCATCGAGCTTTTGCAGGAGTTAAAGGCAGAGCTTGGGCTGACCTACCTTTTCATCTCGCACGACATCTCGGTGATCGGGTACCTGTCGGACCGGGTTGCGGTGATGTATCTGGGCGAGATCGTCGAGATGGGGCCGGTCGACGCGGTCCTGTCGCGCCCGCGCCATCCCTATACCCAAAGCCTGATGTCGGCCGTGCCCGAGGTCGACGCGGTCGGCCACAAGACCCGCGTGCGGCTGAGCGGCGACCTGCCCTCGCCGCTGAACCCGCCCGCGGGCTGCAAGTTCCACACCCGCTGCCCGCTGGCCACGGATATCTGCCGGAGCAAGGCGCCAGTTGCGGAAACCGTGGGGGACGGCCATGTCTCGGCCTGCCACCGGCTGGCCGAGAACCTCTCGCTCCTCGAAGGAGCCACGGCATGACGGGTTTCGCCGCCGCACACGCGGAGCCGCTGGTCCTGTCTGGGGACGCGTGGACGCGGGGTGCGGGACAGGCATCCGACGCGTTCGCCGATCCGGCCCGCGTTCGCGACGCGACAATCGGCCGTGTCGAACAGGCCCGCGTCGCAGGTCTGTTCGACGCGGCCGCGCGCGACTACCTCGCCCGGCAGCGCGAATTTCATCTGGCGCACGATCCCGATGGGATGGCGGAACTCGCGGGCATCGCCGACGGGTTCGGCCTGCCCGAGGATGACCTCTTCACGCATCTTCATCTCGGCACGCTCAATGATTTCAAATCCGGCGCCCGTCTGGACAGCGACGGATGCAGCGCCTGGGCCGCGCCGGACGGACCCGATGGCCCGATCGTCGTGAAGAACCGCGATTACTCCGGCCTTCACAAGGGCATCCAGCGCGTCACGCTCCAGTCCGGCAACGATGTGACGACCGGGGCGATGTTGTGCGTCGGCTCCCTCGGCAGCCCCGCCGGCTATTCGAGCGGCATGAACGCGAAGGGCCTGATGCTCGCCGACACGCAGGTCGCGGTCCGCGCGCACCGCGTCGGCTGGCTGCGCTACTTCCTGATGACGCGCATCCTGGCCACCTGCGGAACCGTCGGCGACGCGCTGGACCTGATCGCCAGCAAACCCCATGCGGGCGGCGGAACGCTCGTTCTGGCGGATGCGAGCGGTGATACGGCGGTCGTCGAGCTTTCTGCGGACGCCACAGGCATCCAGAGGGGCGGCATCGTGTGGCGCACCAATCACTACGTGCTTCCGGATCACGCCGCTGACACGCTGCTGCCCGAAGGCGACCGGATCGCCGGCAATTCCGGGGAGCGCTTCGCCTATCTCGAACGGTGGCTGCCCGGCCTGACACTGGACACGGCACATGCCGCGCGCCTCATGCAGACCCACCGCGACACCGGCCCCGGCGCCGCGCCGCTTTGTCAGCACGGCGAAACCGAAGCCAGCCAGACGCTTTCCACCTCGATTTATTCGTGTAGGCTCGGCGCGCTGACATTCAGCCAAGGCAACCCCTGCGGCGGGGACTGGCAGACCTACCGGATGCCGTCCTGACCCGAGGGCGCCGAACCGGGACAGGACATGGCCGACTACAAGAACGAACTCGTCGGGAACCACTCGAGCACCGAAAGCCTCCGCCGGCTTGTGGCGCGGGTTGCCAGAAGCCCCGCCCAAACCGTCCTCGTCTACGGCGAGACGGGAACGGGCAAGGGCCTTGTCGCGCGCATGATTCACCGGGCATCCACCCGCGCGCAGAAGGAATTCGTCGACATCAACTGTGCCGCGATCCCGGCGAGCCTGCTGGAATCGGAGCTTTTCGGACATGAGCGCGGCGCCTTCACCGGCGCGGTCGAGCGCAAGCTCGGCCTGATCGAGGCCGCGAATAACGGCACGGTGTTTCTGGACGAGATCCGCGAGATGGACCTCACCCTTCAGGCCAAGCTGCTGAGCCTGCTCGATACCCGGCAGTTCCGCCGCGTCGGCGCGGTGAAGACCACCTCTGTCGATGTCCGTTTCATTGCGGCCACGAACAAGGTGCTTCTGTCCGAGGTGAAAGACGGCCGGTTCCGGGAGGACCTTTATTACCGCCTCCAGGTGGTGGCGATCAACCTGCCGACCCTCCGCGAGCGCGGCGAGGATGTCCTCAACCTCTCGCAGCACTTCATCGACCGCTACAACGCGTTCTACAAACGGTCGATTCGGGGACTTTCCGATGAAACCGCCGACATCTTCCTGCGCTATGCCTGGCCCGGCAATGTGCGGGAACTGGAAAACCTGCTGGAGCGGATCTTCATCCTGGAAGATGACGACGTGATCCTGCCTCGGCATCTGCCCGACCGGATCATCCGGTCGGTTCGCGCACGCGGCAGCCCCGCGCAGGGGGGTGATGCCGGACCGCCTGCGGAGGGGTTTCACGAGGCGACCGCGGATTTCCAGCGCAAGCTCATCGCCCGCGCAATGATCGAGGCGGACGGAAACATCCAACAGGCCTCGACGGCGCTGCGCATAAGCCGCCACGCATTGCGCCACCAGATGATAAAGCTCGGCCTCTGATCCGCGTGCAATGAAAGCGCGCCGTGCGTGCGTTCAACGCCTCGGCCAGATGCGGTCCCGTTCAATCAGGGTAGTTTCGTTCGTTTTCAATCGCTTGCCGTAGCGCCAATTTTGGGCACGACTCTTGCATGTAATTGAGCAGCAATCGTTCCTGCGCGAGGTTCCCATGTCGTCCCTGAAGATCATTTGCCCAAACGGACATCTTGGCTTTGCCCCCCTGAAGACCGGCAGCTTTCATCTGGGTGTCGATGCGGGCCCCGATTTCATCGCGGCGGATTCAGGCAGCGACGACATCGGCCCCGTTCCGCTTGGCAGCGACACCTGCGCCAGTCCGAAAGCCTGGCAGGAACACGATTTGGAGGAGATGCTTCTTGCCGCGCGCCGGATCGGCGTGCCGATGATGATCGGCTCGGCCGGTGACACGGGCACCAACAGCCGGGTCGACATGTATCTCGACGTGATCCGGCTGATCGCGGCCAAGCACGACCTGCCGCCCTTCAAGCTCGGCTGGTTCTATTCCGAGGTCGGCAAGGACAAGGTGCGCGCGAAGATCTTGGGTGGCTCACCGATCAAGGGACTCGATGCACGCGAGGATCTGACCGAGGCGGAGCTTGACGCGACCGACCGCATCGTCGCGATGGCCGGGGTCCATCCCTTCGTCAAGCTGCTGGAGGAAGGCTGCGACGTCATCATCGGCGGCCGGTCGTCCGACAGCGCGATCTTCGCGGCAGCCGCCCTCTTCAAGGGCTACCCGGAACCGCAATCCTACTACCTCGGCAAGGTCCTCGAATGCGCCTCGTTCTGCGCGGAGCCCTACGGCGCCAAGGAAACCGTGCTGGGCGAGATCACGACGGACGCGGTCGAAGTCACGGCCATGGCGCCATTCCAGCGCTGCACCGTCGCCTCGGTCGCGGGTCATGCGATGTACGAACGCTCGAACCCGTTCCACGAATTCGTCGCCGGCGGGATGCTTGACATGACGAACTGCCACTACACGCAGGCCAGCGAGAAGACGACCCGCGTAACGGGGATGGATTTTGTTCCGGCCGAGGAGTTCCGCGTCAAGCTGGAAGGCTCCGGCAAGGTCGGCGAACGCTATATCGGCATGGCCGGCATCCGCGATCCCTACACCATCGCCCATGTCGACGAGGTCATCGCCTGGGCCCGCGCGCAGGCCGAGGAGCGGTTCGGCAAGGACGGCTGGGAACTGCATTACAACGTCTTCGGCCGCAACGGCGTCATGGGCGATCTTGAGCCCCTGAAGGACCAGCCGGGGCATGAGCTTTGTGTCTTGGTCCAGGGCGTCGCACCGACGAGAGAGATGGCCGAGGAGCTGACGATGACCGGCACCCGACAGCTGTTCTATGCCCGGCTGCCGGAGGTGAAGGGCACCGCGGGCGGGGTCTCATTCGTCCTCGACGAAGTGCTCCATGCCAGTCCCGCCTACCGCTGGACGGTGAACCACACCATGGTCGTGGACGACCCGCTCGAGCTTTTCCCCACCCATACCGCTATGATCGGCTGAGGTTGCCATGAACACGCGCAAGAAGCTGGCCGAACTGGCCAAGACGATCCGCTCGAAGAATGCCGGGACGGACAAGATCACCTTCGACATCATCTTTCGCGAGAAAGAGACCTACGACATAGTCAAACGCTCCGGCGCGTTGACCCGAGACAGCGTTTGCGATGTCCTAAATGTCGATCCGGCGCGGCTGACGGACTTCGTGGAATACGATCCGGCCTATGCGATCAAGTTCACGATCCTGCGCGACCGGCCGAGCGGTAGCGCTGGCGACGGGGACATCTTCGGGGCGCAGCAATACGCGCCGTTCCTCGATGTCGAGGTCGATATCTCCAGCTAGATCAGGGCATTCCTGCGGGCGGCCTGTATTGCTGCAAAGAGGGCATTGTCCAAGGTGACTGTGAGGTGCCCCTAGTTTTCTAGACAACCGCGTTGGTCAGTTTCTGCTGCCTGATCTCGAAATCAACGGACGACAGGATGCCGTTGTTCGTGTGCTTGCGTTTCGGGTTGTAAAATATCTCGATGTAGTCGAACACGTCCTGCCTGGCGGCATCGCGGGTCGGGTAGATACGACGCCGGATCCGTTCCCGTTTCAGGAGCTGGAAGAAGCTCTCGGCGACAGCGTTGTCGTGACAATTGCCGCGTCTGCTCATGCTGGGTTCCAGATCATGCTGGCGCAGGAATGTCTGCCACTCCCGGCTGGTGAACTGGGAACCCTGGTCTGAGTGGACCATGACCCTACCTGTGGGTTTGCGCCGCCACACGGCCATCAGCAGGGCTTGCAGGGCGAGGTCCGTCGTCATGCGGGACTGGGCGGACCAGCCGACAACCCGGCGCGAGTACAGATCGATGACGACGCACAAGTACAGCCAGCCTTCATGGGTCTTGATGTAGGTGATGTCGGTCACCCAGAC
>JAGRDU010000006.1:4835-5903 GCA_020446905.1 Paracoccaceae bacterium | reverse complement strand
CATATCGGCCGGGGCGGCGCCTGTAGCCGATCTGCGCAGCGATCCCGGCCAGCGACGCCAACCGGGCAACACGGTTCTCTGAGATGCTTTCGCCCTGATCGCGCAGATCATCCGTCAACTTGCGGTAGCCATAGACCTTGCCGCTGTCGGTCCAGGCTTGGCGGACCAGCTCGGTCTGACGCGCATCCTCCTGCGCGCGGTGGCTTAACGGTTCCTTAAGCCATGCATAGAAGCCGGAGAAATGGACCCGCAGCACCCGGCACATGGCCCGGACGCCGAACTCCACGCGATGCGCCCGGATGAAGGCTGTCGCCATTAGGCTCGAACCAATGGCGCTCCAATGGCTCCATTCATTGGGACACGCGCGCGAAGTACGCCGTTGCCTTTTTTAGGATGTCGCGCTCCTCGGTCACCCGAGCCAGCTCGCGCTTCAGGCGCCGGTTCTCGGCCTCGTGGTCCACACCCGGCTTTGACGTCGGCTCCCCGAACAGCTTCAGCCACTTGTAGAGAGAATACGTGCTGACCCCCAAACGGCGGGACACCTCCCGCACAGGATACCCGCGTACGGTTATCTGATGCACCGCATCGCGCTTGAACTCGTCGCTGTAGTTGCTTGTCCCCATCTCGGCCTCCTCGCCTCAAAGTTAGGGGGCAAAGCGTCTACAAATCTAGGGGCACCTCAGAAGGGCTGGAGCAGGAGTTCAACTCGCTCGATGCGCAGCGCGAGGCCTGCGAGGCCTACATCGCCAGCCAGCGCCACGAGGGCTGGGAACTGGTCCGGGAGCGTTATTACGATGGCGGCATCTCCGGCGGGCACCTTGAGCGGCCGGCCCTGCAGCGCCTGATGCAAGATGTGGACGGGGGCAGGGTGGAGCAGATCGTCGTCTACAAGATCGACCGGCTGACACGCTCGCTTGCCGACTTCGCCCGGCTTGTAGACCGGCTCGACGCGGCGAAGGCTTCCTTCGTCTCGGTGACCCAGTCTTTTAATACCGCAACAAGTATGGGGCGGCTGACGCTCAAAGTGCTTCTCTCGTTTGTACAATTCGAACGCGAGGTGACCGCCGA
>JAGRDU010000006.1:746-4827 GCA_020446905.1 Paracoccaceae bacterium | reverse complement strand
GCGACAAGATCGCCGCCTCGAAGAGAAAGGGGCTGTGGATGTGGGGCTACATGCCTCTCGGTTACGATGCCGCGGGCCGGACATTGACCATCAATACAGCGGAGGCCGATACGGTCCGGACGCTCTTCGCGCTTTACGAGACGCATCGGGCGCTGCATCTCGTCGCGAAGGAGGCCCAACGGCTGGGGCACAGGTCGAAGCGCTGCGTGACGCAGTCGGGCAGGGACAACGGCGGGCAGCTCATGTCGCGCGGGCACATCCACAAGATCCTCACCAACCCGCTCTACATCGGCAAGGTCTGCCACAAGGGGGTTATCCATGAAGGCCAGCACCCGGCGATCATAGAGGCGGACCAATGGGGTCGTGTGCAGCTTCTCCCGCAGGAACAATCGGCGATCCCACGCGCGCAAAAGACTTCACGTCGACCCAGCGCGCCGCTGACCGGCAAGATCTTTGACTCGGAGGGCGCGTCTGACACCTGTCCACACGCAGAAGCGGGGCCGGCGCTACGATTATCACATCTCTCATGTGCTGAAGACCACTCCGGTTCCGCCGGACAGGACAACGAGCTGGCGACTGCCCGCCAGGGCTTTCGAGGATCGTATCGCGGCGGCCGTCCGGCGCCATCTCCAGACTACCCTGATGCGGGATCTGGTGCCATCAGCGGACGCAAAGCTGATCGCCGATGCTACCTCGGTAATCGCGGACGCGGGCACCGACCTGTTATCGATGATCGAACGCGTTGTGCTTGGGGCGGGTCGGCTGGCTCTCACGCTGTCGCGGAAGGATTTGGGACACGCCCCGAGTGTTCCGCCCGATCGCATAAACCCAACCAGCCTGCGCTTCGAAGCGCCGATCAAGCTGCGCAGACGCGGCGTCGAAGCCCGGCTGCTACTGGATGGCGATGTGCTTCCCCGCGACGAGACGCTGATTGCCAACATCGCCAAGGGGCACGCGATGCTCGACGACGTCACGGCCGGTCGAAGCTTCCAGGACATCGCCGAGGGCCACGGCGTGCCGGTCAAGCGGGTTCAGCAGATCCTCGAGTTTGCGTTCCTCTCTCCGCTCATGGTGCGGCAGATCATCGAGGGGTGGCAGCCCTCGTTCCTCACAGCCGACTGGTGCCTGAAGAATGATATCCCCGCCGATTGGAGCGCGCAGGATGCACTCTTCCGCAGCGCCTGATCTGGCCCTCTCCGAAACTGGAAATACGGAATCGGCGAAGAGAGACACGCCGCGCATTTGCGCTCTCTGTGCGCCAGATTTGCGGTCTCTGGATTGAACCATGTCGCGTAAGCCGCGGATAACGCGCGACAATACCCGGCCCGGGTCAGATGTCTCAAAAATGGCGGGGTGAGTGGCAGCCCGTAGGGGAGTCGAACCCCTCTTCCCAGGTTGAAAACCTGGTGTCCTAACCGATAGACGAACGGGCCACATTTGGCGTGGGGCGGTGTTTAGGCCACGGGCGCATGACTCGCAAGAGGTAATTTCGGCTTTTCCGGGCGGGTTTGGCTCAGACGCGGGCGGCGTCCTCGAGGCGCAGCTGCGCCTTTGTCCGGCCCTGCCAGTGATTGAGTTCGAGCCGCCCGGCGAGGTGCAGGCGCAGGCCGCCGTGGCCCTCGATCAGGGGGCCGAGCGGGGTGTCGAAGGCGCCGAAGGCGATGCCCTCGAGCGCGGTGCCCATGCCGTCCGAGGCGGCGAAGCGCAGATGGCTTTCCCCGACCCGGCGTGCGAAGGTGATGGCGACGTCGGGGAAGGCGAAGCGCGGGGCGGGGGCGGACTGGCCGAAGGGGCCGGCGCGCTCGATCTCCTCGATCAGGGCGGGCGTGGCGGCGCCGGGCATCAACAAGCCGTCGAGGCGCAGGTCGCGGGGGCCGGTCTCGCCGGCGCCCTGTCTGGCCAGAAGCTCGGACAGGCGCGCCATCGCCGGTTCCAGCTGGCTCCGGGTCACGGTCAGACCGGCCGCCATGCGGTGCCCGCCGCCCTTCACCAGGAGGCCTTCGGCCGCGACGCGCTGGACCGATGCGCCAAGGTCGATGCCCGCCACCGACCGGCCCGATCCCTTGCCCTCGTCCCCATCCAGACCGATCACCACGGCGGGGCGGTGCGTGGCTTCCTTCAGCCTCGCGGCGACGATGCCGACGACCCCGGGATGCCACCCCTCGCCGGCGGCCCAGACGAGCGGCGCGTCAAGGCCGCGCGCCTCCGCCTGCGCCAGCGCCGCGTCGCGCACGCGGGTCTCGATCTCGCGCCGTTCGGTGTTCAGCGCATCGAGGCGGCGGGCCAGGGCCTCCGCCTCGTAGGGATCGGCCGTCGCCAGAAGCCGGGCGCCGAGGTCGGCCGCGCCGATCCGTCCCCCGGCGTTGACGCGGGGACCGAGGAGAAAACCGAGGTGGTAGGGCGTCGGCGCCCGGTCCATCCGGGCGATGTCGGCGAGGGCGGTGAGCCCGGCCCGTTCGCGCCGCGCCATCACCTTCAGTCCCTGCCGCACCAGCGCCCGGTTGACCCCGGTCAGGGGGGCAACATCCGCAACGGTGGCCAGCGCGACGAGATCGAGGAGCGCCATGAGGTCCGGCCCACCGAGGCCGTCCTCGCGCAGGAGCCGGTTCGCCTCGACCAGCATCAGGAAGACGACCGAGGCCGCGCAGAGGTGGCCAAGCTCGCCCGTCTCGTCCTGCCGGTTGGGGTTCACCACGGCGAGGGCGGGGGGCAGGGTCTCGCCGCCGAGATGATGGTCGAGGATGACCACATCCGCGCCCTTTGCCGCCGCCACCGGCCCGTGGCTGAGCGTGCCGCAATCGACGCAGACGATAAGGTCGTGATCCTTCGCGAGCGCCGCCATCGCCGCCTCGTTCGGGCCATAGCCCTCGTCGATGCGGTCGGGGACATAGAGCGTCACCTCGCGGCCGAAATGCCTCAACCACCAGATCAGGAGCGCGGCCGACGACCCGCCGTCGACGTCATAATCGGCGAAGATCGCAATCCGCTCGCGCCCCTTCAGCGCCCTCACGAAGCGCCCGGCGGCCGCCTCCATATCCTTGAGACTGCGCGGATCGGGCAAGAAGTCGCGGAGCTGCGGGTCAAGGAACCGCGCCGCCTCTTCCGGCGGGACCCCGCGCGCGACAAGCACCCGGGCGAGGGGGCCGGGCAGGCCCGTCGCCTGCACCATCGCCTCGGCCTGCCGCTCAGCCTCGACCGAGGGACCGATCCAGCGGCGGCCGGTGGCGGATTGCTCGACCCCGAGGAACGCCGTCATGGCGGCCAGGCCCCCTTTTCATTGTGGCCGAAATACTCCCGGGGGTCCGGGGGCAGGGCCCCCGGCTTTCCGGTCAGCGGATCGGGTTGCGGTAGATCACCCGGCGGACCGAGCCGGTCTTCGAGCGCATCAGGATCGTCTCGGTCTCGATGAACTTCGGCTCGCGCCTCACGCCGCGCACGATCGAGCCGTTGGTGACGCCGGTCGCGGCAAAGATCACTTCGGACCGCACCATCTCGTCGCGCGTGTAGATGCGGTTCAGATCGGTGATGCCCGCCTTGGCGGCGCGGCCACGTTCGTCATCGTTGCGGAAGAGGAGCTTGCCCCAGATCTGTCCGCCCATGCATTTCAGCGCCGAGGCCGCCAGCACCCCCTCGGGCGCGCCGCCCGAGCCCATGTACATGTCGATGCCGGTGATCTCGCTTTCCGCGCAGTGGATGACGCCCGCCACGTCGCCATCGGTAATGAGCCGGATCGCGGCGCCGGTGGCGCGGACCTCTTCGATCATCGACTCGTGCCGGGGCCGTTCGAGAATGCAGACGGTGATGTCGGTCGGTTTGCAGTGCTTGGCCTTGGCCAGTTCCACGACCCGCTCGGTCGGGCTCATCTCAAGGCTCACCACGTCCTTGGGCAGGCCCGGCCCGACGGCAAGCTTTTCCATATAGACGTCTGGCGCGTGCAGAAGGGTGCCGCGCGGCGCCATTGCGATCACGGTCAGCGCGTTCGGCATGTCCTTGGCGGTCAGCGTGGTGCCTTCCAGGGGGTCGAGCGCGATATCCACGGCCGGGCCGTTGCCGGTTCCGACCTCCTCGCCGATGTAGAGCA
>JAGRDU010000006.1:0-740 GCA_020446905.1 Paracoccaceae bacterium | reverse complement strand
CGCTCGCCCTCGCCGATGACGACGACGCCCTTGATGTCCAGCAGGTTCAGCTGGTCGCGCATGGCGTTGACGGCGGCCTGGTCGGCGGCCTTTTCGTCACCGCGCCCGATCATGCGGGCCGAGGCATGGGCGGCGGCCTCCGAGACGCGGGCGAGGCCCAGCGAAAGCATGCGGTCGTGAAATTCCTGTGCGTTGGCCATGATCCGTCTCTGAAGGGGCAAGGTGAAAGGGTCAGGCGCATCTAGCCGGTCGTGGTGCCCGGGGGCAAGGGCGACAGCGCTAACGCCGCCCCGCCGCGCTACAGTCGGGGTCGGCGCGGCGGATTGGCTCAGACCGTCTCGATTCTCAGCGCGACAGGCTCTCCGACAACCACGCCGGTCGCCGGCAGGCGGCCGATCGCGTGGTCGATCGCATCGCGCGTCGACTTGTGCGTGACGATCAATACCGGCGCCGAGGCGTCCGCATGGCCGTATTGCCGCATCCGGTCGATCGAAATGCCGGCCTCGCCGAGGACCGTCGCGACCTTGGCCAGCGCGCCCGGCTTGTCGGTCAGTTCCATCCGCAGGTAGAAGGGCGCCGGCGCCGTCGCCTTGGCAGCGACCGGATCGGCCAGAAGCGCCGCTGGCTGGCCGAAGGTCGAGATGCGGCTGCCCCGCGCGATGTCGATGATGTCGGCCATCACCGCCGAGGCGGTCGGGCCTTCGCCCGCGCCGGGGCCGCGCAGCACGATCTGGCCGACG
>JAGRDU010000070.1 GCA_020446905.1 Paracoccaceae bacterium | reverse complement strand
CGAGGTGCGCTATCTCGACTACGGCCCGCCGATGAAGGCACCCGAATACCTGGCAATCAACCCCATGGGCAAGGTCCCCGCGCTGGTCCACGACGGCCGCGTCGTCACCGAATACGCCGCGATCTGCGCCTATCTTGCCGATGCCTTTCCCGAGACCGGCCTCGCGCCAAGGGACCGGTCGTCCTACTACCGCTGGCTCTTCTTTGGCTCGGGTCCGTTCGAGGCGACGGTCATCATGAAGGCGCTCGGCTTCGAAGTGCCCGAGAACAGGCGCGGCACGGTCGGCTTCGGCTCCATCGCGACGACGCTCGACGCGCTGGAGACCCAACTTGAAAGGACGCCCTACCTTGCCGGCGACAGCTTTTCGGCCGCCGATGTCTCGACCGGTTCGCAGATCGGCTGGGGTCTGAGGTTCGGCACGATCGAGCCCCGCCCGGCGCTGCAGGCCTATTGGGACCGCATCAGCGGGCGGCCCGCAATGCAGCGCGCCAACGACCTCGACAACGCGGCGATGCCGCCGAAGGAGGGGTAGGATGGCGGTGCTCCTGACCGAGGCCGAGCGCAACGCGGACCTGCCGGCGCTGGGCGAGACCGGATGGAACGCGGTGGAGGGCCGAGACGCGATCCGGAAGATCTGGAAGTTCCGCAGCTTTTCCGAGGCCTGGGGCTTCATGTCCCGCGCCGCGCTTGCCGCCGAGAAGATGAACCACCATCCGGAATGGACGAATGTCTACAACGTCGTCGACGTCACGCTGACGACGCATGACTGCGACGGGCTGTCCGCGCTCGATCTGTCGCTCGCCCGCCGCATGGACATTCTGGCCGGCGAGGCTGAGGTGCAGCGCGACCACGGAGAACCCGTGGTCTGCCTCTGCAAGGTCCATGCCGGCCGCGAAGGCTAGGGTCAGACCGCCTCCAGCAGCGCCTCGCCGGTCGAGATGTTGCATTCGCCCGGTTTGTCGATCTGGACATGCGTCACGACGCCGTCCTCGACCACGGCAGCATAGCGGCTGGAGCGGCCGAGAAGCCCGATCTGCGCGGCGGAAAAGTCCATGCCGATGGCCTTGGTGAACGCGCCCTCGCTGTCGCCAAGCAATGTCACGCCGCCCTTGCCCGCGCCGGTCGCCTCATCCCAGGCCTTCAGCACGAAGGGATCATTGACCGAGATGCAGATGATCTCGTCCACGCCCTTGGCACGGAATTTCCCGGAGGTGCGAATGAAGCTTGGCAGGTGGGTCACCGAACAGGTGCCGGTAAAGGCGCCGGGCAAACCGAAAAGCACCACCTTGCGACCCTTGAGCTTTGCGCCAAGGTCCACCGCCTCGGGCCCGTTCGCCCCCATCACCAGCATCGTCGCCCCGGGCAGTTTCTGACCCACCGTGATCGCCATGTCGTCGTCCTCTCGCGTTGCGTTTTCCAAGGTCAAGGTTATAGCTTCCCGCAAGCCGGCGACCAGAGGGAGAGTGGGCATGAGCGGGATCGTGATCGTGGGCGCCGGACAGGCCGCCGCTTCGCTGGCCGCCAAGCTCCGCGCGCTCGGATACGCCGGCGACGTTACCCTCATCGGCGATGAGCCGCAGCCCCCGTACCAGCGGCCGCCCCTCTCGAAGGCCTACCTGCTGGGCGAGATGGATCTCGACCGGCTCTATCTGCGCGCACCCGCCTTCTGGGACGAACAACGCATCGCCCTGAGACTTGGCACCCGTGTGACCTCCATCGACCGGGCCGCAAGAACCCTGCGCGCGGGCGACGCTACGATTGCCTACGACCAGCTTGCGCTCGTCACCGGTTCGATCCCCCGGCGCCTTCCGGACGCGATCGGCGGCGCGCTTGAGGGCGTCTACACCGTCCGCACGCTTGCCGATGTCGATGCGATGGCGCCGGAGTTCCGGCCGGGCCGCCGGCTCCTCATCATCGGCGGCGGCTATATCGGGCTCGAGGCCGCCGCAGTCGGCGCGAAACTCGGCCTTGAGGTCACGCTGATCGAGATGGCCCCGCGCATTCTTCAGCGCGTCGCCTCGGAGGCGACCTCGGACTATTTCCGCGCGCTTCACACCACCCACGGCGTCACGATCCGCGAAAGCACCGGTCTCGACCGGCTCGAAGGCACACATCGTGTCACCGGCGCGATCCTCTCGGACGGCAGCCGTGTTCCGGCCGACTTCGTCATCGTCGGTATCGGCATCACGCCTGCGACCGCGCTGGCCGAGGCCGCAGGCCTCGAGACCGAGAACGGCATCAAGACGGATGCCTTCGGCCGCACCTCGGACCCCGCGATCTGGGCCGCCGGCGATTGCGCGTCCTTCCCTTGGGCGGACGGCCGTATTCGCCTGGAAAGCGTCGGCAACGCCATCGACCAGGGCGAGATCGTCGCCGCCAACATGCTGGGCGCCGAAATACCCTATCAGGCGAAGCCCTGGTTCTGGTCCGATCAGTACGACACCAAGTTGCAGATCGCCGGACTGAACGCCGGCTTCGACCGCACGGTGATACGGCAGGGCGAGGGCGGCGCGCTCAGCATCTGGTACTACCGCGCCGGCGAGCTGATCGCACTCGACGCGATGAACGACGCCCGTGCCTACATGGTCGGCAAACGCCTGATCGAGATGGGCAAGTCGCCCGACCCGGCGGCGATTGCCGACACCGCGACCGACCTCAAGGCGCTTTTGAAGGCATGAGGATCATCGGCGGCACGCGGCGCGGCCTGAAACTGGCCGAGGTCGGCGCTGGCGACGCCGCGGCCCATCTGCGCCCGACCTCCGACCGCGTGCGCGAGGCGATATTCAACCTCCTGATGAATGGCCCCCATGGCAACCCGGTGGAAGGCGCCCGCGTTCTCGACCTTTTCGCCGGCACCGGCGCGCTCGGACTCGAGGCGCTCTCGCGCGGAGCGGCGCGGGTGGCCTTCGTCGATGACGGCACCGCCGCCCGCGCGCTTCTGCGTCAGAACATCGAGAAGATGCAGGCAATGGGCGTGACCGACGTCTGGCGGCGGGACGCGACTCGGATGGGGCCGAACCGGGGGGCCGGCTACAACCTTGTCTTTCTTGACCCGCCCTATGGAAAGTGCCTCGGCGAGGCCGCCCTCTCCTCCCTCCGCGACGGCGCATGGCTCGCGCCCGGCGCCCTCGTCGTCTGGGAGGAAGGTCACGCCCCGACCCCGCCGGGGGGCTTCGACGCCCTCGACCAGCGCCGCTACGGCGACACCTGGGTCACGATCCTGAAGGTCGCCGCATGAGGCCCGGTGCCGTTCTCTTCGACTGCGACGGCGTAATCGTCGACAGCGAGCCGATCACCGACCGGGTGATCGCCGCGAACCTGACGCGCCACGGCTTGCCGCTTTCCTCCTCAAAGGTGCACGGGCTCTTCCTTGGCGGCACCATGGGCGGCGTCCGGGACGAGGCACGGCGGCGCGGCGCCACGCTTCCCGACACCTGGGTCGAGGATGTCTACGAGGAGATGTTCGATGCCCTCAGGGCAGGAACACCGCTGATCCCCGGGATCGAGGCCGTGTTCGACGCCCTCGACGCGGCAGGCGTCCCCTATGCCGTCGGTTCGAACGGTCCGCACCGCAAGATGGAGATCACGCTCGGACAACACCCGGCGCTGCACGCGCGTCTCAAGGGCCGCGTCTTCTCGCGCCACGACGTCACGAGGCCGAAGCCCGCGCCCGATCTCTACCTCCACGCCGCCGCCTGTCTCGGCGCCTTGCCGATCCGCTGCGCGGTGATCGAGGACAGCGCGACCGGTGCGCGTGCCGCGCGCGCCGCCGGAATGCGCTGCTTCGGCTACGTTCCCTCCGGCACTGCCGACCGCCTCTCGGGCGTCGGCGCAATCCCGTTCAGCGACATGCGCGCCCTGCCGGCCCTCCTCGGCCTCTGATCTTCTTCTTGGCCGAAATACTCCGGGGGTCCCGGGGGCAGCGCCCCCGGCGGGTCGGGCCGCCATGCGGCCCGAAACTTACCTGGTCGGATGGAACCGTCCGGCGGGCGAAAGGGTGAAGATCTCGGCCCCGGTCGCCGTCACGCCAACCGAATGCTCGAACTGCGCCGAGAGCGACTTGTCGCGCGTCACCGCCGTCCAGTCGTCCGCAAGCACCTTCGTCTCGGGCCGGCCAAGGTTCACCATCGGCTCGATCGTGAAGAACATCCCCTCTTCCAGCCGCGCCGCGGTGCCGGGCCGACCATAGTGCAGGACGTTCGGTGGGGCATGGAAGACGCGGCCAAGGCCGTGGCCGCAGAAGTCGCGCACGACACTCATGCGCTGCGCCTCGACATAGGTCTGGATCGCGGCCCCGATATCGCCGAAGGTCCGGCCCGGCCTGACCGCCTCGATCCCCAGCATCAGCGCGTCATGCGTGACCTGGATCAGCCGCTCGGCCTTGCGAGCCAGCGTCCCCGCGACATACATCCGGCTCGTGTCCCCGTACCAGCCGTCGACGATCACGGTGACGTCGATATTCAGGATGTCGCCGTCCTTCAGCACCTTGGGCCCGGGAATGCCATGGCAGACAACATGGTTCACCGAAATGCACGAGGCATGCTGGTACCCGCGATAGCCGATCGTGGCGGATTTGGCCCCGGCCGCGTTCACCCGCTCCTCGATGAAGGCATCGAGCGCCTCGGTCGGAACGCCCGGCTCAACAAGGGCCGCGACCTCGTCTAGGATCTTGGCCGCGAGCCGGCCTGCCGTACGCATACCTGCGAAATCCGCAGGCTCGTGTATCCTGATTCCGTCCCGTGTCAGACGGCCGCGCGGATCGTCCACGTCCGGTCTCCTTCGCATCCTACCCGGTCTAGATAGTCAACACCGTTGGTTTTGGCCAGACCCGGGGCTTTCCGCCCCGCGCCCGCTGGCCTATAGCTTCGGTCAAGGGAGGTGCCGCATGCCCAATCCGACCGCCGCCATCCTCGTCATCGGGGACGAGATCCTGTCGGGCCGCACCCGTGACGCGAACATGCATCACCTCGCCGGAGAGCTGGCGCGCATCGGCATCGACCTGAAGGAGGTGCGCGTCGTCTCGGACGACCACGCCGCCATCGTTGCCGCCGTCAACGCGCTCCGCGCCGCCTTCACCCAAGTCTTCACCTCGGGCGGCATCGGCCCCACCCATGACGACATCACCGCCGACGCGGTCGCCGCCGCCTTCGGCCTGCCGCTTGCCGTGCGCGAGGACGCGCGGGCGGTCCTGGCCGCCCATTACGACCGCTCCGGGCTCGACTTCAACGCCGCCCGGCTGCGCATGGCCCGTATCCCCGAAGGCGCGGTCCTGATCGAAAACCCGATCTCGGCCGCGCCGGGCTTCTCGCTTGGCAACGTCCACGTGATGGCCGGCGTCCCGAGCATCTTTCAGGCGATGGTGGCCTCGCTCCTGCCGCGCCTCACCGGCGGGCAGCCGCTCCTCAGCCAGACGCTGCGCATCGACCGGGGCGAGGGCGTGATCGCCGAACCGCTCGCCGCGCTCGCGGCCGAGTTCGGCGATCTCAGCTTCGGCTCCTACCCCTTCATCCAGAACGGCAGTTACGGGTCGAACATCGTGGTGCGCGGCACCGACCCGGCCCGGATCGACGCCGCGATGGCACGGCTCTCGGCACTGGCGGCCGCGCTCGGCTGATGACGGACTTCCTCGCCCTCACCGACGCGACCTGGCCCGCCGCGGGGCTGCACGCCGCAGGCGCCTTCACCCTGCGCGAAGGGCGGGGCGGCGGGCAGCGTGTCTCTTCGGCGACCGCGGCGGGGAAGTGGACGGAGGCGGATATCGACAGGGCCATCGCGACGCTGGCGGCGCTGGGCCAGCCGCCGCTGTTCCTGGTCCGAGCTGGCGAAGAGACCCTCGACGCGGCGCTCGCCGCGCGCGGTCTGAAGGTCAAGGATCCGGTGAACGTCTACGAGGCGCCGGTTGCGACCCTGACGACGGAGCCCGCGCACCCGATGGCTGCCTTCGCGATCTGGCCGCCGCTTGCCATCATGCGTGACCTCTGGGCCGAGGGCGGGATCGGGCCCGAACGCCTCGCCGTGATGGAGCGCGCCCCTGGCCCGAAAACCGCGATCATGGGCCGCGTCAATGACCGTGCCTCGGGCATCGCCTTCGTCGCGATCCACGAAAGGGCGGCCATGCTGCATGCCCTATACATCGTTCCCGAACAGCGTCGGCAAGGTTCCGCCGTCAAGATCATGCGCAAGGCGGCACACTGGGCGCAAGATGCGGGCGCCGAACGGTTTTTCGTCCTCGTGACAGAGGCGAACGCGGCGGCGAACACTCTCTACGCTTCCTTGGGAATGCAGATTGTGGGACACTATCACTACCGCTCCTAACAAGCCCGCGAGAGGCAGAGCAGAGGTGAAGGACAACGCCCAAAGCCCCACGGCGCTCAACCTGCCGATGGTGGACCCGCTTCCGGACGCGACCCGGAAGTATTTCGACGTTTGTACCGAAAAGCTCGGCCTCGTCCCCAATGTCCTGAAGGCCTACGCCTTCGACATCGGCAAGCTGAACGCCTTCAGCGCGATGTACAACGACCTGATGCTGGCCGAGAGCGGGCTGACCAAGCTTGAACGCGAGATGATCGCGGTCTGCGTCTCGTCGCTGAACCGCTGCTGGTACTGCCAGGTCGCCCACGGTGCGGCAGTGCGCGAGCTGTCGGGCGACCCGCTCCTGGGCGAGGCACTGGTGATGAACTGGCGCATGGCGCCCCTGTCGCCGAAGCAGCGCGCGATGCTGGACTTCGCCGAGAAACTGACCCTCGCCTCCTCGAAGATCGAAGAGGCCGACCGGCAGGACCTGCGCAATGCCGGATTCACCGATCGAGACATCTGGGACATCGCTTCGGTCACCGGCTTCTTCAACATGACGAACCGCGTCGCCTCGGCCACGGCGATGGAACCGAACGCCGAATACCACGGGGCGCACCGATGAAGCGCCTGATCCTGGCCCTTGCGCTTCTCGCCCCCGCCGCCGAGGCCGCGCCGACGCTGAACCTTCCCCCGGCCTCGGTCCGGACGGCCGGCACGACGGAAACGCGCGCGACCTATGCGCTGCCGACCGGCGCGTGGAAGGGCGGAGCGCTGGCCACCCTCAGGACCGAGGGCGAGGTGTCGCGCACCGCATGGCGCATCGAGGAGGGCGACGTCAGCACGCCCGTCGTCTTTGCCGAACTGCGCGATCAGCTGACCGCGGAAGGATTCACGCCGCTGTTCGAATGCGATACCGACGGATGCGGCGGCTTCGATTTCCGCTTCGCAATCGACGTGATCCCCGAACCGGACATGCATATCGACCTTGGCGACTTCCGGTTCCTTTCGGCAGGCCGGGGCACCGGGGACACCGCCGAATATGTCAGCCTGCTGGTCAGCCGGTCGGCCGAAAGCGCCTATGTCCAGCTGACCCGCGTCGGCCCCGAACTTGCCTTCGAACTCCCCCTCGCCCGCGCCGAGCAGGTGGCTGCGCCGGTGACCGGCGGGCTTGGCGATACGCTGATGGTGCGCGGCAAGGTCGTACTGGATGACCTGAGCTTCAAGAGCGGTTCGACCGATCTTGTCCCCGGCGACTATCCGTCGCTCGACGATCTCGCTTCCTATCTCAAGGCCAATCCCGACAAGACGGTCGCGCTGGTCGGGCATACCGATGCCGAGGGCAGCCTGGCCTCGAACGTCGCCGTGTCGCGCAAGCGGGCCGAGGCGGTGCGCGCCTATCTTGTCCGCGATCTCGGTTGCAATCCGGCACAGCTCAGTGCCGACGGGGTCGGCTATCTCAGCCCGCTCGCCTCGAACATGACGGACGAGGGGCGCACCAAAAACAGACGGGTCGAGGCTTTGCTGACCTCGACCCGCTGATCTGGCTGGGCGCTTACTCTTACACCGCGAGGCGGCTTACCAGTTGTCCGGACCTTTGTCCGAGAAGGACTGCGCCAGGAAGTCGATGAAGGCGCGGACCTTGGGCTGCGTGAAGCGGCCCGGCGGATAGACGGCATAGATGCCGAGCGTCTCGACCGGAAGATCGGGGATCGCATCCATCACCAGGCCCTGCTTCAGCGCGTCCGCATAGAGGAACGAGGGCAGGTAGGCGATGCCGAGGCCCGAGATCGCCGCGTTGAGGAGCGACTGTCCGTCGTTCACCGTCAGCCAGCCCGCAGTGCGGACCTGACGCTTTTCGCCCGAGGGCGCGGTGATCTTCCAGACGTTGCCGGAGGCCTGGTTCGAGTAATGCAGCAGCTTGTGTTCGTTCAGATCGTCGATCTTGGACGGGCGGCCATACTTGTCGAAATAGGCGGGCGAGCCGACCATGCGCTTGGCGGTATCCGTCAGCTTGCGGGCGCGGAGCGTCGAGTCTTCGAGCTCCCCCACCCGGATCGCCATGTCGAAGCCTTCCGAAATCAGCTCCACATAGCGGTTGTTCAGAACCATGTTCACCGTGATGTCGGGGTATTCGAGCAGGAAATCCCCGAGGATCGGCGACAGGAGGTTCACGCCGAAGTCCGTGGCCACCGAGATGCGCAGAAGCCCCGAGGGCGCCGACTGCATCGAGGTGACAAGCGCGTCGGCCTCGCCTGCGTCATTCAGAACGCGGCGTGCCCGGTCGTAGTAGGCCAGACCGATCTCGGTCGGCGACACCCGGCGCGTCGTGCGGTTCAGAAGCCGCGCCCCCAGACGCGCCTCCAGAGAAGAAACATGTTTGGAGACAGCGGATTTCGAAATCCCCATCTTCTTGGCCGCGTCCGTAAACCCCCCCTGGTCTACGACGGTGGCGAAGGCCTCCATTTCCGTCAATCGGTCCATTGTGCACCCGTCAAATACATTGCCCGCCACGGAACGGTATCGCGGGCAATTCGGGCAAGAATGCGGAGCCCAACAGACAACACTGGGGTATTGTCGGGAACTAAAGTGGCAGGAATCCGCCGATAGCGCCGAAACAGTGGACAGCCACGAATCACAGCCGCGCGGCCAGACGTGTGCCCTGGTCGATGGCGCGCTTGGCGTCCCGCTCGCTGGCCAGGCCGGCACCGCCGCACAAGGTGACGGGGATGCCGGCGGCTTCGAGC
>JAGRDU010000069.1:24392-27027 GCA_020446905.1 Paracoccaceae bacterium | reverse complement strand
GGCGCGGACGAGGCGCTGATGCTCGACGTCCATGGTTTCGTGAACACCACCAACGCCTGCAACTTCTTCATCGTGAGGAAAGGGCAGGTTTGGACCTCGACCGGGGACTACTGCATGAACGGCATCACCCGCCAGAAGGTGATCGACCTTTGCCGCGCGAACGGCATCCCGGTGTTCGAACGGAACTTCTCTCTCGTCGACACCTATTCAGCGGACGAGGCGTTCCTGACCGGCACCTTCGGCGCGCAGACCCCGGTGGGTCAGATCGACGGAAGGGTAATCGGATCGGGGCAGATGGGGCCGATGACGGAACGGCTGCGCGGGCTCTACAAGGCGCTTGTCGCGTCGTGAACGGCCCGCGCGGTCTGTAGCTACGGAAAAACTACGGGCGATTTACGGGAAAGCTACGGAGAACCGACGTGAAAATCGCGATGTGGAGCGGCCCGCGGAACCTCTCGACCGCGACGATGTATGCCTTCGGCAACCGGGCCGATTTTCATGTGGTGGACGAGCCCTTCTACGGCCCCTACCTGCGGCTGACAGGCCTTGCCCACCCGATGCGGGACGAGATTCTCGCCTCCCGCCCCGAAAGCGCCGAGGAGGTGGAGGCAAAACTCCTCGGCCCCATCCCCGGCGGCAAGCCTCATGCCTACCACAAGCACATGACCCAGCACATGATCCCCGGCGTGCCGAGGGGTTTCATGGGCAGTTGCGTGAATGTCTTCCTGCTCCGCCACCCTGCACGGGTCGTGGCGAGTTTTTCCAAGGGATATGAGTCGCTTACCGCCGATGACATCGGCTTTCGCCAGCAGGCGGAGCTTTACGACCACGCCCTTTCGCTCGGCCAGACGCCGGTCGTCGTGGACAGCGCCGACATCCGGCAGAACCCCGAGGCGATGCTGCGCAAGCTCTGCGATGCGGTGGGGATCGGTTGGGACCCGGCCATGCTGTCCTGGCCCAAGGGTGGCCACGCCTCCGACGGGGTCTGGGCCAAGCATTGGTATGCGTCGGTCCATAGCAGCACCGGCTTCGCCGGGCCGGAGGGGCCTCTGCCGGACATCCCGGCAGAGCATCAGCATCTCGTGGATGACGCGCTACCGCATTACGAAAGGCTCAAAGCCACTTCGATCGTGGCGACCTGATAGGAAACACGCCGTATCTCGTTCGATCCACTGCAGGTAGTGGTGTGATAAAAAAACTACACTACATGTTTCCAAAAAGACTCGACTCTTCAAAGAAGACTCGGAATCATTGGGGCGCCTACTTGCAGGTAGGCGCCCCGACTGCCGTAGGCGGCAGCTTGTCTTGTGAGACACCGCGAGTTTCGCGGTTAGAGCTGGTTCCGTCAAGCATGATGCGGCGTCCTCGTCGGTTCCGGCAATGGTGCCGGTGCCGATAACAAACATAGGAAGGACGAACCATGTTCTACTATTTGTACCGCGATGCGGTTCATCAGTGGCGCTGGACTCTCTACGCGGCGAATAACCGCAAGATCGCGAATTCCGGCGAAGGGTATCACAATAAGGCAGATGCTCTTTCCGCGATCAACCTCGTGAAGGGTTCTGCGCTCGCCCCCGTTCGCGAGGCCGCGGCGGCATAACGATGGCGGCGAGCGGACTCAAGCACTGTCCGCTCGTCGTTCCCCGTGATTAGCCCTTCACCCGCGCGTTCCGCGTCGCGATCAGTTTCAGGCGCAGGGCGTTCAGGCGGATGAAGCCCTCGGCGTCCTTCTGGTCATAGGCGCCGGCGTCTTCCTCGAAGGTGACGTGTTTTTCGGAGTAGAGCGAGTGGTCCGACCAGCGCGCGACGGTGCGGGCCGAGCCCTTGTAGAGCTTCAGCCGGACGGTCCCTGACACATTTTCTTGTGACTTGTCGATCAGCGCCTGCAACATTTCGCGTTCCGGGCTGAACCAGAAGCCGTTGTAGATCAGTTCGGCGTAGCGCGGCATCAGCGAATCCTTCAGATGCCCGGACCCCGCATCGAGGGTGATCTGCTCGATCCCGCGATGCGCTTCGAGAAGGATCGTGCCGCCCGGGGTCTCATAAAGGCCGCGGGACTTCATGCCGACAAAGCGGTTCTCGACGAAGTCGAGCAGACCGATCCCGTGTTTGGCGCCGTATTCGTTGAGCCGGGTAAGGATCGTCGCGGGGCTCATCGCCGTACCGTCGATGGCAGCGGCATCGCCCTTTTCGAACGTGATTTCAATGAATTCAGGGGTATCCGGAGCCTCTTCGACCGGAACAATGCGCTGGGCGACATAGTCCGGAGCCTCGACCCCGGGGTTCTCAAGAACAGTGCCTTCGGACGAGGTGTGCAGGAGGTTCGCGTCGACCGAGAACGGCGCCTCGCCCCGCTTGTTCTTCGCGATCGGAATCTGGTTCTGTTCGGCGAATTCCAGAAGCTTGGTGCGGCTCGACAGGTCCCATTCGCGCCAGGGCGCGATGACGCGGATCGAGGGATCGAGCGCATAGGCCGAAAGCTCGAACCGCACCTGGTCATTGCCCTTGCCGGTTGCGCCATGCGCGACGGCGTCCGCGCCGTGTTTGTGTGCGATGTCAACGAGATGCTTGGAAATCAGCGGGCGTGCGATCGAGGTGCCGAGGAGGTAGAGCCCCTCATAGACCGCATTGGCGC
>JAGRDU010000069.1:761-24193 GCA_020446905.1 Paracoccaceae bacterium | reverse complement strand
CCGCCGGAATAGGCGAGGACGACTTTCTTCGGGGCGGACATGGGACACTCCGTAGGCCAGAGGCAATCGCGCCGCGATTATCGGAGATTGCGCGGAAGGGCAAGAAGCCGCACCCCTGAAGGGGCGCGGCTCCTCGGGTCGTCCTGCGGTTCTGGCGGGTCAGAGACCGAGCTGATCGCGCAGATAGTCGAGCGCCGGGTCGGAGAGCTCACGACCGTTGGAGGCGCTGAGCAGAGCCTCCTCCTCGGTCGCAGCGGCGTCGGTGGCGGCAGTTTCGGCATCCGTGACCGCGATTTCGGCGTCTGTCACCGCATCCGTCGCGCTGGCGACGTCCGCTTCGAGCGTGGCGCGCTGGGTCTCGTAGTCCGCGGCGGCGGTCCGTTCGGCGGTCAGGTTGTCGAGCTGGTCCTGATAGTCTGTCGCCGCGGGGTCGAGTGCGGCGATATCGGCGTCGATGTCGGCGGTGCTGCGGCCCGAGTAGCTGCTGTCGAGATCAGACAGCGCGGTCTCGGCGGTGGTGAGGTCGGTATTCGCCGTCTCTAGCGCCTCGTTCGCCGCGTCCAGCGCCTCGCCCGCCGCGATGGTCTCGAGGGCGGCGTCGCGATAGGTGGCGATGCGGCCGACCTGACTGTTGGGGTCGGCATTGGCGAAAGCGGTTTCGCTGGCGTGATAGGCGTTCAGCCCCTTCAGTTCGGACGCGATCTTGCCGTGAGCGTTCGGGGCGGGCGCCACGACCTCGGTCGTGGTCGGCGTGGTCGTCACAAAGGTCGTTGCGGCCGGCGAGGTCTTCGCCTTGGTCTTGGACTTTTCGACAGACTTTCCGCCGCCATTGCCATTGCCGCCCGACTTGTCCTTTCCGTGTCCGCCGCCGTTGCCGTTCCCGCCACCGTTACCTCCACCGTTTCCGCCACCATTGCCGTCATTCTTGGCAAAGGCCGGAGACGCGCCGAATTCCGCGGACAGCGGAGCCAGCGGGCCAATGATGAGCGCGGAGAGCGCGAGCGTTCCCAGCAGTTTGGCAGTTTTCATAGGGGTCACCCTCCAAGGTACCGTTGTGTGATATCCCGCGGTCCCCACCGTTTCGCGCTGAAACTAAGGATCGCTTTGGGCAGAATTAAGGCAAGCGCCCGGGGGCGCGCTGCTTGACAGGACGCGACCGGCGTGGCGGAAGGGACCAGAAAAGGGAGAGCCGGCATGAAGGGTTTCGCAACGAAGGCGCGGGAAGCGACGGCAGCGTTGCGCGAAGTTCTCGTGGAAACACCCCTGCAGCGGAACGAACACCTCTCAGCCCGCTACGGCGCCGACATCTGGCTGAAGCGCGAGGACCTGTCGCCGGTTCGGTCCTACAAGCTGCGCGGCGCCTTCAACGCGATGCGCAAGGTGCTGGCCCGCGATCCCAGCCAGCGGCGTTTCGTCTGTGCGAGCGCGGGCAACCATGCGCAGGGCATGGCCTATGCCTGCCGCCACTTCGGTGTGAGCGGCGTGATCTTCATGCCAGTGACGACGCCGCAGCAGAAGATCGACAAAACACGCATCTTCGGCGGGAACAGTGTCGAAATACGTCTCGTCGGAGACTATTTCGACCACACGCTCGCGGCGGCGCAGCGCTACTGCGAGGCCGAGCGCGCACATTTCCTCTCGCCCTTCGACGACGACGATGTGATCGAGGGCCAGGCGAGCGTCGGGGTGGAAATTCTCGACCAGCTTGGCCTGGAGCCCGATCTTGTGATCCTCCCCGTGGGCGGCGGAGGCCTTGCGGCCGGCGTCACGCAACTCTTTTCGCAGGAGGCGCCGGCGACGAGCTTCCGCTACGTCGAGCCGGCAGGGGGCGCGAGTCTGGCGGCCGCGATCGGGGCTGGTTCGCCCGTGACGCTTGCCGAGGTGAACAGCTTTGTCGATGGCGCGGCGGTGGCGCGGATCGGCTCCAGGCCATTCGAGCAGCTTCGGCGCGTAAGTCGCGCCGATGTGCTGGCCGCGCCGGAAGATCACGTCTGCATCACCATGCTCGAGATGCTGAATGTCGAGGGCATCGTCCTTGAACCCGCTGGCGCGCTTTCGGTCGATGTGCTGCCGGTTCTTGCGGACGAGATTCGCGGAAAGACCGTGGTCTGCGTGACCTCGGGCGGCAACTTCGATTTCGAGCGTCTGCCGGAGGTAAAGGAACGTGCCCAGCGCTATGCGGGATTGAAGAAGTACTTCATTCTCAGGATGCCGCAGCGTCCCGGCGCACTTCGCGAGTTCCTGTCGATGCTCGGGCCCGACGATGATATCGCGCGGTTCGAGTATCTGAAGAAATCCGCGCGCAACTTCGGCTCGGTCCTGATCGGGATCGAGACGAAGGACGCGCGCAATTTCGAGGCGTTCCGCCGCAAGATGGACGACGCGGCCTTCAGCTATCGCGATATCACCGACGATGCAGCGCTTGCCGAGTTCCTGATCTGAGGTGTCACGCCGCCGAGGCCCCCGGTTTTGGTGCCGCGGCGCCGTGTTCCAGGAAGGTTGCGCGCGAGGCCAGATAACAGGCGATGATGGGCTCGATGTTGACGCTGTCCGGGTTGCCCGCCGAGGCCAGCCGCTCCCCGTTTTGGCAAAGGGCGCCAAAGGCCTCGAAGCCGAGATTCCAGGCCGAGCCCTTCAGGAAATGCAGGTCGTCCTCGAACCGGGTCGGATCAGGCGCGCACTGAAGCCGCGCGACGACGCCGTCCACCTCATCAAGAAAAAGCTCCACCACCTCTGCGAAATCCTCGCAGCCAATTTCTGCGCGCAGTTCCTCTACGCGAGTCCAGTCGATCATCTCTCTCTCCACCACTGGCCACCCCATGGCCGGGCTTCACCATAGGACCCAACACTTTCCGGGCCGTTAAGCCGCGCGGAAATTCAGTGGCGTTCAAGCGTTCTTAAGGAGCGCGCGCCTAGGGTCCGGCGTCGTCAACATGCACCGAACGGACATGAAACCCGTCGAGATTGCCAGACCCGTGCCTGATGAAGCCGCCGCCATCGCCTTGCGGCCGGCGCTGCGCGTTCTCATTGTCGACGACAGCCGGTTGCAGCGGCGCATTCTCGCCACGCTTCTGTCGCGCGCCGGCTATGCGGTGATCGAGGCCGGAACCGCCGAGGAGGCGATCGCGAGCTACGACAGCGCGTCGCCCGACCTCGTAATCTCGGACTGGATGATGCCCGGGATGACGGGGATCGAGTTCTGTCAGGCGCTGAGGGCGCGCGCGGGGGAACGCTACGTCTATTTCATCCTTCTGACCTCCAAGACCGAAACGGCCGAGATCGCGCGCGGCCTTGATGGCGGTGCGGACGACTTCCTGACGAAGCCGGTCAGCGGTGACGAGTTGCGCGCGCGGATCGCCGCGGGCGAGCGCATCCTGAGGATGGAGCGGGAGGTGAAAGAGAAGAACCGGCTTCTGACCGCGACGCTGGACAAGCTGCAAAGCCTCTATGATTCGCTTGACCGCGATCTTGTCGAGGCGCGAAAGCTTCAGCAGAGCCTTGTGCGCGAGCGGCATCGTGATTTCGGCGGAGCCGAGGTCAGCCTGCTCCTCAGGCCTTCGGGCCATGTCGGGGGCGATCTGGTCGGCTTCTTCCCGATCACGCCGCACCGCGTCGGGATCTACTCCATCGACGTCTCGGGCCACGGTATTGCATCGGCCCTGCTGGCAGCCCGCCTGGCCGGCCACCTCGGCGGCGCCCGGCCAGAGCAGAACCTTGCACTCGTGCCTTCGGGCGATGGCCATGAAGGCCGCGATCCGGGCGAATTGGCCGAGCTTCTGAACCGGATCATGCTGTGCGAGATGCAGACCGAAACCTACTTCACCTTCGCCTATGCCGATGTCGATACGGGCAACGGGCGGGCCCGGATCATTCAGGCGGGCCACCCGAATCCGGTTGTCCAGCGTGCAGGCGGTGCAATCGAGTTCCTGGGCAGCGGAGGGTTGCCCGTTGGTCTGATCGAAGGAGCGACCTACCAGGGGTTCGAGGCGGAACTTTCGCCCGGGGACCGGCTGCTCCTCATGTCCGACGGCATTGTCGAGGCGGAGGACGCGCGAGGCCGGCAACTTGGTGACGAGGGTCTGACGCGGCTGCTTTCGCGCTGCGAGGGTCTGCGTGGCCCAGGCTTCTTCGAAACCCTCCTCTGGCACCTCGGCGAACACACCGGCGGGGAGTTCGCCGACGATATCTCGGGCGTTGCGCTCGACATGCGACCCGTCTAGCGGGCCAGCTGCGCCATGAAATGGCGGTCGCCGGCATTTCCGAGGGCGGAGGCGGCCATCTCGACGGGCATCCACACGGCGGTATGGCCCGGTTCGCTCGGCGGGCCGAGGCGACGGACCGGGCGCGCGAGGTAGATCGCGCAGAGCTTTTCGGCCCATTTGTCGTATTCCGGCATGTAGACGAAGCGCCGGAAGGCACCGATGCGGCGCGGCGCGGCGATGATCCAGCCGGTCTCCTCGAAGACCTCGCGATGGAGCGCGCGCAGCGGCGATTCGCCCGGGTCGATGCCCCCTCCGGGCAACTGGAACTCGGGCTCGGGCGCGGTTTGATGGGTCAGAAGGACGTCACCGCCGCGCCGAAGCACCGCATAGACGCCGTGCCGGATCTCGTAGCGCTGGCCCGCCACCACAGGCTCGCCAAACCGTCTGATCATCGCTGTCCCTTGGCCTTGAGGTTGTCGTTCCCATATTCAGGCGATATGGCAGCGCGCAAGCCTCAAGGAAACCCCATGTCACATGTGGCGAAGATCGCCTGGGACGACACCGTCCTTCCGTTTCAGCTTGACCGGTCCGACATCCGTGGTCGCGTTGCGCGGCTGGACGGTGTGCTCGACCGCATCCTCGGCCAGCACAGCTATCCGGCCATCGTGGAACATCTCGTGGCCGAGGCTGCCCTGCTGACCGCACTGATTGGCCAGACGATCAAGCTGCGCTGGAAGCTGTCGCTGCAGATCCGGGGCGACGGGCCGGTGCGGATCATCGCGACCGACTACTACGCGCCGCAGCAAGAAGGGGCTAAGGCCCGGATCCGCGCCTGGGCGTCCTATGATGCCGAACGCCTTGACCCCTATGGGTCCGGGTTCCCGCAGATCGGTAGCGGCTATCTGGCCCTCCTTCTCGACCAGGGCGCGGGGACCACGCCCTATCAGGGCATCACGCCCCTGGCCGGAGGATCACTTTCGGCCTGCGCAGAGACATATTTCGCCCAGTCGGAACAGTTGCCGACGCGGTTTTCGCTGTCGTTCGGGCGGTCCCGCCTGCCGGGTGAGGCGGAAGGCTGGCGCGCTGGAGGCGTGATGCTGCAACATATGCCGAAGGCCTCGCCGTTTGTTGCGTCCGAAGCGGGCAGCGGTGAAGGCGGCCTGCTTGCGGCGGGCGATATTCTCGATGGCGAAGAGGGCGAGAACTGGGCGCGCGTGAACCTGCTTCTCGACACGGTCGAGGAGCTTGAGCTCGTTGGGCCGACCGTGGCGCCGATGGATCTTCTGGTGCGGCTCTTCCATGAGGAGGGCCCGCGCGTCTTCGATGCGCAGGCGGTCGAATTCGGCTGTTCCTGCTCGACGGACAAGGTGCGCGACTCGCTTTCGATCTATTCGGCGCGCGATATCGGCCACATGACGACCGAGGACGGGATCGTCACCGCCGACTGCCAGTTCTGCGGTGCCCACTACGAATTCGACCCGGCAACGCTGGGCTTCGAGGCGACGAAATCCCCCGATGACGCGAAGTGATGCGGCAGAGGCTGTCCGGCGCGCGCTGACCCGACCGGGGCGGACGACGTCGGACTACGATCTCAATCCCGGAACCGTTCTTGCCGAGGGGCGCAAGCTTCGCGCGGCGGGCGTCCTTGTCGGGCTGCGTTCGGGACCGGCGGGCACCGAGATCATCCTGACCAAGCGCTCCTCGCGGCTGAAACATCACCCGGGCCAGATCGCGTTTCCGGGCGGAAAGGTCGACTCGGGCGACGCCGATGCCGTCGCGGCGGCACTGCGCGAGGCGGAGGAAGAGATAGGCCTGCCGCGCGAGTGTGTCCGTGTGATCGGGACGATGGAACCGCACGAGACCGTGACAGGGTTTCTTGTCACGCCGGTTTTCGCCGAGATAGACCCTGATTTCGTTCCTGTGCCAGAGGCCGGGGAAGTCGATGAGGTCTTCGCCGTTCCGCTCGCTCATGTCGTCGATCCCGCAAGGTTTCTTGTCGAGGGGCGGCGCTGGCGGGGCCAGTTGCGGCGGTATTACGTCGTGCCCTACGGTCCCTATTACATCTGGGGCGCGACCGCGCGTATCCTTCGGGCGCTGGCGGACCGGATGGCGACATGAAGATCGAGGGCGAGTGGATCCGGGCGCGTGGTGTCCAGGAGGTGCTTGGACTTCTGAATGGTGCGGGCCATGCGGCCTATCTGGTCGGCGGCTGTGTCCGCAACGCCTTGCTGGGCCATCCCGTCTCGGACATCGACATCGCGACGGATGCGGAACCGTCGCGCGTGACCGATCTTGCCGGGCGCGCGGGCCTCAAGGTCGTTCCGACCGGGATCGACCACGGCACCGTCACCATCGTCGTCGACGGCGCGCCGCATGAGGTCACGACCTTCCGGCGGGATGTCGAGACGCATGGGCGGCGCGCGACGGTCGCCTACTCGACCCGGATCGAGGATGACGCCGCGCGGCGGGATTTCACGATGAACGCGCTTTATGCCGACGCGAGCGGTTCAGTTATCGACCCGCTCGGCGGCCTCGAGGATCTGCGCGCGCGGCGGGTGCGATTCGTCGGCGCCGCTGATGCGCGGATAGGCGAGGACTACCTGCGGATCCTGCGCTTCTTTCGCTTCCATGCCTGGTATGGGGACGACACCGAGGGGCTCGATGCGGAGGGCCTTGCGGCCTGCGCGGCGAACTCCCACGGGTTAGACACGCTTTCGCGTGAGCGTGTCGGGCACGAGATGCGCCGGCTTCTCGATGCGCCCGATCCGGTGAGCGCAGTTGCCGCGATGCGTGCGACGGGCGTTCTTGCGCGGGTGCTGCCGGGTGCGGATGATACGGCGCTCGGACCGCTGGTGCACCTTGAGCCGCCCTATGCCCCGGACTGGATCCGCCGCCTCGCGGCGCTTGGCGGTCAGGACGTCGAGGAGCGGTTGCGGCTGTCGCGCGAGGAGGCGCGGCGCCTGGGCGATCTGCGCACCGGTATCTCATCGGGCGCAGGAATCGACGAGCTTGCCTATCGTCTCGGGGCGGAAGCGGCGCGCGATCTCGCCCTGCTCAGGGCGGCGCTTTTCGGGACAGCCATGCCTGACGGATGGGAAGTTGCCGTGGCCACGGGCGCGGCGGCCGTCTTCCCTGTGCGCGCGGACGACCTCTTACCGGCAGTTCAGGGCGCGGCGCTGGGCAAACATCTGCGCGACCTCGAAGCACGCTGGATTGCTTCGGGGTTTGAATTGTCCCGGGAACAATTGCTCGCTTGAAGACGGGCGGGCGGACGCGGCAGGATCGCGGCTGCCTAACGAGAACCGGACATGACCGCCGAAGCATTTACCGCTCTTTTCGCGCTCGCCGTGGCGACGCTTTATACGCCGGGCCCGAACAACACGATGCTTGCGACCTCGGGCGCGAATTTCGGGTTCCGCCGGACGCTGCCGCACCTTCTGGGCGTGGCGCTCGGCTTTCCGCTGATGCTGCTGATCGTCGGGCTCATGCTGGGGCAACTGTTCCAGACCAGTGCGATCTTGCGCGAAGGCTTGCGTTGGGGCGGCGCCGCGCTCCTGCTCTGGATGGCGTGGAAGATCGCGCGGACAGGCGGTCTGAGTGTCGGTACCGCGGGCGCGCGACCTATGCGGTTCCTGGAGGCGGCGGCGTTCCAGTGGATCAACCCCAAGGCCTGGACCATGGCGGTGGCTGCAACGTCGCAGTTCATCCGGCCGGACGCGCCCTTTGCCACCGCAGCGCTGGTGGCCGGATCCTTTCTGGTGCTGGGACTCGGATCCTCGTCCACCTGGACCTATGCCGGACAGGCGATCGCGCGCTGGCTGACCACGGACCGGCGGCTCAGGATCTTCAACATGGTGATGGCCGCGCTGATCGTTCTGTCGGTCGTGCAGATCCTGTTGCACTGAGCCGCGTCCCGGGGGGTGACAATCCCGGCCGATTGCGCTATCCCGGCAGGGCACAACGGAGGGCATAGTATGGATAACGGGATCAATCGACCGCGCGCCTAAGCCGGACCGATCCCGTTGGGCGGTCCTGCGACGCACCGCCCTACCCATACGCAGCATTTTCGGACTCTCCTCCCATGTTCCGTTTTTTCGAGACTCTCGTCGATCCCTACACCCCCTACGAGGAAAAGGACGCGCCGCCGCAGCGGCTGCTGCCGTTCCTTTGGGACTATGCCCGGCCCTTTCGAATGGTCTTTGCCCTGACGGCGGTGCTGAAGATGGCCGTCGCGCTCGCCGAGGTGGCACTCGTCTGGTATGTCGGGCGGCTTGTCGACCTATTGGCCAGCGCCTCGCCGGAGGCGGTGATGCGCGACCATGGGGTTGAGTTCGTCGTCGCTGCGCTTTTCGTCCTTCTGCTTCGCCCGATCCTCGGCGGCGTCGATGTCGCGCTCCTTCACAACACGATCCTGCCGAACTTCGGCACGCTGATCCGATGGCGGTCGCACCGCCATGTGCTGCGCCAGCCGGTCGGATGGTTCGAGAACGACTTTGCCGGGCGGATCGCCAACCGGATCATGCAGACGCCGCCGGCCGCCGGAGACGCGGTGTTCCAGACCTTCGATGCTGTCGCCTTTGCGGTGACGACGCTGATCGGGTCTGTCGCCCTGCTTTTCGGCGCCGATCCCCGGCTGACCGTTCCGCTGCTGATCTGGATCGCGCTTTACGGCCTCCTCCTGCGCTGGACCGTGCACCGCGTGGGCCCTGCCTCGGCAAAGGCATCGGATGCGCGGTCCGCCGTCACGGGCCGTGTCGTCGACAGCTACTCCAACATCCATTCGGTCAAGATGTTCGCCCATCATGACCGCGAGATCGACTATGCCGCCGAGGCGATCGAGGAGGCGCGGCGCACCTTTCAGGCCGAGATGCGGCTCATCACCAAGATGGACGTCGCGCTGACCATTCTGAACGGCGCGCTGATCGTCTCGGTGACGGCGCTGGCGCTCTGGCTCTGGTATCACGGACAGGCTACGATCGGAGTCGTGGCGGCGGCGACGGCGCTTGTCCTCAGGCTGAACAACATGACCTACTGGATCATGTGGGCCACCTCGAACCTTGTTCAGGCGCTGGGCGTCGTGACCGAGGGCATGGAGACCATTGCGCAGCCGATCGCGCTGGTCGACGTGCCGGGGGCGCGGCCGCTGGCGTTTGGCGCCGGCCGGATCGAGATCGAGGGGCTGAGCCATCACTATGGGCGCGGCTTCGGCGGCCTCGACCGCGTCAGCCTGACGGTACAGCCGGGCGAGAAGATAGGTCTCATTGGCCGCTCCGGATCGGGGAAATCGACCCTCGTCAAGCTGCTCTTGCGGTTTTACGACCCCGAGGAGGGCCGTATCCTGATCGACGGTCAGGACATCACGAAAGTCAGCCAGGACAGCCTGCGGCGGCGGATCGGCATGGTCCAGCAGGACAGCTCGCTTCTTCACCGGTCGGTGCGCGAGAACATCCTTTATGGTCGTCCGGAGGCGAGCGAGGCAGAGATGATCGAAGCCGCGCAGCGCGCCGAGGCGGATGACTTCATCCGGGCGCTGACGGATCCGGCCGGCCGAAGCGGCTACGATGCCCAGGTCGGTGAGCGGGGCGTGAAGCTTTCGGGAGGGCAGCGGCAGCGGGTTGCCATCGCGCGCGTGATCCTGAAGGATGCGCCGATCCTTGTTCTGGACGAAGCGACATCGGCCCTCGACAGCGAGGTGGAGGCAGCCATTCAGGAGACGCTCTACGGCGTGATGGAGGGCAAGACCGTGATCGCCATCGCGCACCGGCTTTCGACCATCGCGCGGATGGACCGGATCGTCGTGCTCGACGACGGACATATCGCCGAGGAGGGGACGCACGCGGAGCTGCTTGAGCGCGGAGGCCTCTATGCGCGGTTCTGGCAGCGCCAGTCCGGCGGCTTCATCGGAACCGATGAGGCCGCGGCGTGAGACTGGGCAACATGATCGACGCGTTCCGTCCGGCCGAAGGGGCGCCGCCGGCGACGCTTTGGCGGTTCTTCCTCTGGTGCCTGTCGGGCGCCTGGGGGCCGCTGGCCCTGGCAGCGGTCATTTCGGCCGCGGCGGGTGTGATGGAGGTGGTTACGGCCTGGTTCCTCGGCGCCATCGTCGATCTGGCCGAGGCGGGTCAGCCTGCGGATCTGCTCGTCCGGCACTGGCCGCTTCTCACGTCCTTTGCGCTCTTCCTCATCGTCGTCCGGCCGGTGATCTTTGGCCTTTCCGCCGCCTCGAACTCGATCGTGGTGCAGCCGAACGTCCTGCCGCTTGTTCTCTCGCGTCTGCACCGCTGGACGATGGGTCAGGCCGTGACGTTCTTCGACAACGACTTTGCCGGACGGATCGCGCAAAAGCAGATGCAGGCGGCACGGGCGGTGACGGATGTGGCCAGCGAGACGATCAATACTGTCGCCTTCGCGCTTGCTTCGATGGTCGGATCGGTGGCGTTCCTTCTCAGTATCGACGTCTGGATGGCGCTGGCGCTGGGCGTGTGGATCATAGTCTATCTCGGCCTGATCCGGGCATTTCTGCCGCGGGTGCGGGTGAAGTCCGCGGCGCGGGCCGGGGCGCGGGCGATGGTGACGGGCCAGGTCGTGGACACGATCACGAACATCAAGACCGTGAAGCTGTTCGCCCATGCCGCGCACGAGGACCGCGCCGCGCTGAAGGCCATGGCGAGTTTTCGGGATAGCGCGCTCGATTTCGGCGTGCTGTCGGCCTGGTTCCGCCTTGCGCTGATGACCGTCGCGGGTCTTCTGCCGCTTCTTCTTATCGGCGGGGCGCTCTGGCTTTGGGCGCTAGGCACTGCCAGCGCCGGCGATATTGCGGCGGCGGGGTCGATCTCGATCCGGATCGCACAGATGACGGGTTGGGTCAGCTTCACGCTGATGTCGATCTACGCCTCGATCGGCGAGGTCGAGGACGGCATGCGCACCCTCGCGCCAGCCCATACACTGACCGATGCACCGGGCGCCGCGACACTGCCGCGTATTGCAGGAGAGATCCGGTTTGACGATGTGAGCTTTGCATACGGGCGCACGAATGGCGGCCTTGACCATGTCAACCTGACGATCCGGCCGGGCGAGAAAATCGGGATTGTCGGGGCATCGGGTGCCGGTAAGTCCACTCTGGTCGCGCTTCTCCTGCGCCTTTACGATGCCGAGGGCGGGCGCGTTCTGGTGGACGGACAGGATGTGCGGGCGGTGACGCAGGAAAGCCTGCGGCGTCAGATCGGAATGGTCACGCAGGAAACCGCCATGTTCAATCGCTCGGCGCGGGACAATATTCTGTACGGCCGTCCGGACGCGAGCGAGGACGAGATGATCGCGGCCGCACGTGCCGCCGAGGCGGACGAGTTCATCCATGGATTGCAGGACCACAAGGGGCGCAAGGGATACGAGGCGCATCTGGGCGAGCGGGGAGTGAAGCTTTCCGGCGGGCAGCGCCAGCGGATCGCGCTGGCGCGCGCCTTCCTGAAGGACGCTCCGATTCTCGTGCTGGACGAGGCGACATCGGCCCTCGACAGTGAGGTCGAGGCCGCGATTCAGGATGCCCTGCACCGGGTGATGCAGGGCAAGACCGTGCTGGCCATCGCGCACCGGCTCTCCACCATCGCCGAGATGGACCGGATTGTGGTGCTCGACCGGGGGCGGGTGGTGGAAGAGGGCAGCCACGCGCAGCTTCTGGCGCGAGGCGGGCTTTACGCGCGCTACTGGAGTCGCCAGTCGGGCGGGTTCCTCGGGACGGAAGAGGCGGCCGAGTGAGACTGACGATCGAGCGTCTTGGTCATCTCGGCGACGGGATCGCAGAGGGGCCAGTCTTCGTGCCGCTGACGCTGCCCGGCGAGGTGGTCGAGGGCGATGTTGAGGGCGGACGGATCGAGGCGCCGAAAATTGTCACGCCTTCGCCGGACCGCGTGGCGCCGCCCTGCCGGCATTTCCGCGCCTGCGGCGGCTGCAGCCTGATGCACGGCTCGGACGGTTTTGTGGCGGATTGGAAGGCCGAAGTGGTGCGCATCGCGCTGGCCGCCCAGGGGATCGAGGCGGCGTTCCGGCCCGTTATGACCTCTCACGCCCGGTCGCGGCGGCGGGCGACCCTCGCCGGCCGGCGAACGAAGAAGGGGGCGATCGTCGGATTTCACGGGCGCGCCTCGGGCACGATCGTCGAGATCCCGGATTGCCGGCTTCTGCATCCCGACGTCGTCGCGATGCTGCCGGTGCTGGAAGAGGTGACGGTGATCGGCGCCTCGCGCAAGGGCGAGGTCGATCTTGCGCTCACGCTCGGCGATGCGGGGCTCGACCTCGCGGTAAGTGGGGCAAAACCGCTTGAACAGAGCCTGTTTCAGGAGATCGCCGCGCTTGCGGACCGCGCCGATCTGGCGCGGGTCAGCTGGAACGGAGAGGTCGTCGCGACGCGGCGCCCACCCGCGCAGGTCTTCGCGCGCGCGCGGGTGGTACCGCCGCCCGGTGCGTTCCTTCAGGCTACCGCCGGGGGCGAGGCGGCGCTGGTAGACGCGATGCGAGAGATTGCAGGCGAGGCGCGCCGCGTCGCCGACCTGTTCGCGGGCTGCGGAACCTTTGCGCTTCCCCTTGCCGAGCGCGCCGAGGTTCACGCCGTCGAGGGTGAGGGGTCGATGACCGCGGCGCTGGAACAGGGCTGGCGCCGCGCCGAGGGGTTGAAACGAGTGACCGTCGAGACGCGCGATCTTTTTCGCCGACCTTTGCTGGCGGACGAATTCAAGGGAACCGAGTGCATCGTCATCGACCCGCCGCGCTCCGGGGCCGAGGCGCAGAGCCGAGAGATCGCCGCCTCGCGGGCCGGGCTTGTCGGCGCGGTCTCCTGCAACCCTGTCACCTTCGCCCGCGACGCCCGCATCCTTGCGGATGCCGGCTTTGTGCTCGACTGGGTGCAGGTGGTGGACCAGTTCCGCTGGTCACCGCATGTCGAGCTTGCCGCGAAATTCAGTCGCTGAATCACGTCCGCGTGAGGGATCGGATGCAATATCGTCGGCGGAACCCTGCCGACTTCCCCCGGGGCGACCGAGCGTGTAGAAGGCGCCAAAACGAACGCAGGGGACAGGCGGACCAATGAAGCGCAGGCTAGTTCTTGTATCGGCGGCGGCAGCTCTCCTTTCGGCCTGCAGCTCGAAGTTCCGCACCTACAACGGCCCTGAAGTCACGCGCGTCGTTGTCATGAAGGGCGAGCGGAAGATGCACCTGGTCAACGGGAACAAGGCGCTGAAGACCTACAAGATCGGACTGGGCGGCGATCCGGTCGGACCGAAGCAATTCGACGGGGATGGCAAGACACCGGAGGGTGCCTATTACATCGACCGCCGCAATCCGCGCAGTGCCTATCACCTGTCGCTGGGAATTTCCTATCCGAACAAACGGGACGTCGATGCGGCGAAGGCAGCAGGGAAGGAACCCGGCGGAGACATCTTCATCCATGGGGAAGACGCGAAGAGGAAGGGCCGCGGCCAGAAGGACTGGACCGCGGGCTGCATCGCCGTCAAGAACCGCGAAATCGAAGAGATCTACGCGATGGTCCGGGTAGGTACGCCGATCTACATCTATCCGTGAGGATGGGCGGGAAATCCCAGTGATCGGAGAGGTTTAGCCGCCGGTCACAAGCGTCCACCAGATCTTGCCGTTCTTCTCCTGGAACCACGCGAAACCGACGTCGCGCGCGGCGGGGTCAAGGATCACGTCACGCGTTTGCGGCAACTCCATCCAGGCCGACAGGGTCTCAAGCTCGGTTTCATAGGTTTCCGAGATGTTTTCGCCCAGCATCCGGGCGGTATAGCCGGCCCGCTGGACCCGGAGGATCGGCGAGGACCCGTCCGAGCCGAAGTGCCAGGGCCGGTTCTGCACCGCCATGTCGCGCGAATGCGTCGCGGCGGCGGCGGTGAGGTTCGGGTTCAGGTTCATCGGCTGAAGGCCGCGGGCGGAACGCAGGGAGTTGATCGAATCCACCATGGAATAGGTCACGCGGCCCTCGTCGCCCGGCTTGATGAGATAGGCGCGCGGCAGTGGCCGTCCGTCCGGTCCAAGCGGGGCGGGGTCGCTGGTGCTGCAGGCCGCGAGGGTCAGAAGGGTCGCAAGGCAGAGTGTCAGCAGGCGGATCATGATCGGCGGGTTTCCCAATGTCGTTCGGCGCCGTCCTTTACAGTCTCGGGCGCGCGCCTTCAAACGCGATCTTGCCGGATCGGCGGATTGTGACGCGAGAGTGAATTGTGAAACACAGGGCCGGGGCATATAAGGCGGGCCGTCCCGGGCTGCGCAGAACGGCGCCGGGCACGAGGCAAAGCAGTCGGGAAGGCCAGAGGATGAGCAACGATATGTCCAGGAAACTGAGCCGCCGCGCGGTTATGGGAACGGCCGCGGCGCTGGGCGCAGTCAGCGCCCTGCCTGCCTTCGCGCAGTCGGGAGCCGCGACGACCGAGTTCGAGAATGACCTCAGCTCGAACATCCGGCGCAATATCTCCAGCTTCCGGTCCTTGCAGTGGCAGCCCTATTTCACCTCGACCAAGGACGGTGCGATCCTCGTCGATACGACGTCGCGGGCCCTGCATTTCTGGTCCGAGGATCAGACGATCTACCGGCTTTATCCGACCAGCGTGCCGCTGACCGAGGACCTCACCCGGCGCGGGCGCACGCAGATCGTGAAGAAGGTCGTCGGCCCCGAATGGCGCCCGACGCCGGCGATGCGGCTGCGCAATCCGGAGTGGCCGGAATATGTCGGCCCAGGGCCGGACAACCCGCTTGGCACCCACGCGCTTTACCTGTCGTGGGAATTCTACCGCATCCATGGCACGCACGACACGCGCAAGATCGGGCGACGTTCGTCCAATGGTTGCATCGGGTTGTATAATGAGCACATTGCAGAGCTTTTCTCGCTTACGAAGGTTGGCACACAGGTGTTGCTAATTTGACGAAGTGACCAAAAGTTTCGAGGCGGCATTTGCGGCGCGTTGCAAAGTTCGAGGCCGCTGGTTTAGGTGATCCTCGAGGTATTGGATGACTGCCGCGACGAACCTCAGATCTTGATCTGTCGCGGTGATAATGGAGTGTTCAATGAAAAAGCTCGCGCTCGCCGCTGCCCTTTCGATCGCTGCTACCTCGGCTTTCGCCGGTGGCGTGGAACCCGTCATGGAGCCGACCCCGGTCGAAGCCGCGGCGTCGTCCTCGAACGGCGGCCTGATCGTTCCGCTGCTGCTCCTGGTGCTCGTCGCCGCTGCTGCCAGCAACTGATCCTTCGGCATCTGCCGAAATGGAAAAGGCGGTGGGTTTCCACCGCCTTTTTCATTTTCCGATCCGGCCTTGAAATCAGGCTGCCCAGCCGGCGAGATTCTGTTCAAGAACGGCCATGAGCGCCGTGATGTGGGCATCGTCGTCGTTCAGGCAGGGGATGTAGGTGAAGCTCTTCCCCCCGGCGTGTTCGAATGCCTCGCGGATCTCGCCCTGAATCTCCTCCAGCGTCTCGATGCAGTCGGCCGAGAAGGCGGGCGAGATGACGGCGATCCGCTTCCTTCCCGCTTTCGCCAGTTCCGCGACATGTTCGACCGTGTAGGGCCGCAGCCATTCCTCGCGCCCGAAGACGGACTGGAAGGTCGTGTCGATCGACCCCTGTTCCCAGCCCAGACGCTCGCGCAGGAGGCGGGAGGTCTTCTGGCACTGGCAATGATAGGGGTCGCCCTCCATCAGGTAGCGTTTCGGCATCCCGTGGTAGGAGGCAACAAGGACGTCGGGCCGGTGATCGAGACCCGCGTAGGCGCGTTCGACCGACTGGGCCAGCGCCTCGATGTAAAGCGGGTGGTCAAAGTATTCCGGCACGATCCGCGCGGCGGGCTGGCGCTTTTCCTTCATCAACGCCTTGAAGAAGGCGTCGTTCGCGGTGGCCGAGGTGGCGCCGGCATAGTGCGGGTAAAGCGGAAGGAAGACGATTTTCTCGCAGCCCGCCGCGACCATCCGGCGCACCACGCTTTCGGTCGAGGGGTTGCCGTAACGCATGCAAAAATCGACCATGATGCCCTTGCCGTAGCGCCGCTCGACGGCCAGGCGCAGCTTGGCGACCTGATCCTTGGTGATCGTCATCAGCGGGCTTTCGCCCTTGTAGTGGTTCCAGATCGCCTTGTAGTTCGCACCCGAGGTGAAGGGTCGCTTCGACAGGATGATGAGCTGGAGGAGCGGCTGCCACTTCCAGTTCGGGATGTCGATGACGCGCTTGTCCGACAGGAACTCGCCCAGGTACCGGCGCATCGACCAGTAGTCGTAGTTGTCGGGCGTGCCGAGGTTCGCGACAAGGATCCCGATGCGCGCCTTTGCGACCGGCGGATGGTCGGCGGGCGCGTGGGTCAGGCGACCCTCTCCGGGGGGGTCCATCTCGGCGGTCATGGCGTCTCCTTCGCTGGTGCGTCCGACATAGAGACTAATCGCCCCCCGTCAATCGGCACTGTCACCAAGGGGCCGCTCGCGCGTTCCGAGCGCGTCGGCAAGGCGGCTGGCGGCGGACCCGGGCCGCAGCGGCTTTTGCTGGCTCTCGTCCGGTGCCCATCCGGTCAGGAAGATCATCTCGACCGTCGCGGCAATGCGACCGCCCTCGGAAGGATAGCTCTCGGCATAAAGGCGTGCGGCTTCGGGGAACAGCGCTCGGGGCGCCTGACGGCGAGAGCGCGCGGTCAGTGCATTACCCTCGCCCATGGCGCGCAGGTCGGCGACAAGGTGAAAGAGGGTGGCATAGGTGACGGTCTTACGCACCGCGTCCGCCACCGGCAGCGCGAAACCGGCGCGTTGCAACAGTGCGCCAAGGTCGCGGATTTCCCCCATCGGCAGGACGCGCGGCGAAAGACCCCCCGTCAGACGGCTCTCCGTCTCGGCCAGAACGGCCCGCAGTTCCGCGAGGGACCGTCCACCAAAAAAGACGCCGAGGAAAAGACCGTCGGGCTTAAGCGCGCGCCGGCACTGAACCAGCTGGCCCACGGGATCGTTGGCCCAGTGGAGCGCAAGCGCATGGATGACGAGGTCATGCGCGCCCTCGTCCAGCGCCAGCGTTTCGCGGTCCTCGACGATCCGCGCGCCGGGCAGGATCGTCTGCCACGGCGCCGGAAAACCGGTGACGACGGCAGGCGCCGTAAACCGTTTGTTAACCTCGCTCAGCCTTTCCTCGATCTCGGCGGCGGCCTCTTCGTGCAGGAACAGTTCGGCGCCCTGCCGTTCGGCGCGGGCGCGGTTGCGGGAAAGGGCCGTGCGGTCGGTAAGCTGCGGCGGAAGGGTCATGATGGGCGAAACTGGTCTGGTTCGGGCGGGATTGCAAGGCGCGCTGGGGCTGATGTTCCCGCCACAATGCATCTCGTGCGGGGCGCCGACCGCCAGCGATTTCGGCCTCTGCGCGGCCTGCTGGCGCGAGACGCCTTTCGTGACCGGCCTTGTCTGCGACCGTTGTGGCACGCCCCTGCCTGGCGAGGACGAAGGGCGTGCCGAATACTGCGACGACTGCCTGACCATCGCGCGGCCCTGGGACCGGGGGCGTGCGGCGCTGCTTTACAAGGACAACGGACGCAAGATCGTGCTTGCGCTGAAGCACGGCGACCGGATGGACCTTGCCCGGCCGGCGGGCGAATGGCTCTGGCGCGCGGCGCGGCCGATCCTGGCCCCGGGGATGCTGGTCGCGCCGGTACCGCTGCACTGGACCCGGCTCTTCCGCCGCAAGTACAACCAGTCGGCGCTTCTGTCGAAATCCATCGCGCGGCTTGCCGGACTTGAACATTGCCCGGACCTCCTGATCCGGACGCGGCGGACGCACAGCCAGGATGGCAGGGACCGCGAGGCGCGCTTTGCGAACCTTTCCGGCGCTCTGAGTGTCGCGCCCCGTCACCGCGGCCTTGTCACCGGCCGCGCGGTCCTTCTCGTCGATGACGTCATGACGTCTGGCGCGACCTTTGCCGTGGCGGCGGATGCCTGTCTGGCGTCGGGCGCGGCCTCGGTTTCGGTCGCGACACTGGCGCGCGTTGCGAAGGACGCCTAAATCCCTATAGTCACAGCGACTTTGAAAGGGACGGCCCGATGCCGCGCGTCGAAATCTACACAACCCCCTGGTGCCCATATTGCATCGTGGCCAAGCGGCTCTTGACCGCGAAAGGCGTGAGCTTCGAGGAGACCGATGTTTCCGGCGCGCCGGAAAAGCGGGCCGAGATGATGCAGCGGGCGAAGGGCGGCTATACCGTACCGCAGATCTTCATTGACGGGCGCCATGTCGGGGGCTGCGATGATATCCACGCGCTGGACCGGGCGGGCAAACTCGACCCGATGCTGGCGGCCTGAGGCATGAAGGCCGCCCTTCTCCAGCTTTCGGTGTCGGACAACCCGGCCGCGAACCTGCCGGTGACGCGCGGGCTGGTGGCCGAGGCTGCGGCGGCGGGGGCAGAGTTCGTGCTGACGCCTGAAGTGACAAATTGCCTGTCTTCGGACCGGGTGCATCAGCGGGAGGTGCTGAGACACGAGGAGGAGGACGCCACGCTTTCCGCCCTGCGGCAGGACGCGGCGGACAAGGGAATCTGGCTGCTGATCGGCTCGCTCGCGCTTTTGACCCACGACGAGGATGGGCGCTTCGCCAACCGGTCGTTCCTGATCGCGCCCGATGGAACGATCGCCGCGCGATACGACAAGATCCACATGTTCGACGTGAATGTCTCGGAGACCGAGCAATACCGCGAATCCGCCGGCTACCGGCCCGGGACCCGGGCGGTGATCGCGGAGACGCCCTTTGGCCGCGCCGGTCTTTCCGTCTGCTATGACGTGCGCTTCCCCGCGCTTTACCGGCGGCTGGCGCAGGCGGGGGCGGAGGTTCTGACCGTTCCGGCGGCCTTCAACGACACGACCGGCGCCGCACATTGGCATGCGCTTTTGCAGGCCCGCGCGATCGAATGCGGCGCCTATGTTCTGGCGCCGGCGCAAACCGGCGCTCATGCAGCGCACAATGGCCGACCGCGCCGCACCTTCGGCCATTCTCTTGCCGTGTCGCCATGGGGCGAGGTTCTGGCGGATGGCGGGACCAATGTCGGGATTACCTATGTCGACCTCACGCGCGATGAGGTGGCAAGGGCCCGCGCGCGAGTGCCTTCCCTGACCCATGACCGCGCCTTCGAGGGGCCCTGAGATGGCCGACCAGACCGATCCGCTCGCCGTTGTCCTGTTCTCCGAGGTCTTCATGGCCGGCCAGCTGGCGCGCAACCGCGTCAGCCGGGCGCTGCCGAAGGGGATGGAGCTCAGTCATTTCTCGGTGCTGAACCATCTGGCGCATGTGAACGCCGAACGCTCGCCGGCGCAGCTGGCCGAGGCGTTCCATGTGACGCGCGGGGCCATGACCAACACGCTGGCGAAGCTGGAATGGGCCGGTCACGTCCATATCCGGCCCGACTGGGACGATGCGCGACGCAAGTTCGTGTCGATCAGCCCTTCGGGCCGCGCCGCGCGCGATGCCGCGCTGGCGGCGATCACGCCGGTGGTGGGCGAGATCGTTCGCGCCGTGGGCGCGGACAAGGTGCGCGGCGCCCTGCCCGTGCTGCGCGAGATCCGCGCAATGCTCGGCGAGGACTAGGCCGGTTTGACCCCGGCCATCACGTAGTTCACCGACAGATCGCGATCCGAGATCGACCAGGCCCAGCTGACCGGGTTGAAGATGAAGCCCTTGCGGTCGACGGGCGTCATCGCGGCGTGCGCGATCAGGGTCGAAAGCTCGTCCGGCGTGATGAATTTCGCCCAGTCATGCGTGCCCTTCGGCAACCAGCGCATCACCCATTCGGCGCCGACGATCGCCATCATGAAGCTTTTCGGATTGCGGTTGATCGTCGAGGCGACGAAGAGCCCGCCGGGTTTCAGAAGCTGCTGGCAGGTGGTCACGAAGCCCTGCGGCTCGGCAACATGTTCGACGATCTCCATGGCGAGGACGACGTCGAAGGCCTCGCCCGCCGCCGCCAGCGCCTCGGCCGTGGTGTGCCGATAGTCGATGGAAAGGCCTTGCTCCTCGGCGTGGATGCGCGCGACGGGAATGTTGCGCTCGGCCGCGTCCGCGCCGACGACAGTGGCGCCGAGCCGCGCCATGGGTTCGGACAAAAGGCCGCCGCCGCAACCGATATCGAGAAGGCGCAGCCCCTCGAAGGGCCGCGGCCGCGCGAGGTCCCGTCCGAACTCGGCGGCGATCTGGCGGGTTATGTAGTCGAGCCGTACCGGATTCATCATGTGCAGCGGCTTGAACTTGCCGTTCGGGTCCCACCATTCTGCGGCCATCGCCTCGAACTTGGCGACTTCCGCGGGATCGACGGTGCTGGCGGCACTTTGCATGGTTCGGCCCTTCCTTGTTCGGGAGCGGTGGCGGCCCCCTCCGCGGCACTATATAGTCAGGGAATGGACCGGTTCGCAGGCCTAAAGCGCAGTCATGCGACACTCTATCCGCCGATCGACCCCTTCGATCAGCGCATGATCGACGTGGGCGACGGTCACAGGGTCTATGTCGAGCAGTGCGGGCGCCCCGATGGCGTGCCGGTGATCGTGCTGCACGGCGGGCCCGGCGGCGGGTCGTCGCCGGCGATGCGACGCTATTTCGACCCCTCGGTTTACCGGATCGTCCTGTTTGACCAGCGCGGATGCGGCCGCTCGGTTCCCCACGCCGGCGTGACGGCGAACACGACCTGGCACCTCGTGGCGGATATCGAGCGGATTCGTGTCTTGCTTGGCATCGACAACTGGATCGTCTTCGGCGGCAGCTGGGGTGCGACGCTGGGCCTGATCTACGCGGAGACACATCCCGATCGCGTCCGTCAACTCGTCCTGCGCGGGGTTTTCCTGATGACAGAGCAGGAGCTTGACTGGTTCTACGGCGGCGGCGCCGGTGCATTCTGGCCGGAGCGCTGGGCGGAGTTTTCCGGCATGATTCCGGAGGGCGAGCGGGGCGATCTGATCGGCGCCTATCACCGGCGGCTCTTTTCCGGCGACACGATTGTCGAGACACGCTTTGCCCGGGCCTGGGCGGGCTGGGAAAACGCGCTCGCCAGCGTTGAAAATGACGGCTGTGTCGGCGACGCGCCGGCGGACTATGCCCGCGCCTTCGCCCGGCTCGAGAACCATTATTTCGTCAACAAGGGGTTCCTTGAGGAAGATGGGCAGATCCTGCGCGATGTAGGCCGCATCCGGCATATCCCGATGACCGTCGTTCAGGGCCGCTACGACATGATCTGCCCGCCGGCTTCGGCCTGGCGGCTGGGTGAGGCGCACGGGAGTGCCGACGTGCGGATGATCCCGGTCGCGGGGCATGCGCTGTCCGAGCCGGGGATTTCGGCGGAACTGATCCGGGTCATGGACGTTTTGCGCGGATGACGGCGGTCACGCCAGATGCGACCTGAGTTGGAGGCGTGAGTGATAACAACGTTTCTGGGTTTCCTGGGTGCCTGCCTTGCCGCTGCCGCGACCGGGATGATCTTTCAGCCAGGCGCCTGGTACGAGAGGCTGAAGCGCCCTGTATGGACGCCCCCGAAATGGGCATTTCCGGTCGTTTGGACCTCTCTCTACCTCCTGATCGCACTCGCCGCGACCCGTGTGGCGGGCATGCCCGGCAACGGCACCGCCCTCGCGCTCTGGGCGCTTCAGATTGCGCTGAACACGCTGTGGACACCGGTGTTCTTCGGCGGCCACCATATTCGGGCAGGATTGATCATCATCGCCGTTTTGTGGGTTTCGGTCGCCTTGACGATCCTCGCTTTCTGGAATGTCGACGGGATCGCGGCGGCTATGCTCGTTCCTTACCTTCTCTGGCTAAGCGTCGCTACGGCGCTCAACTACCGGATCTGGAGGGACAACCCCTCTAGCGATGAATGAGTTAGTCTTTCCTTGCAGACTCGCCCGCCTTCCCCTATATCGCCCTCAACAGCGCGGTTCTGGGGTCCAAACTCAGAACCCACCGAGAAAGATCGACGGGCCGCTGGGCCCGTTTTTTGTTGTTTGGACTGACGTGACCGACCTAATCGCCAAAACCGCCATCGACCGCCGTCTGGCCGAGATCGTGACCCCGACCATCGAAGGTCTGGGGTTCGAGCTTGTGCGGATCCGGCTGATGGGCGGCAACACCAAGACCTTGCAGATCATGGCGGACCGGCCCGAAGGCGGGATCGACGTCGACGACTGCGGCAGGATCTCGGTCGCGGTGTCGGCGGTTCTGGATGTCGAGGACCCGATCGAGGAGGCCTATAACCTCGAGGTCTCCAGCCCCGGCATCGACCGGCCGCTGACGCGGCTGAAGGATTTCGACATCTGGAAGGGGTATGAAGCCAAGATCGAGACGTCCGAGATGATCGACGGGCGCAAGCGCTTCAAGGGCATGGTCGCCGGGACCGAGGGCGACGAGGTCCTGATCGAGATCGAGGAAGGGACCATCGGGCTGAAGTTCGACTGGCTTTCCGACGCGAAACTTGTCCTGACGGACGAGCTGATTACCGAAATGCTGCGGCAGAAGAAGGCCACCGAGACGGTGGACGAGGCCGCGTTCGACGCAATCGAAGACGAAGATTCCGAGGAGGAATGAATGGCGATCACCTCTGCCAACCAGCTTGAGCTTCTCCAGACGGCCGAGGCCGTCGCGCGGGAAAAGATGATCGACCCCGGCCTCGTGATCGAGGCGATGGAGGAGAGCCTCGCCCGCGCCGCGAAGTCGCGCTACGGGTCCGAGATGGACATCCGCGTCGCCATCGACCGCAAGACCGGCAAGGCGACCTTCACCCGGGTCCGCACGGTGGTCGAGGACGACCTTCTTGAGAACTACCAGGCCGAGCTGACCGTGGCGCAGGCCAAGCAGTATCTCGACAACCCGCAGATCGGCGACACCATTGTCGACGAGGTTCCGCCCGTGGACCTCGGCCGGATCGCGGCGCAGTCGGCCAAGCAGGTCATCCTTCAGAAGGTCCGCGAGGCCGAGCGCGACCGCCAGTTCGAGGAATTCAAGGATCGCAAGGGCACGATCATCAACGGTGTTGTCAAGCGCGAGGAATACGGCAACATCATCGTCGATATCGGCCGGGGCGAGGGCATACTGCGCCGGAACGAGAAGATCGGCCGCGAGAGCTATCGCCCGAACGACCGCATCCGGTGCTATGTCAAGGATGTGCGGCGCGAGCCGCGCGGTCCGCAGGTCTTCCTCAGCCGGACCGATCCGCAGTTCATGGCCGAGCTCTTCAAGATGGAAGTGCCGGA
>JAGRDU010000069.1:0-663 GCA_020446905.1 Paracoccaceae bacterium | reverse complement strand
CCTGCGTCGGCATGCGCGGCAGCCGTGTGCAGGCCGTCGTGAACGAGCTGCAGGGCGAAAAGATCGACATCATCCCGTGGAACGAGGATCAGGCGACGTTCCTTGTGAACGCGCTGCAGCCGGCCGAGGTGGCGAAAGTCGTCATCGACGAAGAGGCCGGCAAGATCGAAGTCGTGGTCCCGGACGAGCAGCTGTCACTCGCCATCGGGCGTCGCGGCCAGAACGTGCGGCTGGCCTCGCAGCTTACCGGCCTCGACATCGACATCCTCACGGAGGAGGAAGAGAGCCAGCGGCGTCAGGCGGAGTTCGCCGAGCGCACCAAGCTCTTCATGGATGCGCTCGATCTCGACGAATTCTTCGCCCAGCTTCTGGTGGCCGAGGGCTTCACCAACCTCGAAGAGGTCGCCTATGTGGAGCTTGACGAGCTTCTGACCATCGAGGGCGTTGACGAGGCGACGGCCGAAGAGCTTCAGGCGCGTGCCCGCGACGTGATCGAGGAACAGAACCGCAAGGCGCTGGAAAACGCCCGTGCGCTGGGCGTCGAGGACAGCCTGGTGAGCTTCGACGGCCTGACCCCGCAAATGATCGAGGCGCTGGCGAACGACGGTGTCAAGACGCTGGAAGACTTCGCGACCTGTGCCGACTGGGAACTGGCCGGCGGCT
>JAGRDU010000001.1:4533-15604 GCA_020446905.1 Paracoccaceae bacterium | reverse complement strand
AAATCCTGCCCCCGCAACCAAACTTCCGTCACAGTCCGACCGTTGTGCGCCACCTGTCTTGGGGCGACGGCTATTGCGCGGCACCGAGGCGCGCGGCGCGAAAGGCTTCCTGCCAGCGAAGGGCACCGGCTGGGGCGTAAAGGTTGACGCTGATCTCCTCCAGCCCGGCAAGAGCTGGCGTCAGGGCCACGGTGTAACAGCGGCCGCCCACCGGGACGGAAAAGCTTTCCGTCGTGAATGAGGTTTCCGGCGCGTGGCTTTGCCCGGAATAACGGAAGGCGACACGCATGACCGGATCGGCCTTGCCGGTAGGCAGGCAAGCAGGCGCCGAATGGGCAACGACAGCAGTGCCGAGGCAGATCTCGGCGCCGGGGTCCTGGGTCAGGGGCGCGCAGCGCAGCGTCTCGGTCATCGGCCGGAAGTCTTCGAGGCAGACATAGGCGACGCCGTCCACGACGAAGGCCGCATCCGCAGCCGGAAAGGCATGGCAGGCCCGGGGCGAGACCGGTAGGGAGTAGGTGTCCTCGGACATCCCGTACATTTCGCGGAAGATGCCGAGGCGGGGGTTGCCCGCATGGAAGGTCGTCCAGCTTGCAAGGCTGCCCCAGGAGAGGTCGGGATAGTCGGTGCCGCCGATCACCCGAAACGTCTTGCCGTCGAAACCCGGCAGCGTCGCGACACGGGCATAGATCGCGCGGGCGAGGTTCTGGTCGCGCTGCCCGACCCGAGCACTGTCGTACCAGAAGGCGCTGGAGGTAATGGCAAGGATCAGCGCGAGGGCAGCCATGGCGCCAGCGCCGGCAGCCACTACAGGGCCGCCGAGACCACGCGCCCGCACCGCGACAAGCCGCAAGACCAGCACGAAGAGGGCAGCGATCCAGAGGCCGATGTAGGCGAAGGCGCGTGCCGGAGGGGCGTCCCCCTCGTAGCCGAGCCAGAAAAGGATCGGGAACAGGAAGAACGCAAGTCCCAGCCCGATGGCGATCCTGAGAGGCGCGAGGAGCCGGACACCAAGGGATCCCGGCGCGGCCAGGGCCATAAGGCCTGCCAGTGCACCCATGGCCAGAACGGCCGCCGAGAAAAGACCCATCGCGGCACGTAGCACGACAGGCAGATACATGTAGGTGCCGGTGTGCAGCTTCTTCATCATCACTGGCAGGGCCGCCAGCTTGTCGCGAATCCCGGCCATGTCGGCGCCCTTGAAGCGCTCGCTCACGACCTCGATCCCGTTCAGCGCGGCATAGGCGCGCCAGAGGACGAGGTAGAGGAGGATCGCGAGGACCGAGGCGATGGCGCCCAGAAGTGCCAGCCTGACAGCACGCCCGAAACGCACCCGGTCGATATCGACGAGCGCCATGACCGGCACGATCAGCCCCGCGAGCGCAAAGGTCTGGTAGGTCGAGAGCGTCAGCGCCAGCAGGAGCGCGGCTAGGACGATCGAGAGGGTCTGCAGGGCCGCCGACCGGCCCTCGCTCCGGGCGATCGCCTCGAAAGCGGCCACCGCCATCGCCAGGGCCAGCGGATAGGCGAACACGTTGCTTTCAAAACTGAGAGCGTCGGCCATGAAGATGTGATTGGTGGTCAGCGCGAAGATCCCGAGGGTCGCCACCGGCACCAGCCCCTCGGGTGCGGCGCGCCGCGCGAGCACCACTGAGGCCCAGTAGAAGCAGGGAAACGCCAGCGCGACCTGCACGGGCAGAAGGAATTTCTCGCCGAGAATGCCGCGATAGATCACCTCGAGGAACCAGCGTCCTTCGAGGGCCGTCCAAAGGGGCGAGGTGCCATGGACGTGGCGCCAGTCATCCGAGTGGAAACCGTCGGTCAGGACACCGTAGCCGGTTGTCAGCGCATAGAGCAGCGCGGCCAGCGCGAGGGCCTGCATCGGACCGACGGAGGTCAGCCAGCGCGGCGTGCCCTCAGGCCGCGTCGTCGTCAAAGCCAATGCGGTTCTCCACGATGTAGAGCGGGCGGTGCTTGGCCTCGCTGTAAAGCCGGCCGAGGTATTCCCCTATGATCCCGAGCACGGTCAGCTGTGCGCCGCCCATGAAGATGACAGCCACCATGGTCGAGGCATAGCCGGGCACATCGACACCGAAGATCAGCGTGCGAAGCAGGAGGTAAAGCCCGTAGATCATTGCCAGTATCGCGAAAATCAGCCCGAAATAGGTGGCAAGGCGCAGTGGCACGGTCGAATAGCCCGTGATTCCGTCCAGCGCGAAATTCCACAGTTTCCAGTAGTTGAACTTGCTGGTGCCGGCCGCGCGCTTGGGCCGTTCGTAATAGACCGCCGTCTGCCGGAATCCGACCCAGGCGAAGAGCCCCTTCATGAAGCGGTTGCGTTCAGGCAGCGACTTGACCGCGTCGACAACCCTGCGGTCCATCAGTCGGAAATCGCCCGCGTTGTGCGGAATCTCGACATTCGAGAGCTTGTTCAGCAAGGCGTAAAACGCCCCCGCTGTCGTCCGCTTCAACCAGCTGTCGGTTTCGCGGGCGTTGCGCACGGCATAGACAACATGGAACCCGTCGCGCCAAAGGCGGATGAATTCAGCGATCAACTCCGGCGGGTCCTGCAGATCCGCGTCAAGCGGCACGACCGCCTGCCCCGCCGCATTATCGAGGCCCGCGGTCAGCGCGATCTCCTTTCCGAAATTGCGCGACAAGTTGACGACGCGGATGCGGGAATCGCGGGCGGCAGCCTCGGCAAGGATTGCCGCGGTCCGGTCCCGGCTGCCGTCGTTGACGCAGACGATCTCGTAGCTTTCTCCGATCTCGGCAAGGACCGCCTCGAGACGTTCGAAGAAGACACCGAGGACATCTTCCTCGTTATAGGCGGCGACAACGAGGCTGAGCACCGGCGCCTGTCGCGTCTGCGGGGTCAAGCGGAGGTCATCTGTCGCAGATCGGTTCATCTGGATCTTCCGGGCTGGGTCCTGCACCGTTCCATGGGATTTTCTAAACCGAGGGCGACGGTCGTGTCAGCCGATTTCCCGTTTTGCAGGCCGGGAGTTTCGGTTCTGGACACAATTTGGGCATCCGTCCCGACGCGCCGGTCCGGCGTCCTCAGCCAAGAGCGCCGCATCGCGGCCGCTCCGCCATCGGCTCAGCCACCCTCGTGCACGACGCGCCCGATGATCCCGCGCACGGCGGCGGCCTCCGCCCCGCTGGCGGCATAAACGGCGCTGCGGGTCATGCCGCGTATCCCGTGGCGCGACCTGCTCGCGTGGGTGGCCAGATGGACGGCGATGAGGTCATCCAGCCAGATCGGCCCCGGGGTCCCAGGTGACGGCCATCGCCTCGGACTACCCCTCATGCGGCGGGTCGTAGGCGATGAAGCCCAGGCGGACCCCGGTCATGCCGCGGATCTACTGCAAGGCCGCTTCGGTGCACCGGCGGCAGCCGCCGCCAAATCCAGCAGTGGCGCGCATCCCGGCCCGGCGCGGCGGGGGATTGTCGTCGCCTTTGCCCGCAATCCGGTCAAAGCCCCCGCCTTCGGCAGTTTCGCGATCCCTGACCACGCCTTCCCCCTGAAATTCGGGCGGCTCAGGTGCCGCAGTAAGTCACGAAGCGACCGAAATCCGCGGGCGCCGGTTCGGCATAGCGTTCGGCCCCCTGTTGCGGAGTGAACGGCAGGGCCAGCACCCGGATCAGGCGGTCGAACGGCTCCATGTCGCCGACGACCGCGGCCTTCAGCGCCTCGTCCACGAGGTGGTTGCGCGGGATGTAGATCGGGTTGACGCGGTCCATCGCCTCGGCCCGCCCGAGGTCTCCCGTTTCTTCCTCGGCCATGCGCCGCACGAAGCGATCCGCCCAGGCATCGAACCGGGCGGGATCGGAGAAGAGGGCCCGGACCGGCGCGACATTGCCGCGCACGAACACCGCAAGAGCCCGGAACAGGCGCGTATGATCGGTGCCCTGCGCCTCGGCCGCCGCCAGAAGGTCATTTGCCAGATCGAGATCGCCCGGCAAATCCTTGACGAGGCCCAGCTTGGCGCGCATCCCTGTCAGCCACTCCCGTTGATACTGCGCCGGAAAGGCATTGACCTCGATCGTGAGGCGGCGGATGGCCTCTTCGCTGTCCTCGGGATCGACGAGGTCGATGAGGGTTTCGGCGAATCGCGTCAGGTTCCACTGCATGATCGGCGGCTGGTTGCCGTAGGCATAGCGTCCAAATTGGTCGATCGAACTGAAGACCGTCTTCGGGTCATGGGCGTCCATGAAGGCGCAGGGGCCGTAGTCGATGGTCTCGCCGGAAATCGCCGTGTTGTCGGTGTTCATCACGCCGTGGACAAACCCGACCAGAGCCCATTGCGCCACCAGCGCGGCCTGCAGGTCGCGGACGCGGCGAAAAAGCTCAAGATACCGGTCAGGGTGGTCGGCGATGTCGGGAAAATGTCTGCCGATCGCATAATCGGCAAGCCGCCGGACCTTGTCGACGTCGCCCCGGGCAGCGAAGAACTGGAAGGTCCCGACCCGCAGATGCGAGGATGCCACGCGGGCGAGGACCGCCCCCGGCTCCGGCCCGTTCTGGCGCATCACCGCCTCGCCGGTCAGGGTGGCGGCCAGCGCGCGCGTGGTCGGGATCTTGAGCGCATGCATCGCCTCGCCGAAGAGATATTCGCGAAGCACCGGCCCAAGCACGGCCTTGCCATCGCCGCCGCGCGAGAACGGCGTACGGCCCGAGCCCTTGAGGTGGATATCGCGGCGGCGTCCCGCACGGTCGATCACCTCGCCAAGGAGAAGGGCGCGGCCATCGCCGAGTTGCGGAGAGAACCCACCGAATTGATGCCCGGCGTAGGCCATGGCGAGCGGGGCGGCCCCCTTTGGCGCGAGGCCGCCGCTCAGCATGGCGGCGCTGGCGGGCGTGGTCAGCGCCGCCGCCTCGAGGCCAAGCTCGGACGCAAGCGCCGTGTTCAGGCGCAGCACCTCCGGCGCGGGGGCCTTGGTGCCGCCCCAGGGGATGTAGAACCCCTCGAGATCGCGGGCGTAACTGTTGTCGAAGGGAATTGCTGGCAGATCGAGCATGGTCACTCCGAACAGGATCGAGGTGGGTCCGGCCGTCGCCGGGTTCATCCCCGGGGTGCAGGTCACCTGGCCTCCGCGCCGGTTCCGGCGGCCTCTGAAGGGCGCCATGCGGCGGCCGGCGCTTACTGTCCGCGCCGGCGCAAGGCATGGCCTCGCGCCGGCGCGACCGGACTATTCCGCCGCAGCCCGCTTGGGCAGGACCCAGTTCGGGCGCGGATAGTGGCAAGTGTAGCCGTTCGGGAAGCGCTCAAGATAGTCCTGATGCTCCGGCTCGGCCTCCCAGAAGTCGCCCGCGGGCTTCACCTCGGTCTGCACCGATCCCGGCCAGAGGCCCGAAGCGTCCACATCGAGGATCGTCGCCTCGGCCACGGCCTTCTGTTCGTCCGAGGTGTAGTAGATGCCCGACCGGTAGGAGGTGCCCCGGTCGTTGCCCTGCCGGTTCAGTGTCGTGGGGTCATGGATCTGGAAGAAGAATTCCAGGAGCTGCCGAAAGCTGATCTTCGCCGGATCGAACAGGATCTCGATCCCCTCGGCGTGGGTGCCGTGATTGCGATAGGTGGCGAATTTCACGTCGCCTCCGGTATAGCCGACCCGGGTCTCGGTCACCCCCGGCAGCCTCCGGATCAGGTCCTGCATCCCCCAGAAGCAGCCACCCGCAAGAACCGCGCGTTCCGTCATGCCTTGTCCTCCACCTGATTGAGATATTGCCCATATCCGAGGGCTTCCATGTCGGCCCTCGGCACGAAGCGCAAGGAGGCCGAGTTGATGCAGTAGCGCAGGCCGCCCATCTCGCGGGGCCCGTCATTGAAGACATGGCCGAGATGGCTGTCGCCGTGCTTCGACCGGACCTCGACCCGGCGCATGCCGTGAGAGGTGTCGGCGTGTTCCGTGACGTTGTCGATGGGTTTCGAGAATGCGGGCCAGCCACAGCCCGAATTGAACTTGGCCGACGAGGCGAAAAGCGGCTCGCCCGACACGACATCGACATAGATGCCCGGCTCGAAGTGGTGATCGTACTCGCCGGTGAAGGGACGCTCGGTGCCGCTTTGCTGCGTCACACGGAACTGTTCGGGCGTCAGCTTCGCGATGGCGTCATCGGTCTTGCGGTAGGTCATCGCAGGTCTCCCGGATCTATCTTCATGACGGGAAGATGGGGCATGCATGAAGGAAACGCCAATAGCGGTCACCTATAATTGTGATAGCCGGCGCGCGCCACTTCCGGGAGCCGCCTGCGCGGGGATCCGGAGGACGGCATGTCGGGGCGTTGGGCCGTCAGCGAGACCGGCGCTCTGGCAGGGTGCCCCCCTGCCCCCGCCGTCCCGGCCGCCCGGTTTCAGCCCGCCTCATGCACGATCCGCCCGCCAACCGCGGTCATCAGGACACGGGTGCTGCCGATGTCATAGACGGGACAGGAGAAAACATCGCGGTCAAGCACGATGAAATCGGCGAATCTGCCGAGGCCGAGGGTTCCGGTCTCTTCCGACCGCCATGCGGCGGCGGCGGCGCTGATCGTATAGCCGGCGACGGCCTCGGCGCGGGTCATGCGCTCCTCGGGGACGAAGGGCGGCACGCTGCCCTCGCGCGCCGGCGGCTGGCGCGTCACCGCGGTCTCGATGATCTCGAAGGGATTGAGGGTCGAGACGCCCCAGTCGCTGGAGAGCGCCATCGCCGCGCCCGCGTCCAGAAGCGAGCGGAAGGCATAGATCCAGCGGCTGCGGGCGTTGCCGACCATCGGCACCGCAATATCGGTCACCGAGGGTTCGTCGCGTGCCCAGAGCGGCTGGACATTGGCCATGACGCCAAGCGCGCGGAAGCGCGGCAGGTCGGCGGGGTCGAGGAACTGGATATGCGCGATCTGGTGCAGCGAGGGCCAGTTGCCGTTCACGGAGCGCGCCGCCGCGCAGCCATCAAGGGCGGCGCGCACCGCACGGTCGCCAATGGCGTGGACATGGATCTGGAATCGCGCGGCATCGAGCGCGGTGAATAGCGCGGCGATGTGGTCCGGCGCAAACATCAGCTCGGCATTGCCCCCGGCCGCGTCGGAATAGGGGGCGAGCATGGCGGCGGTGCGGTTCTCGACCACGCCGTCGAGGAAGAACTTGGCCGAATGGACCTTGAACCGCGGCCCGTTCGCTGCGGCGCGGAAGCCGCTCAGTCTTTCAAGCGCGCTTTCGGGCGTGTCGGAGGCGGTGACAAGGGCGGTCGCGGCGGTGCGCAGCGTCAGCCGCCCGGACGCATCGAGCGCGCGGTAGACGCGGACATGGCGTTCGCCGACACGCGCGTCGAGGACGCCGGTGATCCCGTTCCGGTGCGCCAGCGCCTGCGCCCAGAGAACGCCCTCGGCGAAGTCCTCGTCCGTCGGCGGCGGCATCCGCGCCTCGGCCCAGGGGATCGCGTCCTCGTACAGCATCCCGGTCGGCGTTCCGTCCGCATCGCGCACGAAATGGCCGTTGCGCGGGTCGGCGGTGTCCGCGGTCAGCCCGACCGCCTCGCAGCCTTTCGTGTTCAGACAGGCGTTGTGGCCGTCCGAGGCGACGATCAGGCAGGGACGGTCCGGCACCGCGCGGTCGAGAAGATGCCGGTCGAGATTTCCGGCATGGAAGATGCCGGAATACCAGCCCGTGCCGCAGGCCCAGGGCCGCGCATGGCCGCTTGCATGCCTTGCAAGGCTCACGACCAGCGCGTCCGGCGTGCGGGCATCCGAGAGGTCGGCATTCTGGCTGTAGTCCTGACCCGAGTCCTGCAAATGGATGTGCGTGTCCTGAAACCCCGGCAGCACCAGATGTCCGCCTCCGTCGATGACAGGCGTCCCGCGCCCGGCCAGCGCCGCGATCTCGGCCGTCGTGCCGAGTGCCGCGACCCGCCCGCCCCGGACCGCCAAAGCCTCGGCGAAGGGGATCGCCCCGTCCATCGTGGCGATGCGGGCGTTGAGGAGTAGAAGATCGGGGGCGGTCATCGGGGCACCTTTCAGAGGCTGGCGTCGGGCTTGCGCGCCCTCAGATGCGTCGGGCAGTGCTCGCCCGTGTCGAGGACCGGGATCATGCGTTCCCAGATGGCGATGTTGGCATCGACGAAGTCCTGCCCCACGGCCCCCGCCGCCTCTGCGCCCTCGGGTCCCTTCAGCCGGGCAAGCTCGGCGCGGGCGGTCTCGCGGTACCAGGCATTGCGGCTGGTGATCGCGATGTCGGTGAACCCGTTCGCTTCCATCGCGGTCCGGTAGCGCGCCGGAGAGGCCATGCCGAAATCGAGTCCCTCCGCGGCGATATAGGCGGCCATCTCGGCGCTTGGCGACCCGTCATGGCCGATCAGCCAGTCCGAGGCGACGAACCAGCCGCCGGGGCGAAGGACGCGGCCGACCTCGCGCATCAGGGCGTGCTTGTCGGGGATGTGGACGATCGAGTCCTTGGAAAAGACGATGTCAAAGGTTGCAGGCGGAAAGGGCAGCGGGCCGGGCGCGACCTTGACGCAACCGATCCGGTCCACAAGGCCCGCCGCCACGATCACCTCGCGGGCACGGGTCAGCACGGTATCCTCGACGTCGAGGCCCGTGACATAGCCCGCCCCATGGGCGCGGACGAGGGCAACGTCGATGCCCCCTGCCCCGCAGCCGATGTCGAGGACATTCCTGCCGGCGAAGTCCACGCCGGCGACGGTGCGCCCGACCTCATCAGGGCCGCCGGGCGACAGGAACCCCTCGCCCCAGAGCGTCTCCAGCATCGTCACGAGGCGCGGGTGATAAAGCTCGCCGCCGTCCGCTTCCATGGTCACTCCTCCGCTTGCCAGCTGATCTTGCCGTCTGGCGCGATCCGCATGGCTTCAAGCCGCGCCCAGTCATCGGCGGGAACGACATGCGCAGGCCGGTCCACGTCTCGGGTCCAGCCGTAAAAGCACAGGAACGGCATCGGCCCGACCTTGGTCAGATGCGGCTGGCCCGACGGGTTCCAGACAGGCCTGTGCGCCGGTTTCACGATGAGCGGCCGGCCGGGCCCGAAGCGCCAGCCATGCGGGCCGGTAAGCGGCGCGTAAAGCTCGGGCGCCGGGTGCGCGTGGTCGCGGTAAAGCAGGTCCGGCGCGATCAGGAAGAGACCGAGGTCGAAATCCCGTGCCGGGATCGCCGCGCGGTCGGCACCGACGATAGATGCATAGGCATGGCCGGCGGCGAAGGCGGGACCGATCTCGTCCGGCGGATAGAGGTCGTAGGTGACCCAGTCGAGCAGCGGCGCGGCCGCGCCGATCGCCGCCGCGAGCGCCGGGTGCGTTGCGGCAAGGGCGGTCAAGGCGGCGGGAAGATAGCGTTCCACGACCGGGTTGCGGCCCGGTGCGGCGATTCTCACGGCCCCGCCGCGCCAGGGGGCAAGGCCCCGCCTCACCTCCGCGATGCCATCGCCCTGAAGCGTGGCGAGATATCCGTCCGCCTCGTCCACGAGTATGCCGATCAGCGCATCTGGCTGCGGCGCTCCCGGATCGCCTGCCTCACCGCCCAGCCCCCGATTGCGCAAGAGAAGCGCCGGATCGTCGCCATCGCGCGCGGCGCAGACGCGGTAGACCTCAAGCGCCTCGGCTGACAGATGGCCCTGGTGGTAGAGCCGCATCGCGGCGGCGTAGCGGCGCTTGCCCGATCCCGGCTCGCCGAGGGCGAGTGCAAGCTCGGCCCGGTCCCGCGCCACGTCGGTCATTGGTTTTCCCTGTAGGCCATGCGGGCATCACGCTCGCGCCGTTTCTCGGCACGGTTGAGGATCACGCCCGCGATGATGACGCCGATGCCGACGATGGTGACCGTGATCGTCGCCAGCGCGTTGATGTCAGGGGTCACGCCCAGCTTGACCTTCGACCAGATCAGGATCGGCAGGGTCGTCGTGCCGGGGCCGGTCGTGAAGTTGGTGATGACGACATCGTCGAGCGAGATGGTGAAGGCGAGAAGCCAGCCCGAAAGGATCGCGGGCGAGATGATCGGAAGCGTGATGTCCTTCATCACCTGCCAGGGGCGAGAACCCAAGTCCATTGCCGCTTCCTCGATCGAGGCATCGGCCTCGACCAGCCGCGAATGGATGATGGTGGTGACGAAGACCATCGAGAAGGTGATGTGGGCAAGTGTCACCGTGGTGAAGCCGCGTGTCGCGGGCCAGCCGATGTATTCGGCCATCAGAATGAAGAGCATCAGCGAGGCGATGCCGGTGATGACCTCGGGCATGACGAGGGGCGCCGTGACGAGGCCGGAAAAAAGCGTCCGGCCCCGGAACCGCTTGAACCGCGCCAGTGCGATCCCCGCCATGGTGCCGAGGATCGTCGCGAAGGTCGCACTCAGGACCGCGATCTGAAGCGACAGGATCGCGGCCTTGAGGATCTGCTTGTTCGAGAAGAGCGAGACATACCATTTGGTCGAGAACCCGCCCCAGACCGTGGCGAGGCGCGAGCCGTTGAAGGAATAGACGATCATCGAAAGGATCGGGATGTAGAAGAAGGCGAACCCGAAGCACATCATCGTCACGAGGAAGACGGACTGGCGTCTCATGGCCGTTCCCCCTCGGACCGGGCCTTCTCGTAGGATCTGCCCTCGTAATAGGTGTAGATCATCAGCGGCACGACGAGGAGGACGAGAAGCGCGACCGAGACCGCCGAGGCCATCGGCCAGTCGCGTGCCGATGCGAACTCGTCCGAGATGACCCGCCCGATCATCGGGCGCGAGGAGGAGCCGACGAGCGAGGGGATGATGAGCTCGCCCGAGGCCGGGATGAAGACGAGGAGCCCGCCGGCGATGATCCCCGGGATCGAGAGCGGCAGCGTCACGTCAAGGAAGACCCGCGCGGGCCGCGATCCAAGGTCCATCGCCGCCTCGTTCAGCGTGGTGTCGAGCTTTTCGAGGTTCGCGTAGAGCGGCAGGATCATGAACGGCAGGTAGGAATAAACCGTCACGAGGACGACCGCGAAACTGGTGTTCATCATCGGGATGAACTTCAGCGCCGCCTCGGTCGGGACAAGGGCGTTGTAGGCGCCGGTCAGAAGCTTGTTGAACCAGCTTTGCGAGCCCATCAGCCCCATCCAGGCGTAG
>JAGRDU010000001.1:0-4518 GCA_020446905.1 Paracoccaceae bacterium | reverse complement strand
AGAACGGCAGGATCACCAGCATCAGAAGGACGTTGCGCCAGGACCGGCTGACCCGGGTCAGGCCCAGCGCCATCGGATAGCCGATGAGCAGGCAGAGGACCGTCGCGAGCGCAGCGTTGCCGATCGAGTTGAGATAGGCGCGGATGTAGAGGCTGTCTGTCGCGAGGCGCGCGTAGTGGTCGGTGTTCAGGACAGCGTGCTCGCCTCCGAAGGAGAACGGCGGCGCGGTCGGGGTGCGGGTCGCGAAGCTCATCGCAAAGACGATGACGAAGGGCAGCAGGAAGAAGAGGATCAGCCAGAGATAGGGCGCGCCGATCGTCAGCCTGATCCAGCCCTTGCGGTTGAACCAGCGCTGGAAGGGTGTGTCGTGGTGGTCGGCCGCCATCGCCTAGTCCTTCAGAAGGATCGCGGCGGCGGGATCGAACGACAGGAAGACGGCATCCTCCCAGTCGGCCACCCTTTCGTTCTCGCCGGCGCGGCGGGCGTTCACGGAACTGACCGAGACAACGCGCCCGCCCGGCAGCGCGATGCGGTAGAGCGAGTCCTTGCCGAAATAGGCAAGGCCCTGCACCGTCCCGGCGGTGACGTTCCCGCCCTCGGGTCGGGTCCGCGACAGGGTGATCTTCTCGGGCCGGACCGCCAGCGCGACGGCGGCACCGGGCGCCAGTCCGGGAATCGCGCGGGCGCTGACGGTGCCGCCGAGATCGGGCACGGCGACCTCGGCCAGATCCCCCGAAACACGCTGCACGGTCGCGTCGAAGACATTGATCGACCCGATGAAATCCGCCACGAAGCGAGAGTTCGGGTATTCGTAGACCTCGGTCGCGGTGCCGATCTGCATGATCCGGCCCTTGTCCATCACGGCCAGCCTGGAGGAGAGCGTCATCGCCTCTTCCTGATCGTGCGTGACGACGATGAAGGTCGTGCCGGTCTTGTCCTGGATATCCATCAGCTCGAACTGCGTATGCTCGCGCAGCTTCTTGTCGAGCGCGGCGAGCGGCTCGTCGAGGAGGAGGAGCTTTGGCTGGCGGGCGAGCGCGCGGGCCAGCGCGACACGCTGGCGCTGCCCGCCCGAAATCTGGTGCGGCTTGCGGTGCGAAAAATCGGTCAGTTGCACCAGCGCGAGCATCTCGCGCACCCGCTCGGCGCGCTGGCTGGCCGTCATGTCCTCGTGCTTGAGGCCGTAGGCGACGTTCTTCTCGACCGTCATGTGGGGGAAGAGGGCGTAGGACTGGAACATCATGTTCACGGGCCGCTCGTAGGGCGGCAGGTCGGTCATGTCCTGCCCGTCGATGAAGATGCGCCCCTCGGTCGGCTCCTCGAACCCGGCGAGCATCCTCAGAAGCGTGGTCTTGCCGCAACCCGATCCGCCCAGAAGGGAGAAGATCTCTCCCTTCTGGATCGACAGGGTCACGTCCGAGACTGCCGTGAAGGTGCCGAAGCGTTTCGTCACGCCCTCGATACGGATAAAGGGCGGTGCCTTTGCCGCCACCGCAGGTGCGGCGGCGGGAAAGGCGGCGACGGTGGCACTTGGTCTTGCGATCTCCGGCATCGGGTCCCCTTCCCAGTCAGTTCCACAAAGAACGGGACCGGATCAGCCCGACTTGATCTCCTGCCAGGCCCGGGTGATGGCGCGGTCCTGTTCCTCGCTGAAGGGTTTCGGGGCCCACATCCGGCCGATGGTCTCGCTATCGGGATAGACCGCGGGGTCGTCGAGAATTTCCTGCAGGACGAATTCCCGCGCGGCGAGGTTGCCGTTGGCGTAGTAGGTGTAGTTGGTGCAGCCGGCGGCAACCTCGGGCTGCATCATGAAGTCGAGGAAGGCATAGGCGTTGTCGCGGTTCGGCGCATCTGAGGGGACACACATCACGTCGACCCAGGCCGGCGCGCCGGTCGTCGGCACGAAGTAAGCCAGGTTCATCTCGACCCCCGCCTCCGCAGCTCGGGTGGCCGCCGTCGCATAGTCACCCGACCAGTTGTTGATCGCACAAAGCTCGCCGTTCGGGATGGCGTTGAGGTAATTGGTATTGTCGAAGGTGCGGATATAGGGGCGGATCGGTTTGAACGCCTCGACCACTTTCTGGTAGTCCTCGACGTTCGTCGTGTCGCCATCGAGGCCGAGGTACTTCAGCACCATCAGCATGATGTCGGTCGGGCTGTCGAGGATCGAGATGCCGCAATCGGCGAGCTTTTCCGCGTTCTCTGGTTTGAAGATGAGGTCCATGGAGGTCATGTCGGCATCGGGGATGCGTTCCTTGACGAGGTCGACATTGTAAGTGAAGCCGACCGAGCCCCACATGTAGGGCATGCCGTAGGCGTTGCCCTCGTCCCAGCCCGACAGGATGCGCAGGATCTCGGGGTCGAGGTTCTTCCAGTTCGGCAGCTTCGTCTTGTCGAGTTTCTCGTAGATCCCGGCGGCGATGGCGCGGGGCATGTCGATGCCGGCGTGATCGACGACATCGTATCCGGTCGATCCGGCCAGCATCTTGGCCTGCATCTCTTCGGCAGAGGAATAGGTGTCGTAGACGACCCCGATCCCTGTCTGCGCCTCGAAGTCGGCGAGCGTCGTCTCGCCGATGTAGTCGGCCCAGTTGTAGACATTGACGGTGCCGGCCTGAGCCCAGGACGGGCGCACATATGGAATGGCAAGGGTCGCGCCGAACGTGGTAAGCGCGCCTCTCCGTGTCAGCTTGGTCATGGTCTTACTCCACTGTTGGTCGCGCCATTGTCGTTGTCGTCAGTCCGGCTTTGCGCTGGCGCGGCGCAAGCTTTCGTTGATGAGGGCAACTTGATCCTCGTCCGGCGCGTCAGCAAGCGACATGACGGGCAGAAGACGACGCAGATTGTCGTGATGGGCCCGAACGCCGAATTCGAGGTCGGAGAGGTGAAAGGCCTCGAAGGCGGAGGATTTCATGGATTCGTTGGACCAGACCGAGAGCTGGCGGTCCTCTCCGGCGGTCTCGCGGTCGATCCGGTAGGCGAGATAGCGCGCGGCACGGGTGGCGCGGTCCTCGTCCGGACGGCGGTAGAGGCGGCCGCCGACGACCGTCGAGGTCGGGCCGAGGGGGATGTCCTGATAGTATTGTGCGCCCTCAGGGGTGAAGGAAATCACGGTATTCGGAAAGATGCCGTAGTAGGTCCAGGCACGGCGCAACCGCTCGGGCAGCGCGCCCTGATCCGGGCGCAGCGACAGGTAGCGGCGCACCGACCAGAGCCGGCCCGGCTGGTCGCCGAACTCCGCCTCGGACTTCGACACGCCGCCGGGATAGACGAGGTCACGGTAGCTGCGGCCGTAAAGGTCCTGCAGCGCGGGATGCGCCATCGCGACGTGATAGCCCTCGTTGTCGACGTCGCGCACCGACTTCCAGTTGACCTCCATCGGTTCGAGGTCCCATTGCCCGAAGGTCCCGCCGGGCAGGAGGTGCCCTGCCCCGTAGGCCGCGAAATCGGCCGCGACCGGCGCCATGAGGTCGGCGACGGCGGGCTGCGGGCCGGGCAGGAAGCGCAGGAAGATGAAGCCCTGCCAGATCTCCATCTCGACCGGCTTCAGCCCGAAGGCGGCGCGGTCCATGTCGCCGAAGCTTTCGGGCCGCGCGGCGCCGCGCAGGGTGCCGTCGGTGTTGTAGACCCAGCCGTGGAACGGACAGACGAGCGCCGCGCGGCAGTGCCCGGCGTCCCCCTCCACCACCCGCGCGCCCCGGTGGCGGCAGAGGTTGTGGAAGGCGCGCACCACGCCGTCCCGTCCCCGGATCACCAAGGCGCGCTCGCCGAGAAGATCGAAGGTCAGCCAGTCTCCGGCGGCCGGAAGATTTCCGACATGTCCCGCGATCTGCCAGTGATTGAGAAGGACGTCGGTCCGTTCCAGCGCGAAGAGCGCCTTGGAATGATAGGTCCAGCCCGGCAGGCCCCGGCGGTCCCATTCCGCCGGCACCGGGATCGGTTTCAGCCTCTCGTTCATCCTGTCTCTCCCGGCGCATCCGCCAGTTGGCTGCGCACCCAGTCATGGAACCTCGCGATGTCGAACTCCTGCGGCATGAGACGGCCGCATCGGTAGCGGTCGGAGGCAAGGCCGCGCTGGTTCATCTCGCAGGCCTCGGCGTCCTGCTTCAGGACGAGGGTCGCGAAGGCCGCCACCCCTTCCGCGTCGAACCCCGGCTGGGCGAGGGTTTCCGGGGTGAAGAGCCACTCGGCGACAAGGCGGGTGCGGCCCGCCGACAGCGGCGTGAGGGACACGGCGCGGACGTAATCGACGTGGGCGACGACGAACATGGTCGGATAGAGGGTGACGAAGTTGAAGCCGTTCGCCCGTTCCTGCTGCGTCAGGGCCGGGAACTCCGGGCCGCAGGGGGCGCCGGTCATGGTCCAGCTCCGCGCGCCATCCTTCAGGACTGGCGCAGGCGGGGCCTCGGGCGACCAGCCCGGTGCCTCGTTCGCGGCCATCACGCCCTTCGCATAGACGGGCACCATATCGCAGAGCTCGGGGTGGATGCCCGGGCAGTGCAGGCATTCGTTGTAGTT
>JAGRDU010000068.1 GCA_020446905.1 Paracoccaceae bacterium | reverse complement strand
GACATCGACGCCAACGGCATCGTCAGCGTGAACGCCAAGGACAAGGGCACCGGCAAGGAGCAGCGGATTACGATTCAGGCGTCGGGCGGCCTCTCGGACGAGGAAATCGACAAGATGGTGCGCGACGCCGAGGCGAATGCCGAAGGCGACAAGAAGCGCAAGGAGCTTGTCGAGGCCAAGAACCAGGCCGAAAGCCTCATGCACTCGACCCGCAAGGCGCTTGAGGAGCATGGCGACAAGGTCGACGGCTCGACCGTCGAGGCAATCGAACTGGCCATCGGCGCGCTGGAAGAAACCCTGAAGTCGGAAGATGCCGGCAAGATCAAGGGCGGCATACAGAACCTCACCGACGCCTCGATGAAGCTGGGCGAGGCCATCTACAAGGCCGAACAGTCCAAGGCCGGCCAGGCGTCGGACGAGGACGAAGGCCCGCGCGGCGTGGACGACGACATCGTCGATGCCGATTTCGAGGATCTTGGCGAAGACAAGCGCAAGTAACGCGACCGGAACCCCGGGGCCGGCCTGACATCTGTCGGGCCGGCCCGCGCGTTCCCCCGGGCGGGGCAGGACATGGCAAAACGCGACTACTACGAGGTTCTGGGTGTCTCTCGCGGCGCATCGGCCGACGAGCTCAAGAAAGCCTACCGCGCCAAGGCGAAAGAGCTTCACCCCGACCGCAACAAGGACAAGCCCGAGGCCGAGGCCCAGTTCAAGGAAGTGAACGAGGCCTATGACGTCCTGAAGGACGCCGACAAGAAGGCCGCCTACGATCGTTTCGGCCACGCCGCCTTCGACGGTGGCATGGGCGGCGGCGCGCGCGGCGGGGCCCGTGGCGGCTACGGCCAGGGCGACTTCGCCAGCGCCTTCTCGGACGTGTTCGAGGATCTCTTCGGCGATTTCATGGGGGGCCGGGGCGGCGCCGCCGGTGGCGGGCGCAGCCGTGCCCAGCGCGGCTCGGACCTGCGCTACAACCTGCGTGTGACGCTTGAGGAGGCCCACACGGGCGTTCAGAAGTCGATCTCGGTCCCGACCGCCGTCGCCTGCACCGTGTGCAACGGCACCGGCGCCGAGGGCGGCGCCGAGCCGCAGACCTGCCCGACCTGTTCCGGCATGGGCAAGGTGCGCGCCCAGCAGGGCTTTTTCACGGTCGAGCGCACCTGCCCGACCTGCGGCGGTGCCGGTCAGACCATCAAGAACCCCTGCAAGGCCTGCCATGGCGCGGGCCGCACGGAAAAGGAACGCCAGCTTTCCGTGAACATCCCCGCCGGCGTCGAGACAGGCACCCGGATCCGTCTGGCTGGCGAGGGCGAGGCCGGGCTTCGAGGCGGCCCGACAGGCGACCTCTACATCTTCATCGAGGTGCGCGAGCACGCGATCTTCCAGCGCGACGGCGTGAACCTCTACTGCCGCATTCCGGTCTCGATGACCACCGCCGCGATGGGCGGCGAGGTCGAGGTGCCGACGATCGACGGCGGCCGCAGCCGGGTGAAGGTGCCCGCCGGCACCCAGACCGGCAAGCAGATGCGCCTGCGGGCCAAGGGCATGCCCGCGCTTCGCGGCGGCGCGGTCGGCGACATGCTGATCGAGATGGCGGTCGAGACGCCGGTCAATCTCACCTCGCGCCAGAAGGAGCTTTTGCGTGAGTTCGAGGCCCTCAGCAAGGACAACAACCCCGAGGGGTCATCCTTCTTCTCGAAGGTGAGGAACTTCTGGGACGGGATGAAGGGCTAAGGCACACCGTCGCAGGGGCGCGTTAACCCTTCTTTCACCCTGACGCGCGACGCTGAGGCCTATGACGAACGGCCTAGGCGAAGCTCCTCTTCCCTTGTTCACCGGCGACGAAACGCCGGGGGCCGCGCTTGGCGCCGGGCCGCTGCCCTCCTACATCCGCGACCACCGGCAGCGCCTGCGCGCCCGCTTCATGGCGGGTGGCGCGAATGCCATGCCGGACTATGAACTCCTGGAACTCGTGCTCTTCCGCGCCATACCCCGACAGGACGTCAAGCCGCTGGCCCGGCTGCTTCTTGACACGTTCGGCGACTTCAACCGTGTCCTCTCGGCCCCGGTTGCCCGGCTTTCCACCGTCAAGGGCGTCGGCGACGCCGTGATCCAGGAGCTGAAGATCGTCGAGGCGGCGGCCCACCGGCTTGCGCGTGCGCGGGTGATGCACCGCCCGGTTCTCAGCTCATGGGCCGATCTGCTCGACTATTGTCGCACCGCCATGGCGCACCGCGAGACCGAGCAGTTTCGCATCCTCTTCCTCGACCGCAAGAACGTGCTGATCGCAGACGAGGAGCAGGCGCGCGGCACCGTCGATCACGTGCCGGTCTACCCGCGCGAGGTCGTGAAAAGGGCGCTGGAGCTCAACGCCAGCGCCCTCATCCTCGTGCACAATCATCCATCGGGCGATCCGACACCCTCTGAGGCCGACATTCTCGTCACCGGCCAGATCCAGGATGCGGCCGGAACCCTCGGCATCGTCCTCCACGACCACCTCATCATCGGCAAGTCGCGCGAACTCAGCTTCCGCTCGGAGGGTTATCTCTGACCTAGAGGTCGCTCGCGGCCAGCGCGACCGGACCCTGCGGCAGGCCGCCAAGGCTCAGCATCAGCTGGTCGCCGACGGCATCGCAACCCGGCATCGCGAAGGACAGCGTGTCGTGCGTCACCGGCGCAAGCCCGCGCTTGCCGACGATAGCGCCGTTCACCACCTTGCCACAGGTCTCGTCGGTGACGGCGGCCTCGACGATCACCTCGTCCACCTTGGCCTGCACCGGCGCGGTATAGACCTCGGCCATCAGCGGCCGGTCCACGGCGGCATCGCCCAGCGTCACCAGGAACCCGCCGAGCGATGTTCCCCTGTCGCGCGGAGCTGCCGCCGACACATGGCCGGCCGAACCGAAGCCGCCGCCGGCCTCAAGCGCCGAAAGATGCAGCCCCTCGCCGCCGGACCAGAGCACGGCGATGCGGTTCAGCCCCTCGAGCCCGCTGACAGGCTGCGACATGCCGATCTCGTCACCGGAGGCGAAGTGCAGGTTGACAAAGGCTTGCTGCGCCATTGCCGGAATGACGAAATCCGCGTCGCCGGCGACATCGGTGGCGACGGTGAACATCAGCCCCTCATGCGTCACGGTCACGCGTTCATTCGCAAAGCAGGGCGCCGCGACATGCACCTTCAGCATGGCGCGCGCGGCGACCTCCATCGACATCACGGGATCGGCGCAGGCAATACCGAAGGCGGTGTAGTTCGCGTCCGCCGCGCTTTGTGTCTTCGGCGCCGCCGGATCGAGGGCATCGACACGCTGCGCAAGCGCGGTCCCCGCCTTCAGCGGCGCAGGCTGCGCCGCGGGAAGGTCGGGAAGACCCGACGCTGTCGTGACAAGCGGAAGGCTCGCCGGCGCGATGACGGGCGCCTCCTCGGGCATCGCGACCTTGGGCAGACCCATGTCGCCCGGGGTTACGCTCGCCTGCACAACAGGCGCCGGCGCGGGAGCGGCCGCAACAGTCGGGGTGGCGCTGACCAGAACGGCAGCCGGAGCGGCATCGCCACCGCGCAAGCGAGCGCTGATCGTCTCGCCGTTCTGCATCACATGGCCGGTCGCGGCGGCGAGGAAAAAGGTCGTGCCGACCGTGATCGCCCTGCGTTTGATCTGCATTCTGTCCTCCGGATGGATTCACCGGCAGGACTATCGGCGGATCGGGGCAGGGGAATGGCGGAGAGGTGGCAATCCGGCCGCCGCCAGATACGGTATGAGCCTACCGGATTTTGCGCTCATCGGCGTCAGTCGGGCAACATGCGGGCCGACTGTCCGCCCGCCCGCCCGTCATGCCGCAATTTCACCACAATTCCGCCGCAGCGCGGACGCAGCCCTTTCCGACTCAGACAAGCCGACCGTGGCAGTGCTTGAACTTCTCGCCCGATCCGCAGGGGCAGGGGTCGTTGCGCCCCGGATTGCCCCAGGTCGAAGGCTCGTTCTCATCGAAACCGGCCAGCAGCGGCGTCTTTTCCGGTGCCTTTGCCGCGAAGGATTCGATCGGCGCATTCAGTGCCGCCTGCCGCTCCTCCATCTGGCGGAACAGCGCCTGCTGTTCATCTTCGGTCATCGGGCGCACCTGCGCCAGCTTCTGCGTCACATCCTCGCGCAGCCCGTCGAGCAGACTCTCGAACAAGGCGAAGGCCTCGGTCTTGTATTCCGAGAGCGGATCGCGCTGCGCGTAGCCGCGGAAGCCCACGACCGAGCGCAGGTGCTCCAGTGTCACGAGATGCTCGCGCCACTTGGAATCGATCGTCTGGAGAAGGAACTGCTTCTCGATCTGGCGCATCGTGTCGGCCCCGAAGGCCGCGGCCTTTTCGGCCATGAACGCATCCGAGGCCTCGTACAGACGCTCGCGGATCGCGTCTTGATCGACGCCCTCTTCCTGCGCCCAGTCCCCGACCGGTACGTCCAGCATCAGCTTCTCGCGCATCGCGGCGAGAAGCCCGTCTGTATTCCACTGGTCCGCATAGCTGCGCGGCGGCAGGAAGTCGTCCACAAGATCGTCGATCACCTGATGGCGCATGTCCTGCACGATTTCTTCCAGATCCTCGGCTTCCATGATCTCAAGCCGCTGGCTGAAGATCACCTTCCGCTGGTCGTTCATCACGTCGTCGAACTTCAAAAGCTGCTTGCGCATGTCGAAGTTGCGACCCTCGACCTTGGCCTGCGCGCGTTCCAGCGACTTGTTGACCCAGGGGTGGATGATCGCCTCGCCCTCTTTCATCCCGAGGGTGGAGAGCACCTTTTCCAGCTTTTCCGACCCGAAGATCCGCATCAGGTCATCTTCCAGACTGAGGTAGAAGGACGACCGGCCGGGGTCGCCCTGGCGACCCGAGCGGCCACGCAGCTGGTTGTCGATCCGGCGGCTCTCGTGGCGCTCGGAGGCAAGGACGAACAGGCCGCCCGCCTCGAGCACCTTGGCCTTTTCCTCGGCATGGGCGGCCTCGATGTGGGCGCGAACTGCGTCCGGATGGGCGTCGGGCTCGGCCGCAAGCTCCTCCATCACCCGCATCTCGACGTTGCCGCCGAGCTGGATGTCGGTGCCGCGTCCGGCCATGTTGGTGGCGATGGTGACGGCGCCGATCCGGCCCGCCTCGGCAACGATCTTCGCCTCCTGCTCATGCTGGCGGGCGTTCAGAACGTTGTGCGGAATGCCCTCCTTTTTCAGCATCTCGCTCAGCATCTCGGATTTTTCGATCGAGGTTGTCCCGACCAGGATCGGCTGGCCCTTTTCATGCGCCTTCTGGATGCGCTTGATGATCGCCTCGTGCTTTTCGCGCGCGGTGCGATAAACCTGATCGTGGTCATCCTTCCGGGCGATCGGCTTGTTCGTCGGCACGACGACGACACCCAGCCTGTAGATGTCCATGAATTCCTCGGCCTCGGTCTCGGCCGTGCCGGTCATGCCCGACAGCGTCTCGTAAAGCCGGAAGTAGTTCTGGAAAGTCACCGAGGCGAGTGTGACGTTCTCGGGCTGGATCTGCACGCCTTCCTTGGCTTCGATAGCCTGATGAAGCCCGTCGGACAGACGCCGCCCGGCCATCATCCGGCCGGTGAATTCGTCGATCAGCACGATCTCGCCATTGCGGACGATATAGTGCTGGTCCTTCTGGAACAGCTTGTGGGCACGCAGGGCCTGCGTGACGTGGTGGACGATGGTCGTCGATTCCGGGTCGTAGAGCGTCTGGCCCTCTGGCAGCACGCCCGCCTCCCAGAGCCGCTGTTCCAGCGCCTCGTTCCCGGCTTCGGTGAAGGTCGCGTTCCGCTGCTTTTCATCGAGCTTGTAATGCTCTTCCGACAGCCCCGGAATGTACTTGTCGAGCGTAACGTAAAGCTCGGAGCGGTCCTGGCTCGGCCCCGAGATGATAAGCGGCGTCCGCGCCTCGTCGATCAGGATGCTGTCCACCTCGTCGACGATGGCGAAGTGGTGCCCTCGCTGCATCATGTCGTCGATGGTCGAGCGCATGTTGTCACGAAGGTAGTCGAACCCGAGCTCGTTGTTCGTCGCATAGGTGATGTCAGAGCGGTACGCAGTGCGCTTTTCCTCGGCCGGCTGGAACGGATAGACGACCCCTGTGGTCATGCCGAGCTGGGCATAGACCTTGCCCATCCACTCGGCATCGCGCTTGGCAAGATAGTCGTTGACGGTGACGACATGGACGCCTTTGCCTGTCAGCGCGTTCAGGTAGGCGGGGAAGGTCGCGACCAGCGTCTTGCCCTCGCCCGTCCGCATCTCGGCGATATTGCCCTGATGCAGGAAGATCCCGCCCATCAGCTGCACATCGAAGGCGCGAAGGCCCAAAGCGCGGCGCGCGCCCTCGCGGCAGTTGGCAAACGCTTCCGGCAACACGCTCTCAAGGCTCTCACCCTTGGCGACGCGCTCTTTCAACTCGGCGGTCTTGGCGACGATCCCCTCGTCCGTCAGGGCCTGAAACTCGGGCTCCAGCGCGTTGATCTTGGCGACCAGCGGACGGACCGACTTCACCTTGCGGTCGTTCGGCGTGCCGAAGACCTTCTTCGAGAGAGTTCCGAGGCCCAGCATGTTTTCTCCGCTCGCTTTCGCCTGACAATCCCGTGATGAGGCTGCGCTTGCCGACCCCGGCCGCACCGCCTAGAAGTGCGGCCAACAAAGCTCCGGCCAGGGCCCCTCCGGGACCCTCGCGATGTAAGGGGCGGCCGTCACTTAGTCAACGCCGCGCCCTGTCGCGGCCCCACCCGGGAGTTGTCACGATGCTGAAATCCGCCCTCCTCTGCGCAGCCGTCGCGCTTGCCGCCGCGACAGGCGCCGCCCGCGCCGAGGATCCCACCGCTGCGACGGTTGTCGCCACGGTGAACGGCAAGGACATCACTCTCGGCCACATGATCGCGATGCGCGAAAGCCTGCCGCCGCAGTATCTGCAACTCGATGACGAGACGCTCTTCAATGGTATCCTCGATCAGATCATCCAGCAGGAGGCGCTCGCCGAGGTGGCCGAGGCAACCCTCAGGCCGCGCGAGACGCTGACGATCGAGAACAACACCCGCAGCTACCTGGCCGGTGTGACGCTGGACCAGACCGCCTCGAGCGCGGTGACGGACGACGCTGTGCAGGCGCTCTTTGACGAGAAATACGGCAAGGAAGAGCCGGGTCAGGAGTTCAAGGCCGCGCACATTCTGGTCGCGACCGAGGACGAGGCCAAGGCGATCAAGGCCGAGCTGGACGGTGGCGCCGACTTTGCCGCCATCGCGACCGCGAAGTCTACCGACAAGGGATCGGCGGCGGCCGGGGGCGATCTCGGCTGGTTCGGCCTTGGCATGATGGTGAAGCCCTTTGAAGATGCGGTGATTGCGCTGAAGCCGGGCGAGGTCTCTGCCCCGGTGGAATCGCAGTTCGGCTGGCACATCATCAAGCTGGCCGAAGTGCGCACTGCCGCGAAGAAGACCATCGAGGACGTGCGCGCCGAGCTTGAGGGCGAGCTCCAGGGAACCGCGGTCGAAGCGAAGGTCAAGGAACTGACCGACGCTGCCAAGGTTGAGAAGAAGGCAGACGGCATCGACCCGGCGATCCTGAAGAACGCCGCCCTTATCGACAACTGACCCCGCGATCCGGAGGACCAGCAGATGGCCAGGACGAAAGACGACTGGAAGGCGGAAGCAAAGGAGCTGCGCGAGAAGTTGAACGCCCTGCGCGCGCGGCTGAAGGCCGAAGTCGGGCCGATCGTCGATGAGGCGCTGGACACCGTCCATTCGGCGGCCGGCACGGTTACCGAAGTCGTCGAGCATGCGGTCGAGGCCGTGACCGCGACCGTCAAGAAAAAGACGAACCCGGTTTCGCCCCTCGCGCCGAAGGGTGGATTTCCGAAGCTGCCAAAGATCGCCGGGGTGGAATTCGCAACCGTCGCGGCCGGTGTCCGCTATGCCGGACGGACCGACGTGATGCTCGCGCGACTTGCGCCCGGCAGTGCCGTCGCCGGTGCCTTCACGACCTCGGCGACGCGGGCGGCCTGCGTTCTGGATTGCGAGGCGAAACTGAAGGTGAAGAGCGGGCTCGACGAAGGCGCCGCCATCGTCGTGAACTCCGGCAACGCGAACGCCTTCACCGGCAAGCTCGGGCAGGCTTCCGTCGATGCCGTGACCGGTGGCGTCGCCGCGGCCCTCGGCATCCCCGCTTCGCGCGTCTTCTCCTCCTCGACCGGCGTCATTGGCGAGCCGCTGCCGCACGACCGGATTCTCGCCAAACTCGATGAGCTGAAGGGCGCGCTCGATACCGGCACCATCGAGGCGGCTGCACGCGCGATCATGACGACCGATACCTTCCCCAAGGGCGCCTCGGCCGAGATTGCGGGCGAGGGCGGCAAGATCCGGATCGCCGGCATCGCCAAAGGATCGGGCATGATCGCGCCGGACATGGCGACGATGCTGGTCTATATCTTTACCGATGCTTCGATCGCCCCGAATACCCTCCAGACCATGGTGTCGCGTCAGGTCGGCGACACGTTCAATGCGATCACCGTGGACAGCGATACCTCGACCTCGGACGCGCTGATCGTGGCGGCTACCGGAAAATCCGGGGCCAAGCCGATCAGCGACCTCAAGGACAAGACCGCGAAAGCATTCGAGGCCGCGCTTGGCGATGTGATGCTCGACCTCGCCAAGCAGGTCGTGCGGGACGGCGAGGGCGCGACGAAATTCGTCGAGGTCCGTGTGACCGGGGCGGCGGATGCGGCCGATGCCCATCGCGCCGCGATGGCGATCGCGAATTCACCGCTCGTCAAGACGGCGATCGCAGGCGAGGATGCGAACTGGGGCCGAGTTGTCATGGCCGTCGGCAAGTCCGGCGCCAGGGCGGACCGCGACGCCATGTCGATCCGCTTCGGTGATCTGGTACTTGCCGAGAAGGGCTGGCGTAGCCCCGACTACGACGAAGCAAGGGCCAGCGCCTACATGAAGAACGAGGAACTCATCCTGACCGTCGACCTTGGCGTCGGCAAGGCCAGCCGGACCGTCTGGACCTGCGACCTCACGCATCGCTACATCGACATCAACGCCGACTACCGGTCGTGAAGACTGTCCTTGTCGCCGCCGTTGCCCTGATCGACGCCGACGGGCGGGTGCTTCTTGCCCGCCGGCCCGTGGGGAAGTCGCTGGCCGGTCTCTGGGAGTTTCCGGGCGGCAAGGTCGAACCGGGTGAGACGCCCGAAGCGGCCCTGATCCGAGAACTTCACGAAGAGATCGGCATCGACACCTGGAAAAGCTGCCTTGCCCCGCTGACCTTCGCGAGTCACAGCTACGAGGCGTTTCACCTCCTCATGCCGCTCTTCGCTTGCCGGCGTTGGCAAGGAACCGCGCATGCGCGTGAGGGGCAGGAGCTTGCCTGGGTCCGGCCGAAGGATCTTTCCGGCTACCCGATGCCACCAGCTGATGTGCCCCTGATCCCCATCCTACGCGACTGGTTGTAGTAGCGTGTTTCCATCGCAACGCATTGTAGCGAAAAATTGCCTTACCTCGCGGCACTTTGAATTATTGTTTCCAGTTCGGATGAACTATGGCAAATTTATGTCGTACGCAGACTTGGTAACCGCTTAACGATCAAAGCCTATGATTCGAGCAGCCCGCAATTGGGGAGGTTCTGCGATGCTGCGCACTATCACTCTTGGAAGCTGCGTCTCCGTGCAGGGGACGTTCGAGCGCAAGCTCGAGAATGGAAAGATCCTCGTGCGGGTCGGAAAGCTTCTTTTCGAAGGCTATCCTGTCGTGAAGAAGGCCGCCTGACACTCAGGCAGCCATCTTGTTGGGGACTGTGGGGAGGGGGCCGCGCGCCTCCTCTTTCATTTAGAGCTTCCGCGCGACCTCTTCACGCTCGAAGATCTCGATTACGTCGCCCGGGCGGATGTCGTCATAGTTCTCGAATGCCATACCGCATTCCTGACCCGACTGAACCTCTTTGACTTCATCCTTGAAACGCTTGAGCGTTTTCAGCGTACCCTCGTGAATCACGACGTTGTCGCGCAGAAGACGGACGCCGGCGGAGCGGCGCGCCACACCCTCGGTGACAAGGCAGCCGGCGACCTTGCCGACCCCCGACACCTTGAAGACTTCCTTGATCTGCGCATAGCCGATGAAGGTCTCGCGGATCTCGGCCGAGAGGAGGCCCGAAGCCGCCGCCTTCACGTCATCCACAAGGTCGTAGATCACCGAGTAATAGCGAATCTCGACACCCTTCTGGTTCGCGGCATTCCGCGCCGGCGCGTTGGCGCGAACGTTGAAGCCGATGACCGGCGCCTGGCTGGCTTCGGCAAGGCCGATGTCGGATTCCGTGATCGCGCCGACACCCGAATGGAGCACCCGGACACGCACTTCGTCGTTTCCGATTTTTTCCATAGCCTGAACAATCGCCTCGGCGGAGCCCTGCACGTCGGCCTTAACGACGATGGGCAGTTCCGCGACGTTCTTGTCTTCCTTGGCCTTGGCCATCAACTGTTCCAGGGTCGTCGCCGCACCGGCCGCCGCGCGCTTGTCTTTCGCGGCCTGCTCGCGGTAGGCGGCGATTTCGCGCGCCTGCGCTTCGGTCTCGACAACGTTCAGCACGTCACCCGCCTCGGGTGTGCCGTTCAGACCCAGCACCTCGACCGGCACCGACGGACCGGCCTCGGTCACGCGATCGCCCTTGTCGTTGAGAAGCGCGCGCACCTTGCCCCACTGCTCGCCCACGACAAAGATGTCACCCTGCTTCAGCGTGCCGTTCTGCACCAGGACCGTCGCGACGGGACCGCGGCCGACGTCCAGCTTCGCCTCGATCACGGCACCCGAAGCCGCACGCTCGGGGTTCGCCTTGAGCTCAAGGATCTCGGCCTGCAGCGCGATCGCCTCGAGAAGGTTGTCGAGCCCCTTGCCGGTCTTGGCCGAGACCTCGACATCCTGAACCTCGCCCGACATCTCCTCGACGACGACCTCGTGCTGCAGAAGATCGGTACGAACCTTCTGCGGATTGGCGTCGGGCTTGTCGACCTTGTTGATGGCGACGATCATCGGCACCTTGGCGGCCTTGGCATGGTTGATCGCCTCGACGGTCTGCGGCATCACCGCGTCATCCGCTGCCACGACCAGAACCACGATGTCCGTCACCTGTGCACCACGGGCGCGCATCGAGGTGAAGGCCGCGTGGCCCGGCGTGTCGAGGAAGGTCAGGACAGCGCCGCTGTCGGCCTTCACCTGATAGGCGCCGATATGCTGGGTGATCCCGCCGGCCTCACCCGCGACAACGTTCGCATGCCGGATCGCATCGAGAAGCGAGGTCT
>JAGRDU010000067.1 GCA_020446905.1 Paracoccaceae bacterium | reverse complement strand
GCAAGGGCTGCGACTGGATCGTCGCGAACGATGTGAGCCCCGCCACCGGGATCATGGGCGGGGCCGAGAACGCGGTGACGATCCTCTCGGACGAGGGCGCGGATGTCTGGCCGCGCCTGCCGAAAGACGAGGTCGCGCGGCGGCTGGCACTGAAGATCGCATCGGCGCTGGGCGGCGCGGCATGAGCCGCCCGCTGATCCGGGTCCTGCGCGAGGACTGGGCCGATGCTTCAGTCGCGCTGCCGTCCTACGAGACATCGGGTGCGGCGGGCGCCGACATCCGCGCGAACCTGCCGGCGGATCAACGGGGCGAAGGGTTTACGCTCGCCCCGATGGCCCGCGCCGTGGTCCCGACCGGCCTCAGGGTCGAGATCCCCGAGGGGTACGAGATCCAGATCCGCCCGCGCTCGGGCCTTGCCCTGAAACACGGGATCTCCCTGCCCAATACGCCGGGCACGATCGACAGCGACTATCGAGGACCGCTCGGTGTCCTTCTGGTGAACTTCGGCGCGGAACCATTTGTTATCAAACACGGAGAGCGGATCGCGCAGATGATCGTCGCGCCCGTGGTGCAGGCCGAGTTCGCCGAGGTCGCCGCGCTGGGCGACACCGCGCGCGGGGCGGGCGGGTTCGGCTCCACGGGGCGGGGATGACGGTCTTTTTCATGGCGCTCGCGCTGGTCCTGCTGGGCATCTTTCTGAAGATGCCGGGGCGGCTTATCGCGCTGATGCTGGCGCTGCTCTGGGGCGCGGCGCTTTTGGCGCATGTGGTGCTGCCCGAGGGACATGCGATGCTCCGCATGGTGGGCGGCAGCGCGCGCGGCTGGGGGGCGCTGGGCGTGGCGGGGCTCTTGGCGCTCGCATATGGGGTGGGCGTCTCCTTCCTAAAAAGAAACGCGAAGATAACTCAGCAAACTGCTGCAAAAGAAACATTTTCAGATACGGAACTGGACCGCTATGCCCGCCACATGGTGCTGCGCGAGGTCGGCGGGATGGGCCAGAAGCGACTGAAGGAGGCGAAGGTGCTGGTCGTCGGCGCCGGGGGCCTCGGCTCGCCCGCGCTCCTTTATCTCACGGCGGCGGGCGTCGGCACCATCGGGGTGATCGACGACGATACGGTGTCGAATTCCAATCTCCAGCGGCAGGTGATCCACACGGACGCGCGGATCGGCCAACCGAAGGTGTTTTCCGCCGAGGCCGCCATGACGGCGCTGAACCCGCATATCGCGGTCCGGCCCTACAACCGGCGCCTGACGGCCGAGGATGCGCCCGCACTTTTCGCGGACTATGACCTGATCCTTGACGGGTCGGACAATTTCGACACCCGGTATCTGGTGAACGCCGCCGCCGTGACCGCGAAAAAGCCGCTGATTTCCGCCGCGATCACCCAGTGGGAGGGGCAGATCGGCGTCTATGACCCGGCTCGCGGCGCCCCCTGCTATGCCTGCGTCTTCCCGCAGCGCCCGGCAGAAGGCCTTGCCCCCAGCTGCGCCGAGGCGGGCGTGATGGGCGCGCTCCCCGGTGTCGTGGGCGCCATGATGGCGGTCGAGGCGATCAAGGAGATCACCGGCGCTGGCGAGACCCTGCGCGGGCGGCTGATGCTTTACGACGCGCTCTACGCCGAAAGCCGCCAGATCGCGGTGAAGCGCGACCCGGCCTGCGGGGTCTGCGGCGGGTAGTCGGATCTCGGGGGGCGCGGGGCCCCCTCGGCCCGGTCTCCGGCGGGAGTATTTTCGGACAGAAAGAGGCGCGGGGTTCTGGTCATTGCCGCGTCCCGCGCCTAGCTTTCCGCGCAAAGGAGACCCCGCATGACCAATCCCCTCTTGCGCCCCTGGGAGGACGCCTTCGCGCTGCCCCCCTTCGCCGAGATCACCGATGCCGACTTCGCCCCCGCCTTCGAGGCGGCGCTGGCCGAGGCGCGGGCGAACATCGCGGCGATTGCGGCGGACTCCGCGGCCCCGACATTCGCCAATACCATCGAGGCGCTGGAACTTGCCGAGGAGGCGCTCGACCGGGTGTCGGGGGTCTTCTACAACCTCTCCGGCGCGGATTCGACCGAGGCGCGCGAGGCGCTGATGCGGGACCTTGCGCCCAAGATGGCGGCGTTTTCGTCCGAGGTGACGATGAACGCCGCGCTTTTCGCGCGGATCGAGGCGCTCTGGGCCGGGCGCGAGGGGCTGGGGCTGACGGATGAGCAGCTCCGCGTGCTGGAGCTCTACCGCCGCATGTTCATCCGGGCCGGGGCGGCGCTGGACGACGCCGGCCGGATGCGCATGGCCGAGGTGAAGGAACGCCTTGCGGTGCTCTCCACCGCCTTCTCGCAGAACCTTCTCGCCGATGAGCGCGACTGGGCACTGCCGCTTGCCGAAGGCGATCTCGAAGGGCTGCCGGACTTCGTCATCGCCGGAATGAAGGCCGCCGCCGAGGCGCGGGGGCAGGAGGGGCATGTGCTGACCCTCGGGCGGTCCATCGTCGTGCCGTTCCTCCAGTTCTCGCCCCGCCGCGATCTGCGCGAAAAGGCCTATGAGGCCTGGGTGGCGCGCGGCGCGAACGGCGGGGCGACAGACAACCGCGCTGTCGCCGCCGAGATTCTGGCGCTGCGCGAGGAACGCGCGAAGCTCCTCGGCTACGAGAGTTTCGCCGCCTACAAGCTGGAGCCCGAGATGGCCAAGACGCCGGAGCGGGTGCGGGACCTTCTGATGCGGGTATGGGCTCCGGCGCGGCAGGCCGCCGAGGCGGATGCGGCGGTGCTGACGGCAATGATGCATGCGGACGGCGTCAACGGCGATCTCGAGGCCTGGGACTGGCGCTATTACTCGGAAAAGCGGCGCCTTGCCGAACATGACCTCGATGAAGCCGCCCTCAAGCCCTATTTCGGGCTTGAGGCGATGATCGGCGCCGCCTTCGACTGCGCCCACCGCCTCTTCGGGCTGGAATTCCGGCCGCTGGAAGGGCCATTTTATCACGCCGACGTGCGCGGGTGGGAAGTGTTGAAGAACGGCCGGCATATGGCTGTTTTCCTTGGAGATTACTTCGCCAGATCCTCCAAGCGTTCCGGCGCCTGGTGCTCCACCTTCCGGGGCCAGCGCACCCTCGGCGGCGAGGTGCGGCCCATCGTCGTCAATGTCTGCAACTTCGCCGCCCCGGCGAAGGGGGAACCGGCGCTCCTCTCCTGGGACGATGCCCGCACGCTTTTCCACGAGTTCGGCCATGCCCTCCATCAGATGCTGTCCGACGTGACCTATGGCTTCATCTCGGGCACCAATGTCGCCCGCGATTTCGTCGAGCTGCCGAGCCAGCTTTACGAGCATTGGCTGGAGGTGCCCGAGGTGCTCGACACCCATGCCTGCCACGCGGTGACCGGCGCGCCGATGCCGGCGGAGCTGCGTGATCGGCTGCTGGCGGCGGCCACCTACGACCAGGGCTTCGGCACGGTCGAATACATCGCCTCGGCCCTCGTCGATCTCGCCTTCCACGAAGGCGCCGCGCCCGCCGATCCGATGGCGACGCAGGCCGAGGTGCTGAAGGGCATCGGCATGCCCCACGCGATCCGCATGCGCCACGCGACCCCGCATTTCGCCCATGTCTTCTCGGGCGACGGCTACTCGGCGGGCTATTACAGCTACATGTNNNAGGTGATGGACGCCGACGCCTTCGAGGCCTTCGAAGAGGCGGGCGGCGCCTTCGATCCGGTCACCGCGCGGCGGCTCCAGGACCATATCCTCTCGGTCGGCGGACTGCGCGAGGCGGATCGGCTTTACACCGAGTTCCGGGGGCGGATGCCGGGAGTCGAGCCGCTGCTCCGCAGCCGGGGTCTTCTCGACACGCGTTAACGATCAGCAAACCAATACCCCGGTTTGGCCAACATCGTGCCTGATTCGTGGGCGACAACCACAGCGTGCGTCCGGGCGGGGGCGTACCAGTTGAGGGGTCGTTCACCCACCAACCTTTCGCGAATGACGGAGACGCCGGCGCCATGGCGGGCACCAGCCGGATCACCCCGATCGCGTGGGCGGTGCTGCTGTGCCTTTTGCAGGCGACAGCGGGATTTGCTGCGACGATCTTTTCGGATCCCGGGCGCCCCGAGGATCTGATCTTTGACGCGCGGTTCGCCGCTGCCGTCGCCGTCACCCGTTCGACCGTCGCGCCCACCGAGTCCGTCCCCGCGCGCCCACATGCCGCGCTGCGTGTTGTCACGGTCGGGCGCTGTGTGATCGCCGCGACCAGTGCCGCGAGCGCAGTCGGTTCCGGTTCGGGCTTCATCTGGACCGTGAGCCTCTGTTTCGACCTGCCCGAGCGGCCGAAGCGCAAGCGGATCACGGGTTTTTCCTATGGGCTGACGACTCTCGGCATCCCGCAACCCCAGCCCGCCGCGCTGGTTGCGCCCTCCTCGCCGGCCCACCGATCGCCCCGCGGAGCGCCCCCGGCACCGGTGCCGTTGCCGGCCGGTTTCCTCGGGCTTGGCGCTGCCCTTGGCTTGCTCGGGGCGCTGAAGCTCAGACGCTGAGCCGGGCCTTCCCTTCCGCGGTGGCGCATGACAGTGTCCGCGCCATGATGCGCGATTTTCTCATTGTCGGCGGCGGGATCGCCGGGGTCTCGGCGGCGGCGAGGCTGTCGCATCTGGGCAGCGTGACCCTGGTCGAGGCCGAGGATCACCTTGCCCACCATGCCTCGGGCCGCTCGGCCGCGCTGTTCGAGCCCTATTACGGGCTGGCGCCGGTCGTCGCGTTGTCGCTGGCGAGCGACGATCACCACCGGCGCGCCCATGGCGGTGTGCTCAGCCCGCGCGGCATGATGCTGGTCGCGCGACCGGGCGAGGAGGAGGCCTACGAGGCCGACCGCAAGGCGCTGGGCCTGACAGAGATCGGCATCGGGGCGGCGCAGGCGATGGTGCCGATCCTCGCTTCCGGGGCGCTGGTTCGTGCTGCCCATGCCGATCACGCCTGGGATATCGACACCGACCTTCTGATCCAGAACTTCCTGCGCGAGGCCAGGGCGAACGGCGCCGAGATTCTGACCCGCGCCCGCGTCACCGGGCTGTCGCGGGTCGATGGCGGCTGGCAGGCGGAGACGACCGCGGGACCGGTCCGCGCGCGCATGGTCATCAACGCGGCGGGCGCCTGGGTGGACGGGATCGCGCGTCTCGCAGGGGTCCAGCCGATCGGCTTCATGCCGCTGCGCCGGTCGATGGCGCGGATCCCGGCGCCGGAGGGGCAGGACCCGAAAACTTGGCCGATGCTGATGGGGGCGGGCGAAAGCTGGTATGCCAAGCCCGATGCCGGCGCCCTGATCGTCTCGCCGGCCGAGGAAGACCCGATGGAGCCGCATGACGCCTGGGCCGACGACATGGTGCTGGCCGAGGGGCTCGCGCGCTACGAGGAGGTGGTGACCGCGCCGGTGACACGCCTTCTGGCCTCCTGGGCGGGCCTTCGGACCTTTGCGCCGGACCGCGTTCTGGTGATCGGGCGCGACCCCGGCGAGCCGACGTTCTTCTGGCTCGCCGGGCAGGGCGGCTACGGCTTCCAGACTGCCCCGGCGGCGAGCCAGCTTGCGGCGGACCTGATCGGCGACCGCGCGCCGGCGCTTGACGCCGCGACGGTCACGGCCCTTTCGCCCCTGCGCTTCGCGTGAGAGGCTGAGGGGCGGAATCAGGGGGGCTTCGGGATGCGCGTGTCACTCTTGCTGGCGGCACTGGTCGCGGGCCTCTCGCTTGCCGGCTGCGGAGGCGGGCGCGACCGGGGTGGGCCTGTCGCGGGCATCCCGCACCGGTTCTCGGACCGCGACCCCTATGACTGGCGCGGGCTGACCCCGGCGCATCACGAGGTTCACGGCATCGACGTCTCGCGCTATCAGGGCGAGATCGATTGGCGGCGGGTGACGGGTTCGGGCGTCGCCTTTGCCTGGCTGAAGGCGACCGAGGGCGGCGACACGGTCGACCCCTTGTTCAAATCGAACTGGCGTGCCGCGGCCCGGGCAGGAATTCCGCGCGGAGCCTATCACTTCTTCTACCTTTGCCGTCCTGCGGCCGAGCAGGCCGCCTGGTTCATCTCGCATGTGCCGAGCACACCCGGCGCCTTGCCGCCGGTTCTCGATATCGAGTGGAACCATGCCTCGCCGACCTGCCGCGCGCGCCCCGACCCGGCGACGATCCGGAGCGAGATCCGGACTTTCCAGCGCATCGTCGGTGCGCATTACGGTCAGCGCCCGGTGCTCTACACGACGGTTGATTTCTTCGACGACAACGATCTCGGCCAGCTTTCGGGCGAGGAATTCTGGCTCCGCTCGGTCGCGGGCCATCCGCGGAAGACCTATCCAGGTCAGCGCTGGGCATTCTGGCAATACACCGGGACCGGGCTCGTGCCGGGTATCTCGGGCGCTGCCGATCTCAACGCCTTCGCGGGCAGCGCCGAGGACTGGTCGCGCTGGCTTGCCGCGCGCCGCCTCTGACGCCGCGTTACATTCGGGAAGACGCATGGATTGACGCAGGTCAAGGCCGAACCGGTCGCCGCGCGCTCATGTCCCGGCAAGATCACCATGGAGACACGCGATGACCTATGCCGACCAGATCCAGCAGACCCGCAACGAGCTGCGCGAGCTTTACAAGACCATCCCCGCCGCGACGCAGGGCTTTTCCGCCCTCTCGAAGGCGGTGAAGGACAACGGGCCGCTGTCGGTCAAGGAAAAGGAATATGTCGCGCTCGGCATGGCCGTGGCCCTGCGCTGCGCCCCTTGCATCAACTTCCATGTCGAGGCGCTGATGAAGGCCGGCGCGACGCGCGAGGAACTGGGCGATGTCCTCGCCATGGCCGTCCAGATGGGCGGCGGCCCGACGCTGATGTACTCGGCCGAGGCGCTCGCCTGCTGGGACGAGCTGGCCGCGAAGACCTCCTGACGTTTTTCGCGACGGAATGCGGGGCGACCCGCGTTCAACACATGCGAAAAACGGAATATCTGAGGAGACAGAGATGAAAACGATCCTTTCGGCGGCGCTCGCTGCCGTGATGCTTGCCGGTGCGGCCCATGCCCAGCAGGGCATCCCCGGCGCGCACTTCATCGAACAATGGGATATCGACGGCAATGGCGATGTCACGCCGGAGGAAGCCCGCGAGAAGCGCGGCGACGTCTTCGTAATGTTCGACCAGAGCGAGGACGGCGTCTTTCAGCCCGAGGAATGGGCGATGATCGACGAGCATCTGACGGCGGAGGACGCCGCGCAGGGACAGGGTGCCGCAATGGGTATGGGCAAGGGGCCGGGCCAGTTCGTTCGTGCCGCCATGCAGGCGCCCTTCAACGACCTCGATGGTGACGGCGCGGTGACAAAGGAGGAGTTCGTCAAGGCGACCGACACGTTGTTCGGCCAGCTCGACCGCGACGGTGACGGCCTTCTGACCGTTGCAGACTTCGGCCGCGGGTGACGCGCCAACCGGTCGCATCGACGGACGCGCGTCCGAAATCTTGAAACATTTCGCGCCGGAGCCATGAAGGCCCCGGCGCGATGTCTTTCCAGGAAATCGCTTAGCCGTCCACCCGGATCCGCGCGTTCGTCGGATCGAACGGGCTGTCCTCGACCACCT
>JAGRDU010000066.1 GCA_020446905.1 Paracoccaceae bacterium | reverse complement strand
AGATCAAGGACATGATCCTCGATGCGGGCGCCGCCGAGGTGCATTTCCGCATCGCCTCGCCCCCCACGGCCTGGCCCTGTTTCTACGGCGTCGACACGCCCGACCGGGACAAGCTTCTGGCCGCCAAGATGTCCGAGGACGAGATGCGCGACTGGATCGGCATCGACAGCCTCAAGTTCATCTCGCTCGACGGACTCTACCGCGCCGTGGGCGAGGCGAAGGGCCGCGACGCGGCCTCTCCGCAGTATTGCGACGCCTGTTTCTCGGGCGAGTATCCGGTGGCGCCCGCCGACCAGATCGCCCGCGGCTTCGAGATGAAGGCGGCGGAGTGAGCCAGACCATCTATCTGCACGGCCTTCCCGGCGGTGCGGAGGAGTTGCAGATCGGACCGGCGCCCGGCTGGGCCGTCCCGGACCGCCTGTCCTGGCAGGGTTACGAGGCCGGTCTGGCCACTCTCGCGGAGGATCTACCCGAGACCTGCCACCTCATCGGCTTCTCGCTCGGCGCGATGACAGCCTTGCGGCTGGCCGCCCTGAAACCGGAACGGATCGCGGAGGTGACGCTCATCAGCGCGGCGGCCCCGCTCGACCTTGGCGACTTTCTGTCCCGAATGGCCGGGGCGCCGGTCTTCCGCGCGGCAATGAACGCGCCGGAGCGGCTGGCCCGGATGACGTCGCTTCAGGCGCATTTCGCGCGGCTTGTGCCGGGACTGACGCTGCGCCTTCTCTTCGCGAGAACCGGCCCGCAGGAACGGGCGCTGGCGCTGGCGCATCCCTATCTGATCGCCGGTCTTCTCCGGCGCTGCTACGGGCCCGGGCGCGCGGCCTATCTTGACGAACTTGCCGCCTATGTCCGCCCCTGGTCGCCGGAACTCGCGCGGGTCACGGCGCCGGTGACGCTGCACCACGGCGGCGCCGACCGCTGGAGTCCGCCCGACATGGCCGGGGCATTGGCCCGTGCCCTGCCGGAGGCACGGGTGATCCCGCACGACGGCCTCGGCCACTACGGCACGCTGGCCGCCGTCCTCGAGGAGATGGCTGCATGACCGCCCGGCCCGTCCGCTACCGGCCGCATCACTTCCTCTGCTCTCTCGGCTTCGAGGGGAAGGGCTATTCCGAGGCCTTCACCACCAACATGAGCGCCATCGTCATGGGGCGTCTGCGCGCCGAGGGGGGAGATTCCACCGAGATTCAGGTGGTGGGCGGCGCCGACGACATCTGCGCCCCCTGCCCCAAGCGGCGGGGAACGCTCTGTACCAGTCAGGACAAGATCAAGACGCTCGACCGCGCCCATGCCGCCGCGCTGAAGCTGAGCCCCCACGAACGCCTGACCTGGGGCGACGCCAAGGCCCGGATCCGCGCAGAAGTGCCGCCCGGCAGCCTCAAGACACTCTGCAAGGGCTGCGAGTGGGAGCCCTACGGCATGTGCGAGGCAGCACTGAAGCGCCTGCACGAAACGGAGTGATCCAACGGAAAACGCCGCCCCGAAGGGCGGCGTTTGCTGTCTTGCCGAGGCAAGGCCTGAGATCAGGCCTTGCGGGATTTCAGCGCGGCCCAGCTGCCCGTCACGACCAGCGCGGCAAGCACCGCCTTGACGGTATCGCCGATCAGGAACGGCGACATGTAGTATTCCCAGATCATCGAAAGATTGTCGGCGCCCCACTTCGCGGTGTCGATGCCCGCAACCTCGGCCAGCGACATCGCCCAGAGAACGCCCGGCAGGTAGATGAAAGCCGAGGCGAACAGTGCCACGGCGGCGGTGGCGACAAGGCCCTTGACGCCGCGGTCGGCGGCAAAGCCCGTGATCGCTGCCATCGCGACGAAGCCGATCAGGAACCCGGCCGTCGGGCCAAAGAAGGCGATACCGTTCATGCCTTGGGCGAAGACCGGCAGGCCCATCGCACCTTCGGCGAGATAGGCCAGTAGCGTCGCTGCGCCCATCCGGGCGCCGAAGGTGAAGCCGACCAGCATCACGGCGAGGGTCTGCAGCGTCATAGGTACCGGGATCATCGGCACCGAGACCTGTGCGGCGAGTGCGATGAACGCCGAACCGCCCAGCACCATGAGGGCACGGGTCAGAAGCGACTGCGAGGGCACGAGGGCCTTGGAGAGTGTCATCTGGCGTTCCTTCCACTGTCAGATTTGCCGCGCAATTTCTCCGCGCTGCGGCGCGAAGTCAATCGGTTCCATGTGCGCAGGGCCTTGCATGCGCATCGCGGCGGTGCCAAAGGGGCGCCATGACCGAGACCCCAGCTTCCCGCCTCGCCCTTGTCACCGGAGCCTCCCGCGGGCTCGGCTTCGCCCTTGCCTCGGCGCTCGGCGCGGCCGGCTGGCACGTGCTGGCCGTCGCGCGCACCGTCGGCGGGCTTGAGGAACTCGACGACCGCATCGGGTCCTCCGGCGGCAGCGCCACGCTGGCCCCGATGAACGTCACCGACACCGCCGCGATGGAGCACCTTGCCGGCAGCATCGGCGCGCGCTGGGGCGGCCTCGGCCTCTGGGTCCATACCGCGATCCAGGCCGCGCCCCTCGCCCCCGCCGGCAGCCTCGACGTCAAGGAGATGGACAAGTCCATCGCCACGAACCTCCGCGCGCCCGCGACCCTGATCCCGCTCCTGGAGCCGCTTCTGAGGGCGGCGAAGGGCACCGCGCTCTTCCTCGACGATCCCCGGGGCGGCGAGAAATTCTTCGGTGCCTATGGCGCGACCAAGGCCGCGCAGATCGCGCTCGCCCGGAGCTGGCAGGCCGAAGCCGCGAAGATCGGTCCCCGCGTTCTCATCGAGACGCCCCGCCCGATGGCAACGGCGACCCGCGCGCGGTTTTTCCCGGGCGAGGATCGCACCATCCTTGCCGACATCCATGACGAGGCCGCGCGCCTTCTCTCCCGCGTCCTGACGTCCGCCTGAATCCCGATCGGCGCCCTTCGTTTCATTGTGGCCAAAATACTCCCGCCGGAGGCGCCGCCGGGGCCGCGCGCGCCGCGCTTGCGCTTTACGCCCCGCCCCCGCTCGTCTAAGCAGACTACGGGCAGTACGGGCAGCACATGCGTATCCTCATCACCAACGACGACGGCATCAACGCGCCGGGGCTCGAGGTCCTGACCGCCATCGCCGAAGAGATCGCCGGCCCGGGCGGCGAGGTCTGGACGGTCGCGCCCGCCTTTGAACAATCGGGCGTCGGGCACTGCATCAGCTACACCCACCCGATGATGATCGCCAAGCTCGCCCCGCGCCGCTATGCCGCCGAAGGCAGCCCCGCAGACTGCGTCCTTGCCGGACTCTACGACGTGCTGCAGGGCGCGCGGCCCGACCTTGTCCTTTCCGGCGTCAACCGCGGCAACAACGCGGCCGAGAACGTGCTTTATTCCGGCACCATCGGCGGTGCGATGGAGGCCGCGCTGCAGGGCCTTCCCGCCATCGCGATGAGCCAGTTCATGGGCCCCGCAACCGAGGACCTGAGTACCCCGTTCGAGGCCGCGAAGGCACATGGCACCGCCGTGGTCCGCGCACTCCTCGACAAGGCGATCTGGGACAAGGGCGACTACCGGATCTTCTACAACGTCAATTTCCCGCCCATCGGCGCTGCCGCCGTCAAGGGCATGAAGGTCGCCGCGCAAGGCTACCGCACCGACACCTTCTTCGGGGTCAAGCCGCATATCTCGCCTTCCGGGCGCAAGTTCCTCTGGATCACCGGCGGGCCGCAGCATCACCCGACCGCGCCCGGCACCGATGTCGCCGCCAATCTCGACGGCTGGATCTCGGTCACGCCGATGCGGGCGGACCTGACCGCGCATGACACGCTGGCCGAGCTTGAAGCGAGGCTCGCATGAGCGAGGACCCCGCCGAGCGGAAGATGCGCTTTCTCTACGCGCTCCGCTCCAAGGGGGTGACCGACGGACGCGTGCTGACGGCGATGGAGACGGTCGACCGCGGCGCCTTCGTCACCGGCATCTTCGCCGAACGCGCCTATGACGACATGCCCCTGCCGATCGCCTGCGGCCAGACGATCAGCCAGCCTTCGGTCGTCGCGCTGATGACGCAGGCGCTGGCGGTGACGCCGCGCGACAAGGTGCTCGAGGTCGGCACCGGCTCTGGCTACCAGGCGGCGATCCTGGCGCAGCTGGCGCGCCGCGTCTATACGATCGACCGCCACCGCCGCCTCGTGCGCGAGGCCGAGAAGCTCTTTCACCAGATGGGACTGGCCAATATCACGACGCTCGTGGGCGATGGCAGTTACGGCTTGCCCGATCAGGCCCCCTTCGACCGGATCATCGTGACGGCGGCGGCCGAGGATCCACCCGGGCCGCTCTTGGCTCAGCTTCGGATCGGCGGTATCATGGTGCTGCCGGTGGGGCAATCGGACACGGTGCAGAGCCTCATAAAGGTAACGCGTACGCCTCAGGGCTACGACTACGATGAATTGCGGCCGGTGCGTTTCGTGCCGCTGGTGGAGGGGTTGGCGACGGACTGAGAGCCGCCAGCCGAGAACCCGAGGCTCCGGGAAAACGGGGCCCGAGAGACGAGGAACGAGCAATGAGCCTGTCCCATTCCCTGCGAGGCCTGACCCTTGGCGCGAGCCTTCTGGCGCTTGCCGCCTGCGAACCCGGGGGCGGGCTCGACCTCGACCTCCGGCATCTCGGCAGTTCCGGCCTCGACACGTCGGCAGCCGCGGCCCAGGCCACCCAGGCGCGGCCGTCCCCGGATGCGCGCGGCATCATCTCCTACCCCGGCTACCAGGTCGCCGTCGCGCGCCGCGGCGACACGGTGGACAGCGTCGCCGCCCGGATCGGCATGACAACGGCGGAACTGGCCGGTTACAACGCGATCGCGCCGGGCGCGCTCCTGCGCGAAGGCGAGGTCGTGGCCCTGCCGCGCCGGGTTCCGGAAGGCGGCACCATGATCGCCTCGGCGCCGGCCGGCGGCGGCTCCATCGACGTCGCGACCATCGCCTCGGGCGCGATCGACCGCGCCTCGGGCGGGACGACGACCGCCCCGGCGCCGCAGTCCGTCACGACCACGAGCATCGGCAACACCGAACCCGTCCGCCACAAGGTCCAGCGCGGCGAGACAGCCTATTCCGTCGCGCGGATCTACAACGTCAACGTCAAGGCGCTGGCCGACTGGAACGGCCTCGGCCCCGATCTTTCGGTGCGCGAGGGACAGACGCTGCTGATCCCCGTCACCGTCGCCTCGGCGCCTTCGGGCGTTACCGCCGTCACGGCACCTGGGGTCGGCTCGCCGACGCCGACACCGCCCTCGGCGGCCAGGCCGCTGCCGGCAGAGAAGACACAGCCGGCCGCCGAACCGGTGGCAAAGCCCGCCGCCCCCGATCTCGGCGCCCAGAAGACCGCCGCCTCCGGCACCTCGAAACTCGCGATGCCCGTGGCCGGCAAGATCATCCGGGGCTACCAGAAGAAGAAGAACGAGGGGATCGACATCGCCGCCTCGGCCGGGACGGCCGTCGCCGCCGCCGCGGACGGCACCGTCGCGACGATCACCAAGGACACCAAGGGCATCCCCATCGTCGTCGTCCGCCACGAGGGCAACCTGCTGACCGTCTACTACAACATCGACGGACTCGCGGTGCAGAAGGGCGACAAGGTCAAGCGTGGCCAGACCATCGCCAAGGTCCGCGCCTCCGACCCCGCCTTCCTTCACTTCGAAGTACGCCAGGGCTTCGACAGCGTCGATCCGGTGCCCTTCCTGCAATAGCCGGACGGGAGGCAACCTTCCGGCGGGTATTTGCGCCACAGTGAATGAGACAGTGCAGCCTGGATCCGCGCGAGCCTGCCGGACAGTCCCCGGCCCGCGCAGGCGGGCCGCGCGCCTTTGAGCGCGCAATGGGGTGCGGGTGGGCGCCCGAAAGGGCGCGTCAGACCTTGACGCCGCGCCGGCCGGCGAGATCGGTGAAGAACTGCCAGGCGACGCGGCCCGACCGCGCCCCCCGCGTCGCCTGCCATTCGATCGCCTCCGCGCGCAGGTCCTCGTTGCCGATCGCCACGCCATGGGCGTCGCAGTAACCGCGAATCATCGCGAGGTATTCGTCCTGGCTGCAGGGATGGAACCCGAGCCAGAGACCGAACCGGTCCGAGAGCGAGACTTTCTCTTCGACCGCCTCCGATGGGCTGATCGCGGTGGACCTTTCGTTCTCGATCATGTCGCGCGGCATCAGGTGCCGCCGGTTCGAGGTGGCATAGAAGATCACGTTCGCCGGACGCCCCTCGATTCCACCGTCCAGCACCGCCTTCAGCGCCTTGTAGTGCTGGTCGTCATGGGAAAACGACAGATCGTCGCAGAAGAGGACAAACCGCACCTCGGGCGCGCCGCGCAAGAACGCAAGAAGCCGCCCGATGGAGGGAAGATCCTCGCGGCTCAGCTCGACGATCTTGAGGTCGGTTCCCTCGGCCCGGACAGCGGCATGCACCGCCTTGACGAGAGAGGACTTGCCCATCCCCCGCGCGCCCCAGAGCAGCGCGTTGTTCGCCGGCAACCCGCGCGCGAAGCGCGATGTATTGGCCAGAAGCGTGTCCCGCGCCCGGTCGACGCCGAGCAGAAGCGAAAGATCGACCCGCGCCACCTCGGCCACCGGCAGCAGCCGGTCGGGATCGCTGTGCCAGACAAAGGCCTCGGCCCGGGAAAAGTCCGGCGCCGCGCGGGGCGCCGGCGCAAGCCGCTCCAGCGCCTCGGCGATGCGGGTCAGGAGCGCCTCGCTCATGCCTTGCCGGGCCCCGCTTCGGGCGCCTCGTCCTCCTCGTCGAGATCGACCCAGGTGCCGTCGGCCCGCATCTGCGCTTCACGCTCGCGCTCGAACCGGGCGATCAGGAAGATCGAGACCTCGTAGAGCGGATAGATGACCGAGAAAAGGATAAGCTGGCTCATCACGTCCGGCGGCGTCACTGTGGCCGCGACGGCAAGGATACCGATGATCGCGTATTTCCGCGTCGCCTTCAGCCCGCGCGACGAGACGAGCCCCGCCCGCCCCATCAGCGAAAGGAGCACGGGCAACTGGAAGCAGATGCCGAAGGCGAGGACGAAGCTCATGGTGAGCGACAGGTAGCTTTCCATCGACCCCTGGAAGACGACCCCCGCCGGCGCCGCGGCGAGCGATCCGCCCTCCTCGACCGCCGCCTTGAAACTGTCCTGATAGGACAGGAAGAAATCGAACGCCCAGGGCAGGATCACGAAATAGGCGACGGAACCGCCAAGCGCGAACATGACAGGCGAGGCGACGAGGAAGGGCAGGAAGGCGCGCTTCTCGCTCCGGTAAAGGCCGGGCGCCACGAAGCGCCACATCTGATAGGCGATCACCGGGAAGGCGATCGCAAAGCCGCCCCAGAGGCCGATCTTCATCGAGACGAAGAAACCTTCCTGCATCTTGATGAGCACGAGCTGGCATTGCTGTCCCCGCCCGGCGAGGACATTGCAGAGCGGCGCCGACAGAAGGTTGAAGACCGGCTTCCAGAAATACCAGGCGACCAGAAAAGCCAGTGTGAAGGCGCCCAGCGAATAGAGGATACGGTTGCGCAGTTCCGCAAGATGTTCGATGAGCGGAGCGGTGCTGTCGTCGATATGATCGGTCGTCATGCGCTGTCTTTCGCTGCGTCCTTGGCCGCGCTCCGGGTCCTGCCACCCCGCTTGCGGACTGGCGCCGGCGCTTCGGCTGCCGGGGCCGGCGCTTCGCTCGCCGCTGGCTTCCTCCGCGCGGCGCGCTTTTCGGCGGTCTTTGCCGCGAGGGCTGCGGTCTCAGGGCCGACATTCTTGGCGGGCGCAGGCGCCGCAGCAGCCGGCGCGGGCTTGGCCGGGGCGGCCTTAACCGCATCTTTCATCGGGTCCCATTTCTCGAATTTGTCGGCGGCGGACTTGAGGCTTTGCAGCCCGCCCGTCACCGGCGCGGAAAGGCCCGAGATTTCCTTGCGCAAGTCACTCACGCCGCTGTCGTTCGCGGCCTGCTCCATCGCGCGGGTGAATTCCCGCGACATCTGGCGCAGCTTCGCCGTGAACCGGCCGATCTGGCGGAACATGTCGGGCAGGTCCTTCGGCCCGACCACGATCAGGGCCACGACGCCGATCACCATCAGCTCCATCCAGCCAATGTCGAACATCTGTCACGCCTTCTGCTGGAGGGAATGTCCCGGCCACAGCGCCGGAACGGGTCAGACCTTGTCCTTCGGTTCGGGCGTCACGTCCCGCGCCTGCTCGCTGCTGGCGCGATCGATCTCCTCGCTGCCCTCGCGGACACCCTTCTTGAAGGCGGTGATCCCCTTGCCGAATTCCCCCATCATCCCCGCGATCTTGCCGCGCCCGAAGAGGACCAGCACGACGATGGCGATCAGCAGCAGCTGTAGCGGGCTTGCCATATGCATCTTGTGTCTCCTGACTCTGGGACCCGCCGGGCGGGTCCGCTTTCCGACTGGGCTGCGATCTTCTGCCCCTTGTGGCGCCTTTCCAAGACGGATTGCCGCTGGCCCTGCCGACCAACTGACAGTATTCTGTCAGTTGCCAACCTGAAGGCCAGACCATGTCCCGCTCCGCACGTCTCTTCGACCTCGTCCAGATTCTCCGCGACGGCCAGCTACACCGCGCCCGCGACCTTGCGGCGCGGGTCGGTGCCTCCACCCGTACGATCTGGCGCGACATGGACGCGTTGGCCACCTCGGGCCTGCCGGTCGAGGGGGCGCGCGGCATCGGCTACAGGCTGAAGGAGCCGACGGTCCTCCCGCCGATGACCCTGACACGCGACGAGTTCGAGGCGCTAAGGCTTGGCGTGGCGCTGGTGGAGGGCGCCGCCGATCTGACGACCGCCCGCGCCGCGGCATCGCTCCGCGCCAAGATCTCTGCCGTGGCGCCCGCCCGGGCGCAGGATCCCGGGGCCGACAGTTTCGTCTTTGCGACCGAAGAGGCCGCGCGCGCCGCGCCGCACCTCGCGCTGATCCGCCGCGCGATCCGCGATCACCTGACGCTGTCGCTCGGCTATCCCGAGGCGGACGGCGTCATCCGCGCAAGGCGCGTCCGCCCCCTGCATCTCGATTTCTGGGGGCGTGCCTGGACGCTGACCGCATGGTGCGATTCATCGCGTGATTTCCGGGTGTTCCGCGTCGATCTTGTGGCGTCCCTGGAGCATGACGGCGGCGCATTCCTGCCCGAGCCCGGCAAGACGGTCGAGGCCTATCTCGCCCGCCTCGCCCCCTAGGCGCGGGCCGGGAAGACGAAACAGCGGTCGCGGCGGATCATCAGCCACATCACCGTGCCGGGGCGTGGCAGGAAGACGCCCGGGACGGTTGCCTTCAGGATCTCGCCCCCGTCGTCCATGCGGAACTCCACGAGGCTCTCGCGCCCCATGAAGCGGGCACGGGCGACCATGGCGCGGGCGGCGGTGCCGTCGGCGACGGTCGGGCTCGGACCCCGCCCGGCGCGGTCGAAGTCGATCTTCACGTGCTGCGGCCGGATCACGATCTCGACCTCGGTGCCGTCGGCCACACCGGGCGCGAGGAACTCGCCGAATGGCGTCCGCGTCAGCGCGCCTTCAACCTTTCCGCGCAAGATGTTGATATCCGAGAAGAATGCGGCGGCCTCCCGGTCCACCGGGGCATTGTAGATATTGTAGGGCGCACCGCGCTGGACGATCCGCCCCTTGCGCATCAGCGCGATCTCGTCGGCCATGCGCATCGCCTCGTGCGGCTCATGTGTGACCAGCAGAACCGCCGTGCCCTCCTCCTTCAGAAGCGCCAGCGTGTCGTCGCGGATCCCGTCTCGGAGCCGCTCGTCGAGACCCGAGAAGGGCTCGTCCATCAGAAGGATACGTGGACGGGGCGCCAGCGCCCGGGCGAGCGCCACGCGCTGCTGCTCGCCCCCCGAGAGCTCGTGCGGGAATTTTGGGCCGAATCCCGCAAGCGACACCCGTTCGAGCAGCTCCTCCACCCGCCGCGCCCGCGCCTCGGACCCGCGCGGCAGGCCAAAGGCGACATTGTCCGCGACGGAGAGATGCGGGAAGAGCGCGAAATCCTGGAACATGAGTCCGATGTGGCGCCGCTCGGGCGGAACCCGGAAGACGGTATCGCAGATCAGTTCTCCATCGACATGGATTGTGCCCTCGTCCTGCATGTCGACGCCCGCGACCATACGCAAAGTCGTCGACTTGCCGCAGCCCGAAGGCCCGAGAAGGCAGGTCACCTGCCCCGCCTCGATGGAAAGCGAGACGTCGTCCACGACCGTCCGCCCCTCGAAGCGGCGGGTGAGGTTCCTGACCTCTAGACGGGGCGGGACGGTCGTGGGCATCGGTGTCCGATCAATTTCGTCGGGTTTGGCCCGGATAGCAGCCCCCGCCCCCGCCCGCAAGGTTCAGGGCGTCACACCCCGAGCGCGCGGAAGACCTTCGGCAGTTCCTCGGGCAGGTCTTCGGCGATGAGGCCGGGACCGAAGAAGAGGGCGCATTCGACATGCAGCCAGGCAGCTGTCTCGGCGGCCTGCATCGGCCCGAAGCCGCGGGCCAGAAGGCCGGCGATGAAGCCCGCGAGGACGTCGCCCGAGCCTGCGGTGGCCAGCCAGGGGGCGGCGCGGTCGTAATGGGCGGAGTTGATCGAGCAGCGACCCGAGGGGTCGGCGATCACGGTATCCGGCCCCTTGTACAGCACGACGCAGCCTGCCCGCGCGGCCGCCTCGCGCGTCGCGTCCACCTTGGAATAGGCAGGGCCCTTGGTGGCCGGCGCCGAAAGCTTTTCCGCGATGTCGGGAAAGAGCCGGGCGAATTCTCCGGCATGGGGCGTGAGGACGCAGTTCGGGTGAAGCGCGGCGAAGAGGTCCGGTTCGCGCGCAAGGATCGTCAGCGCGTCCGCGTCAAGGACGAGGGGGCGCTTGCCCCCGAGCGCCGCCGCGACCAACGCCACCTCCCGCTCCCCGGTGCCAAGCCCCGGCCCGAGGCAGAGCGCGTTGATCCGCTTGTCCTCTAGCACGCGCCCGAACGCATCCGCATCGGCCACCGGCCTCAGCATCACCGCATCGAGCCGCGCGGCATTCTCCGCCAGCGCCTCGGGCGGGCAGCCCACGGTGACAAGCCCCGCCCCGATCCTGAGCGCCCCCCGCGCGGCGAGGCGGGCAGCGCCGCCTTTGCCCGCGCCACCGGAAAGGATCAGGGCGTGGCCGTGGGAGTATTTGTGCTCGCGAGAAAATGCCTTGCCAAGCGGTCGGCTACTCCCATTCGTTGTCCAAACAGTCTGCTGCTGATCCTTCGGAAGCTGGGAGCGGGTCTGATGAACCAGATTTAGCCTATGCTGTTTTGGCAGCCCTATGTCGTGAACGCGAAGCTCACCACACGCGACAGCGCCCCCGAACATTCCCCGTTTTTCCTTGTCTTCGAGGAAGTGCCCAACTTTGGGAGCATGAAAAGTCACGGTCAATGCAGCCCACAAAACTCCGCCTAGCGTTCGCCCACTGTCGGAGCACATGCCGGAGGGGACATCGACCGATACCGTTCGGGCTGGCTCCGCGTCGAACTGCCAGCGGCAGGAAAAATCAAAGAACGGCCCGAGCAACTGCGACGGAAATTCGATTGGTTTATTTAGGCCCGTTCCAAACAGCGCATCCACGAAGACCTGAGCGTTCGATTCGATCAGTTGATCTTCGTCCTCAATCTCGGAGGCGTCTCGCACCTCCCCCATCCCCAGCCACCGCTCATAATTCACCCTTGCATCCGGCGGCAGCTTTTCGGGATCGCCGTAGAGGAACACCTCCACCTCCCACCCCCACTCCTTCAAGAGCCGCGCCACGACAAAGCCGTCGCCGCCGTTGTTGCCGGGGCCGCAGAGGACGACGGCGCGGTGGGAGGTGGCCTTCAGGTCCGGCCATTCCTCGAAGATCGCCTCGACCACGCCGCGCCCGGCGCGCTCCATCAGCTCCAGCCCCGTGACCTCGCCCGAGGCGATCGCCGCCGCCTCGATCGCCCGCATCTGGGCGGCTGTGAGAAGCTCCGTCATGCTTTTCCCTGCAAAGTTTTCAAAACGCACACACAATGGTCGTGCCGCATAAATTTTAGGCACATAACCATCTTTCGCCCGAAGGGCCGCCGCATGGCAAAGCCTAGCCAATTGTTCCCTCCCGGCGAAAGTGCTGACAGAAGCCGACCGCATGAAATTTCAAGGGGGGAGTCGGCCCATGAAGAAGATCGAAGCGATCATCAAGCCCTTCAAGCTCGATGAGGTGAAAGAGGCGCTTCAGGAGGTCGGGGTCCAAGGCCTGTCGGTCATCGAAGTCAAGGGGTTCGGCCGCCAGAAGGGCCATACCGAACTTTACCGCGGCGCCGAGTATGTCGTCGACTTCCTGCCCAAGGTGAAGATCGAGGTCGTCCTGTCGGACGACATGGTCGAGACCGCCATTGATGCCATCGTCTCGGCCGCCCGCACCGACAAGATCGGCGACGGCAAGATCTTCGTCTCCCCCGTCGAGCAAGTCATCCGCATCCGCACCGGCGAAACCGGCGAGGACGCGATCTGAGTTTCGGACGCCGCCCGTCAGGGCGCGCCCGGCCAACACACCAGCAAGAAGGACAGAAGTGATGAGCGTAAAGAACGCCCTGAAGCTGATGAAGGACGAGGAGGTCGACTATGTCGACGTCCGCTTCACCGACCCGCGCGGCCGGCTTCAGCATGTGACCCTGATGGCCGACCAGGTCGACGAGGACTTCTTCGAGGAAGGCGTCGTGTTCGACGGCTCCTCGATCGCCGGCTGGAAGTCGATCGACAAG
>JAGRDU010000065.1:22992-48996 GCA_020446905.1 Paracoccaceae bacterium | reverse complement strand
CTCGGCCTGCCGCGCCCCTGGGACCAGCAGTGGTCGCTCCGCATGCAGCAGATCCTGGCCTATGAGACCGACCTTCTGGAATATGGCGACCTCTTCGACGGGAACCCCGCGATCACCGCCAAGGTCGAGGCGCTGAAGGCGGGCGCGCGGAGCGAGCTTGAGACGCTCGATGCCATGGGTGGCGCCATCGCGGCCATCGACTACATGAAGGGGCGGCTTGTGGAGTCCAACTCCGAACGGCTGAACCGGATCGAGACGAACGAGACCGTCGTCGTCGGCGTGAACCGCTGGCGCGAGGGCGAGCCCTCGCCGCTCACCTCGGGCGAGGATGCGATCATGACCGTCGATCCGGCGGTCGCCGAGGACCAGATCGCGCGGCTGAACGCCTGGCGCGCCGCCCGCGACGAGTCCGCCGCGCAGAAGGCGCTGGCGGACCTCCGCGAGGCCGCCAAGTCGGGCCGGAACGTCATGCCCGCCTCCATCTCCTGCGCCAAGGCCGGTGTCACCACCGGCGAATGGGCCGGGGTCATGCGGCAGGTCCACGGCGAATACCGGGGGCCGACAGGCGTCTCGAAAAGCGCCTCGAACCGCACCGAAGGGCTCGACGAGATTCGCGAGGCCGTGGATGCGGTCTCGGCCAAGCTCGGCCGCAAGCTCAAGTTCCTCGTCGGCAAGCCCGGGCTCGACGGCCATTCCAACGGCGCCGAACAGATCGCCGCCCGCGCCCGCGACTGCGGCATGGACATCACCTATGAGGGCATCCGCCTGACGCCCGAACAGATCGTCGATGCGGCTCTGCAAGAGGACGCGCACGTCGTCGGCCTCTCGATCCTCTCCGGCAGCCACCTGCCGCTGATCGAGGACCTGATGGGCCGGATGCGCGAGGCGGGGCTTTCCCATGTTCCCGTCGTCGTCGGCGGCATCATCCCCGACGAGGATGCCGCAAGGCTGAAGGCGATGGGCGTCGCGCGGGTCTATACGCCCAAGGATTTCGAACTGAACCGAATCATGTTCGACATCGTCGCGCTGGCGGAACCGGCAGCCGAAGCGGCGGAGTAGCCCCTCAAGTCCTCAGCGACTCCAGATAGGCGTCCGCGAAGTCCGTCTCGATCTCGGCCCACATCGGCAGGTGGTCCGAGATCTGGTGCGTCCGCCAGTCGCGATAGTTGTCATATGACCGCCCGACATCGACCATCCGCGCGCGGAAATAGGCCTCGTCCCCGCCCGCCGGGTTATCGTCCCCTTCGCGGAAGACATGTTTGAAAACGTCGAAGACCCCGGCGTCCGACACCGAGACCCGCGTATAGGAGCTGAACCCGCCTGAGGCGCCGCCGCCCATCCAGAAGGCGATCCGGCCCAGACCCATGCGGCCTGGTCAGACTCCTTTCAGGCACGGTAAAACGCAGCCGGAAAAACGCAAAAATGATCTTAAGGCGGATGTTTGATAACAAGAAGTCATCAACTATTGCGGATGGGCGGATCACCCCGCACAGGCGGTTTCCGGCGGGAAATCCTTATCGTCCTGACCTGAAGCCGACGAATGATGACTTTTTCGCCGCGGCCTATGGCGCCTTTCACAATCAAGGAGAGGTCTGCGCCGCCACGCCCCGGCTCCTGGTCGAACGGTCGATCCGCGATGCCGTGGCCGAAAGGCTGCTGCTCTGGCTGGATGATTTCCGCCCCGGCGACCCGCTGGACCCCCGCCAGCCGCAGCCTGCGCGACGATTACACCCTGGCCGCAGAGCCCGTGTTCACCGCCGACCCGATGAACATCACCCTCGTCGTCGAAACCGGCGACAGCCACATCTCGGTTCTGGACGGCGATACCTTCGCGGTGCTCGACCGCTCCGAGGCTCCCTTTGCCGTGCACGGTGGGCCCAAGTTTTCCTCGGACGGACGGTATGTCTTCGTGATGTCCCCCGATGGCTGGTTGCAGAAATACGACATCTGGTCACTGCACGAAGTGGGCCGTATGCGGGCCGGGCTGAACAGCCGCAATATCGCGCTCAGCTCGGGCGGGAGGTGGCTTGCCCTGGCCAATTACCTTCCGATGACGCTGACCATCCTTTCGACCGCAGACCTGGGCGTGGCCATTGTCTTCGACGTGACCGACCGCAAGGGCAAGCCCAGCCGCGTCTCGGCCGTTTATCAGGCACCTCAGCGCGGCACTTTCGTGCTGGCGCTGAAGGATGTGCCGGAAATCTGGGAAGTGGCATTTACCGAAGACGGCGGCCCCTATTCCGAAGGGTTGGTGCATTCCAACGAATACGGCATGGAAGAGGCGCTTGGCGTCGAACGCGGCCTGTTCGCCCGCCGCCGCATCCAGATCTCGGCACCGCTGGACGATTTCTTCTTCTCGCACGACTACCGTGAACTGGTCGGCGCCAAGAGCGAAGGCGAAGCCGGCGTCGTGGTCAACCTTGAGGTGGGGCGCGAGATCGCAACCCTTCCCCTGCCCGGAATGCCTCACCTTGGTTTGGGCATCAGCTGTTTGCGCGACGGTCACCGCGTCGTCGCCATCCCGAACCTGAACGAGGGGCGCATCAGCGTCATCGACATGCAAGATTGGTCTCTGATCAAGGTGATCGAGACTTCGGGCCCCGGCTTCTTCCTGCGCAGCCACCTGGGCCGCGGTCCGCTGGGTCCTGGGCCTGATCCGGCAGGCCGAGGGAAAGGGCTGACCGGCCAGGTCAGGCAGGCACTGCGATCATCGGACACGCCCGCTCCGGAACAGGCTGCTCTACCGCATGGCGGGCGAGGTCGCACCGCCTCGCGCAAGGCCAGACGAGAAGGTAGTGCACCCCCTCATCGCGGTGGCCGTGCGCTTCGCATACGTTTGCAATCCGGTCTGGAAATGCCAGAGATTATGGAATCTTTCTGCGTTTTTATATCGATTGATGTTTGATTTCTCCATTGAATACGTTTGCATTCTTTTGAACCCCTTGCTAAGCACGAGCGTCCCCGATCTCTCGCATTCACGAATCAAACCCGGACCCCGACATGACCGACAGCCTGCCCCCCAAAGTCCGCCATCTCCGCAAGCCGCAACGAAATGCCGTGTCCGACACCTCGCAGATCGAGGGGCTGGTGGCCGGCATCCTTGCCGATGTTAAGGCGCGGGGCGATGCGGCGGTTGCCGAATATGCGGCAAAATTCGACAAGTCGGACCTGACGGTCTTCGAAGTGTCGATGACCGACCGCGAAGCTGCCTTGGCCCGTCTGGATCCGCAGACTCGCAAGGACACCGAATTCGCAATCCAGAACGTGCGCAACTTTGCAAAGGCGCAGATGCAGACGCTGTTGCCTCTGGAGACCGAGATCCTTCCCGGCGTGCACCTTGGCCATCGCGTGATCCCGATCCAGACCGTCGGCTGCTATGTCCCCGGCGGTCGCTATCCACTGCTGTCGGCACCGATCATGACCATCGTTCCGGCCAAGGTCGCCGGCGTCGACACCGTCATCGCCTGCCTGCCACCGAATGCGCATGAGGCGATGGTGGCGGGCTGCCATCTGTCCGGCGCCGACCGCATCTTTCGCATCGGCGGGGCGCAGGCCATCGCCGCCATGGCCTATGGCACCCAGACGGTCCCCGCCGTCGACAAGATCGTGGGCCCCGGCAATGCCTTCGTGAACGAGGCCAAGCGGCAGGTCTTCGGCCCGGTCGGCATCGACCAGCTTGCCGGCCCGTCGGAAATCTACATCCTTGCCGATCACACCGGCGATGCCGAGATGATCGCGACCGATCTGCTGGCGCAGGCAGAACATGACGTGCGGACCCGCGTTGGCCTGATCACCACCGACGCCGCGCTCGCGCAGGCAGTCGAGGACGAAGTCACCCGTCAGCTGACCGTGCTCGCAACCGCGGAAACCGCAGGCCAGGCCTGGCGCGACTATGGCGAGATCGCCATTTGCGAGGACGAGGCGGCGATGATCGCCTATTCCGACCTGATCGCGGCGGAGCACCTGCAGATTCATACCCAAGACCCGAAAGGGATGGCGTTGAAGCTGCGCAACTACGGCTCGCTGTTCATCGGGGAACTGGCCAGCGTGGTCTATTCCGACAAGTGCTGCGGGACCAATCACACGCTGCCGACGATGGCCGCGGGGCGCTATACGGGCGGGCTTTGGGTCGGCGCCTTCGTCAAGACCTGCACCCATCAGTGGATGGAACCGGCCGGGGTCAACGCGGTTGCTCCGCCCGCCGTGCGGCAAAGCACCAGCGAGGGCCTGGACGGCCATCGCCGGGCGGCGCAACTGCGCCTGGACCGGCTTCAGGCCCGATAAGGGCGCATCACCGCGTGATCGGTGGCGGCCTCGAACGCCGCGCCGATCTGCAGGACCCGCGCATCTGCCCCTTTCGTCCCGACAATCTGCATACCCAGCGGCAGGCCACGGTGAAAGCCGATCGGCACGGTCAGGGCCGGATGCCCGCTGAGGTTGAAGGGAATGGTGCGCATGGCCGTCCAGACCGGCACCCCGCTTGCGAATGCGGAAAACGGCGGCGCGATGTCCATCGTCGTGGGCAGGATCAACGCATCATGGTCGGCCAGGATCGCATCGATCTCCTCCGTGAACAGCACGGCGGCGCGGCGCGCGGTCTCGACCGTGTCGGGCCGGATCGACAGGCCCTGGGCGAGGCTGGCCCAGGCCATCTGGCCGACATGGTCCGGGTCGCCCGCAACCTCTGACCGACGGGCGGCGATCTGTTCGTGGAGCAGGATATCGGTCCCTGCCTGTTCGATCTGCGCATAGTCCGGCATCCCGACGATGTCGATGCGATGCCCCGCAAGGCTTAGCGCCGCAGCCGCGTCATCCATAAGGGTCAGGATCGCGCCATCCTCGGGTGCGGTCTGCGCCCACCCCCGCCCATAGGCAATCCGGGTCGCGGCAGGCCCCTGCCCCGCTGCCCCGCCTGACAGCGCCGCAAGAACGAGGGCCGCCTCTGCAGCCGAGGCAGCCAGGATACCGACCTGATCCATCGAGGGCGCAAGCGGCATCAGCCCCGCCTTGGACAGCCGTCCGGCCGTCGGCTTCATGCCCACGACGCCGCAATAGGCGGCCGGGCTGCGGGCCGATCCGCCTGTATCGCTGCCAAGCGCGAAACGGACCATACCGGCCGAAACCGCCGCCGCCGAGCCCGAGGACGAGCCGCCGGTGAACCGATCCCTGTCCCAGGGGTTGCGCGGTTGCGGGTAAAGGCTGGTGGTGTCTGGCCCGACCGTCGCCATTTCGTAGGTGGCCACCAGCCCAAGCGGAATCGCCCCGGCGGCGACAAGCGCCGCCACCGCATCGGCCGTGTCCGCCGCAATCCGGTCGCGATAATGGGCGCAGCCAAAGCGGACCGGCCAGCCCGCCACGTCAAAGACATCCTTGACCCCGAACGGGATGCCGTGCAGCGGCCCCCGATCCTGTCCCTCTGCAAGCGCCTGATCGGCAGCCGATGCCGCAGCGAGGGCACCTTCCGGGTCCAGATGCACGAAGGCCCCGATCTGGCGATCCCGCTCCGCGATCCGATCGAGGGTCGCACGTGTCAGTTCGGACGAAGTCAGCCCGCCGGCTCGCAGTGCCGCCGCCGCCGCTGTCAGATCAAGGTCGGCCGGATGGGTCACGTCCGCGCCCGCTCAAAGGCCGCCCAGGCCGTTTCGAATTTGGCAAAGTCAAAGCCCGGCTCCCGCGCCGGCCCAAGCACCAGCTTTTCCGTCTCCTGCATCTTGGCGATTGACGCTTCCAACTGCCCCACCACCTCCGGCGGCACGACCACCGCGCCGTGACGGTCGGCGTGGACCAGATCGCCGGGACAGATCGTCAGGCCAAAGATCGACACCGGCACATCCAGCGCCGTGACATGGACAAAGCCGTGACTGGGGCCAATAGACCCGGCCACGACCGGAAAGTCCGGGGCCATGTCGCCAAGGTCGCGCATCACCCCGTTGGTCAGGGCGCCCGTCATGCCAAAGCCCTTGTGGATCGTGGTGTTGACCTCGCCCCAATAGGCCCCGATGCAGTCGGGGAAATCTTCGTCCTCGACCACCGCGACGGAAGGACCGGGGGCCCCGGCCATCGCCTTGTAATAGGCCATGCGGCGGGCGCGGATGACCTCTGGCGGTTCACTCGGTGGGCGGAGCGCGGCGATCTTCGCGGTGACGGCATAGCCCACCATCGGCTTTCCGCCGTGGTCCGAGCAGAGCATCGTACCCCGGGTGAAACCCGCAAAGCCGCGTTTGCCTTGCGCCACCTCGATGGCATTGCAGACGGTCGGGGTGTCTACGCTGCGCAGCAGCTGCAAAAGCGTGGGGTCCATCGTCAATCCTCAAGCCAGTGTAGAAGGGCGGCCGTGGTCTGGTCCGGTTTTTCCAGCGTCGGCAGATGGGCCGCGCCGTCGATGATGACCAGCCTGCTGTCAGGCAGAAGGTCGTGCATCAGCCGATGCCGCGCAACCGGGCAAAGCGCATCCTCGGCACCGCAAAGCACCAGCGATCTGCCACCGTACCCGCGCAACGTTTCACTTTGATCGGGCCGGTCGCGAAGCGCCAGCGACTGGCGCACGAAGACCTCTGGCCCAAGCGCCAGCGCCATGTCCATGCACAGGTCCAGGATCCGTGCCTGGTCCGGTCCGGCGGTCAGATAATTCGGTTTCATCTCGTCGCGGATCACCTCGGACAGCCCGCCCGCGCGGACCCTGTCGACCTGCGGCCCGCGCAGTTGCTTTCGCGTTTCGTCCTCGGCCAGGGGATTTGTGTCCATGAGCGCAAGCTTCACCACGCGGTCCGGTGCCTGCCGCACCATCTCCATCGCCACGATCCCGCCCATGGACAGACCGGCAAGCGCGAACCGCGCCGGGGCGGCGGCAAGCGCAAGACGCGCCAGCCCCTCCATCGTGTCGGCCCCGTCAACCGGCAGGACATGCGTCGGGATCCGGCCCTGAAGCGCGCGGGCCTGCGGCCCGAACAGGCGGGCATCGCACATCATCCCGGGCAACAGGACAAGGGGCGTCATGCGACCCGCGCCGCGCCTTCCGACAGGGCCTTGAGCTTGGCATAGGCAATCGCCGGATCGACCGCGCCGAAGCCCGCGAAGGTGCCAAATCCGCAGTCACTGCCGGCAATCACCCGGTCGGCACCGACGATGTCGACAAACCGCTGGATGCGCTGCGCGACAAGGTCCGGGTGTTCGACGAAATTCGTGGTCGTGTCCACGACGCCGGGGACCAGAATTTTGTCGTCCGGGATCTCGGCCTTGCGGTCGCGGAACACGGTCCATTCGTGGCCATGCCGCGGGTTGGAGGTTTCGAACAGCACATAGCGCGACTTTGTCGACATCAGCGTGGTGAACATCTTATCCATCGGGATGTCGCAGACATGCGGTCCTTCGTAATTTCCCCAACAGATATGCACCCGAACCTTTTCGGCGGGAATGTCGGAAAGGGCGTGGTTCAGCGCCGCGACATGCGACTGGGCGACCTTGATGAAGTCGTCATCGCTGAGGTCGGTGAACAGCATGTGGCGCGACAGGGCCAGATCGGGGCAGTCAAGCTGAAGGTCCAGCCCGGCGGCGACGATGGTTTCGTATTCCGCCTTCATCGCGTCGGCCAGCGCGGCAAGATAGGCCTCGCGGGTCGGGTAGTAGTCGTTCTGCAGGAAAAGCGAGATCACACCGGGCGAAGCCGCGTTCATGAAACCGCGCTGCACCCCGTGTTGGGCCATCGCCGCCTTGAGGTTGGCGATGTCCTTTTCAAGCTCTCCCTGCCCTTTCGAACGGACCTCTCCGACACACATCGGCCGGGAATATTTCGGCGTTCCCCCCTCGTCTGCGATGCGCTTGAGGAACGAGGGAAACAGCTTGAGGTCCGCCGGCGCATTGCGCGGGCTGTCGCCGGCAAAGCCGGTGTAGCGGTCCTTGACATAGGTCGCATAGGAAATCTTTGAGGTTTCCCCGTCGCTGACAATATCGACGCCAGAGGCGACCTGTTTGGCCACGGTCTCGGACACCGCAGCAGTCATGCAGGCATCGAAGGCGGCGACATCATAGGGCTCGTTCCGTTCGCGCGCGAAGATGAAGTCCACGACGTCTTGCGTGCGTGGCAAGGACCCTACATGGGTGGATTTGACGGCCATCGATCTATCCTTTCCAGCTTGGTCCGGCGGGGTCGTCGGTCGCGACGATGTGATAGAGGCTCGCCTCGCCGGTCATCGACGGCACCGCGCTATGGGCAAGGTTTTCCGGCACCGACATGGTGTCGCCGGGGTTGATCACGGCCGACCCGCCGTCCCAGCTGACCCGCCAGTGGCCTCGCACCGGCATCAGCACCGAGGGGCGGTCGTGCTTGTGCATCCGGTCGCTTGCCGAGGCGCGGGTGACAAAGGATACCTCGAAACCCGGACGGTCGCGCAGCACGCCGTGTTCCCCAATGACGGTCACGGGCTTGCGGTCGGCCAGCGCCACGAGGTCCCAGTACCGGGCGACATGGTTTGGCAGCACCTCGGCCGTGGTGGGTTCGGGGCGCTTGGCAAGCTCTTCTGCCGACATGAGCGGCATGGGTTTCACGCCCTCGGGCAGGCGTTGCTGCTTCTTGCTGTCATAAAGCTTGCCGTTTTCGCCCAGAACCAGGCCATGTTCGGCGGCATCCTCGATCACCTGCGGCGCCCACATCACGCCGCCCCCGGCATCGTCGCCGCCAAGGATCGCCATGATCATCCCGCAATCGGTGCCGATATTCTCGAACCCGCGGAAGATGCCGGTCGGGATGTTGAAGATGTCGCCCTCTTCCAGCACCACCTCGCCCGCCTTGCCCCAGCGGCCCCAGAAAAACCGCCAGCGGCCCGAAAGCACGAAGAACGCCTCGGCGGTGCGGTGATCGTGCAGGCTGTTGCGGCATTTCGGCGGCTGGCCTGCGGCGCCAATGTTGAACCCGTGCGGGATCGAGATATGGACGTGCTGATCGGGGCTTTCGGACACCCCGCCGCCGATGATCGTAAAGTTTTCCTTCTGGTCGCTGCCCGGAGTATGGGCGTCGATGAAGGCGGTCTTGCAAGGCCGGAGGTCACCATAGCGGACGATGCGGGCTTCCATTTCCTGAGGGGTCATCACACTGCTCCTGTGTTGTGCGCGCCGTTTCGAGAGGTCGAAGGCTTTGTCACGCACGCGTGGGGATGGGGGTTCTGCCGCCGCCCTAGCCGGGCGGCGCGATGGGTGTCAGGGCGGCGCATCGCCTGCCGGGGCCAGGACCCGCAAGAGGATCGGCGCCCCGGCATTCAAAGATCGCCCGTTGACAGCAGGATCTGCTTCCAGATCGCGGTTTCGTCGTAAAGCGTCCATTCGCGGCGCAGCTTCGGCCGGCCTCCGATCACCGCACCCCATTCGGCGTGGCTGATACCAAGGACAAAGACCTTGGACCCCGTGGGGTTGCCAAAAGCGCCATAGCCTTCGTGCGTGCCATGCAGCGTCCAGCGCAGCGCCGAACGCGGCGGCATCATCGGGTCGTCACGGCCGATCTGGTGCGTGATCTCGAACCGTGCGTTTGGCAGGGCCGCACGCAGACCCATCCAGAACTGATCCGCCCCGTCATGAGACAAGGTGTCGACGCCGCCGGGGTAATGCAGGTTCGCGGCACGGTCGTATTCCGTGGGAATCGCCGTGAAATCGGCCCCCATGATGCGCTGCAAGAGGTCGGCGTGACGCTGGCCCCATTCGTTGTCGTTGCCGGTGCCGGCATAGGGGCCCTGCATCTCGTTGGCGGGCGTGTAGGGGCGCACGCAGGCCTCTGGCCCGCCCTCGCGCGCGATCAGGTCGCGGGCATAGTCGCGCGGATCAATGCCCAGTTGTCTGACGATCGCGCCCTGATCGCGGATCAGCCATTCGTCGTTGATCCGGTTGTTGATCGCATGGCAGTCGGCCAGGATCCGGTAATGCAGTTTCTTGCCCGTGGGCGAGCCATAGACACCGGGCCGCGCATGGGTCGCGGTGGAGTGCAGCCGGTGACTGGACAGCATCCCGGTCTCGGGCGTGCCGGACCAGATCACATCCTCGCCGAACAGCGTCCGGTCGGGGAATTCGGCCAGGGTGGCCATGGTGGCCGCGATCACGCCCCGATTGCCAGCCACGACACTGCCCGGAGACCGCACCACGATATCCGGCGCGTAATAATCATGCAGCGTGGCGATACCCCGATCTTCCCAGATCTCTTTCGTGATGCCGATGATGTAATCGGGAAAGTCCGCGAATTTCGGATCGAAGCCTTGCATGGTCAGTCCTTGGGAGAAGCGGTGGATCCGCGCACGATCAGCTCGCCCTCGATTTCGACCCGTTCCGGTGCGGCGCTGGGGTCCGCGATGCGGGACAAAAGCGTCTGGACCGTGCGGGCGACCATGCGGTTGATCGGTTGCCGGTAGGTTGTCAGGTCGTAGGCGGGCCAGCTTGCAATTGGCACGTCGTCAAACCCCGCGATGCTGACATCGCCGGGAATGGAAAGCCCAAGCTTGAACCGCAGAACGTCCATGACGGCAAAGGCCATGTGATCGTTGGCAACCAGGGCGGCGGTCGGACGGTTCGCTCCGGTGAACATCTCGAACGCCGCGGCCCGCGCGAGCGAATATTCAAACCCCCCCACCTCGCGCGCGAACAGGTCCAGCCCGGCCTCGTGCAGTCCTTCGATGAAACCGCGCTCTCGGTCGATCTGGGTCGAGGCCTCTTCGAAACCGGCAATGTAGCCAATCCTGGTATGTCCAAGCGCAGCGAAGTGCCTGGCAATCTCGCGGCCGCCAAGATGGTTGTCGGTGGTGACCGAACACAGGCGCCTGTCGTCCTGGGCGCGGTTGAACAGGACGACGGGAATGCCCGCCTCGTCACAGCGCGCCGCAAGGTGCGACGACATCGACACCGAGGCAAGGACGATCCCGTCGACCTGGTAGTCAAGGATCTCCCGCATGACCGGCTCGACATCGCCCACCGTGGCGGCGGCCATGAAGACAAGCACGTGGTATCCCTGCTCCTGCAGCGCCACGGACAACCGCTGGATCGCCTCGGGATAGAACTGGTTGTCTAGATAGGCCACGACAAGCCCGATGATCCGGCTCTTGCCGGTGATCATCGCCCGGGCCAGAACGTTGGGCCGGTAGCCAAGCTGATTGGCGGCCCGCAGCACCTTGTCGCGGGTTGCCTCGGAAACGCTGGCACCCGGGGTGAATACCCGGCTGACGGCGGACTGGCTGACGCCCGCCTGGCGCGCGACCTGCAAAGATGTGACTCGTTCGTTGCTCATCAGTCTGCCGTCCAACCTCCATCGACCAGCAGCGACGTCCCGGTGACCAGGGACGAGGCCCTGGAGGCGAGATAAACGACAGCACCCATGATGTCCTCTACTTCTCCGATCCGGCCCAGCTTGATCTTGCTGCGCACCCAGGCCGCGCGGTCAGGGTCCTCGAAGGTCGGCGCGGTCAGGGGAGTGCGGATGAAGGTCGGGCAAAGCGTGTTGATGCGGATGTTGGCCGGGCCCCACTCGATGGCCATGGCCTTTACCATGCCCTCAAGCCCATGCTTGCTGGCGCAATAGACGGCGCGGTCGATACCGCCGACATGACCCATCTGGCTGGAAATGTGGATGATCGAGCCACCCTTCACAGCCATTTTCGCGGCCGCGGCCGCAGACAGGAAATAGGCGGCCCGCAGATTGACGTTCATCACCGCGTCAAAGTCCTCGGGCGTGGTCTTCAGCGCGGCGGAATGCCGGGCAAGGCCGGCAGAGTTGACCACCACATCCAGCGAGGGCATCGCCTCGACGGCCTTCCGAACCGCCGCCACATCGCTGACATCAAGCTCCAGCGCCTCGGCCTGCCAGCCTTCGGCCCGCATCTCCTCGACCGTGGCGCGCAGGCGCTCGGCCCCGCGTGCGACGCAGGTCACCCGCGCCCCGGCCTCGGCCAATGCCACCGCGCAGGCTTGACCGATGCCAGAGCTTGCCCCGGTCACCAGGGCGTGCTGGCCATCCAGCCGGAAGGACGGGGTTCTGGGCAGGGTCATGCATGTCTCCAGTCTAGCAGCGGGATCGACCCGGGAACCCGGGCCTTGTTGAACTCGCGCAGTCGGGCAAAGACATCCACGCCCAATTGACGGTAAACGTCCAGAAGATCGACAAGCACCCAGTTTTCGCGGATCAGCCCGTTTTCCAGCCGCCAGAAATCCAGGCTCCGCATCAGGATTTCCCGCCCCGACGGGGCAATCCCCATCCAGCCGTCACCGGTGACCGTCAGACGCATGTTGGGCCAGCCGGTTTCGCAGACGTAATCCCCCTCGCCCAGCCAGTGCGACATCAGATCGCCCATCGCATCAAGCTTGCGGTCGGGCATGCCGCGCAGGAACGGCCCCTGGTGCCAGTTTCGGAAGCCGGAAATCCCGCGCCCGGTGCCGATGCCGGCCGGGCCGTACCAGTTGCAGCGCGGGTGCCAGTACTGGTCCAGCCGCATCACCGCCGGATCGGGATTTCCGGGGAACTTGCACAGGTCCGTCAGCATCGCAACGACGTGCTCAAGCGCCGCCTGCCCGTCACCGCTGACGGCCAGCCCGTCGCCCGACATCGGCGCGGGCGTGCAAAGAAACTTGCCAAGCTGCGGCGCCATGGGCCAGGCGCCGGCCTGCATCATCAGTTCGGGAATGTCCCAGATCGCCTGCATCTCGACGATCCGATCCCCCTCGAAGCGGAAGAACTCGTGATAGCGCATGTGCGCCAACTGGCCGGTGGGCGGAATGTCCAGAAACGGCGCAAGGAACGTGCCCATGTAATTGCCGCAGCAGCCGATCCAGTGCTGCCCGCCCGTTTCGTGATCGGCGGGCGTGGTCCCGGCCATGACGATCAGGTCGCGCCGTTCAAGGTCTGGCAGCGCCGCGTGCAGTGGGGCGAGGCAGGTTGCCTGAAACGCATCGCCCCGCATGTCGCCGAACGGATGGCACATGCGGATGGCCGCATCCGGCGCCATCAGATCGGCAAGCGCCCGGGCCACCCTATCGGAGCCATAGTCCGCCATCGCCCGGGCATAGCCCGCAAAACGGGATCTGAGCGCCTCGGGGGTCATTATTCCGCGGCCACCTTCGGTTCCACTGTGCCGCCATAGGGCACGTTGATCCCGCCATAGCGACGGACCCGGATGTTGCACTGCTCGGCATGGCCGACAAAGCCCTCAAGATGGCACAGGCGCGACCCGATACCCCCGATCATAGCCGCCGCCTCGTCGGTGGTGACCTTCTGATAGCTGTGGGTCTTGAGGAACTTGCCGACCCAAAGCCCGCCGGTATAGCGGCCGGCCTTCCGGGTCGGCAGGGTGTGATTGGTGCCGATCACCTTGTCGCCATTCGCAACATTGGTGCGCGGGCCAAGGAACAGGGCACCGTAGCAGGTCATCCCGGCAAGGAACCAGTCGTCCCGGTCGGTCATCACCTGCACATGTTCCGAGGCGATTTCGTTCGCGACCCGCAGCATCTCGTCATAGCTGTCGCAGACGATGACCTCGCCGAAATCCTCCCAGCTCCTGCGCGCAGTGTCGGCGGTGGGAAGGATGTTCAGAAGACGCTCGACTTCCGCCATGGTCTGCCGGGCAAGCCGATCGGAATTGGTCAGAAGCACGCAGGGACTGTTGTAGCCATGCTCGGCCTGGCCCAGCAGGTCGGTGGCGCACAGTTCGGCATCGGCGGCGGTTTCGTCGGCGATCACCATCGTTTCGGTGGGGCCGGCGAAAAGGTCGATCCCGACACGACCATAAAGCTGCCGCTTGGCTTCGGCCACAAAGGCGTTTCCCGGTCCGACCAGCATGTCCACCGGCCGGATCGTTTCGGTGCCGATGGCCATGGCGCCGATGGCCTGGATGCCACCCAGGACATAGATCTCATGCGCGCCGCCAAGATGCATGGCGGCGATCACCGCCGGGTTGGGTTCGCCCTTGAACGGCGGGGTGGCGGCAATGATGCGCGGCACGCCGGCGACAGTGGCGGTGGCCACCGACATATGCGCCGAGGCCACCATCGGGAACTTGCCGCCGGGCACATAGCAACCCACCGACTGCACCGGGATGTGCTTGTGCCCGAGGATCACGCCCGGAAGGGTCTCGACCTCGATATCCAGCATCGAGTCACGCTGGGCCTGCGCAAAGTTGCGCACCTGGTCCTGCGCAAACCGGATATCGGCCATGTCCTGATCGCTGACCCGGGCGATGATCGATCGGATTTCCTCATCGCTCAGCCGATAGCTTTCGCGGCTGTAGCCATCGAAGGACTCCGCCATTTCCCGCACAGCGGCGTCTCCGCGCTGTTCAATCGAAAGCAGGGCGGCCTCGACCGTCGCACGTACCTTCGCGTCGTCCTGGGCCCGTTCGGCGGCGGGCTTTCCCCACTTGAGATAGGTAACTGTCATGTCGCGGTCCCTCATTCAAAAGTTTCGTGCGCCCGAACCGATGGTGCTTCCCCGCCCCCCGGGCGAGGTCATCCCAAGTCCAGCCTTTCGCCGGTGGCCGTGTCGAACAGGTGGCAGATTCCATTAGGGATCCCGGCCTGAACCTCGTCTCCGATCTGGGCGCGGAAGTCCTTGTTTGTCTTGACGGAGACCAGCGCCTTGCCAAGCCGCCAGGTGATCATCGTCGCCTCGCCAAGCAATTCGATCGAATACATCGGCGCCGCGATCTGTCCGCCGGACTGGACGATGGTCGCGTCTTCGGCTCGAAATCCCAGCGTGACCTTGCCCTCGATCCTGGTCGGCAGACCTTCGACGCGCATTCCCGCGCCGGAAAAGACACCCTCCTTCAGATCCCCCTCGACCAGGTTCATCGCCGGAGAGCCGATGAAGCTGGCCACAAAGGTATTGGCGGGCATGTTGTAAATGTCGGTCGGGGTGCCGACCTGTTGAATGCGGCCGGCGTTCATCACCACGACACGATCGGCGAGGGTCATCGCCTCGATCTGGTCATGCGTCACGTAGACCGTCGTGGTCTTCAGTTTCGATTGCAGGTTCTTGATCTGCGCCCGGGTGCTGACCCGCAGCTTGGCATCAAGGTTCGACAGCGGCTCGTCCATCAGGAAAACCGTCGGCTTGCGCACGATGGCCCTTCCCAGCGCCACACGCTGCCGCTGCCCCCCCGACAGGTCGGCCGGCCGGCGATCCATGAAGTCTTCAAGCTCTACCATGCGGATCGCGTTCATCACCATCTCGTGGTGCTGGTCCTTGGGAACCTTGCGCACCCTCAGCGGGAAGCGGATGTTCTCGTAGACCGAAAGGTTCGGATAAAGCCCGTAGGACTGGAACACCATCGAGATGTCACGATCCTTGGGTTCCAGCTTGTTGACCATGCGATCGCCAAGCCAGATCTCGCCGTCCGAAACCTCTTCGAGCCCTGCAATCATGCGCATCGTCGTCGACTTGCCGCAGCCCGAAGGTCCAAGCAGCACGAGGAATTCCTGATCGGCGATGTCCAGGTTGAAATTGTCCACGCCGACAAAACTGCCCCAGCGCTTGTTGACGTTCTTGAGTAGCAGTCTGGCCATCCAATAGCCCCCTATCCTTTGACGGCGCCAGCAGTCAGACCGCTTACGATCTGGCGCTGGAAGAACATGATCAGCACGAAAAGCGGCACGATGGCCGAAACCACGGCGGCGACCGCGTACATGACCTTGCCCTCCTCCTGGGTCGAACCAAGAAAGCTGCTGATCTTCGGGATCATCGTGGTGTTCTCCTGCGCCAGCAGCATCGAGGTGACGGTGAAATCGTTGTAGGCCAGCAGGAAGCTGAACAGTCCGGTGGTCACCACGCCCGGCCACATCACCGGGATCACCGCCAGCCGGAACGCCTGGAACCGGGTGCAGCCATCGACCATGGCGCTTTCGTCCAGATCCTTCGGGATCGACAGGAAGAAGCTGTGCAGCATCCACAGTGTGAAGGGCTGGTTGATGGCGACCAGCACGATGATCGTGGTGGGCAGGTAGCCCCAGATGTTCAGCTGGAAGAAGGGAAGCAGATACCCCGACACCAGGGTGACATGCGGCATGGCCCGGAAGACCAGCGCCACGATCAGCAGCCAGAAGGTATAGCGATACCCCGACCGTGCCAGGGCATAGCCGCCCAGCGTGCCCAGCGTAAGCGAGATGATCACGACGAAGAAGGTCACGATCGAGATGTTCAGCGCCGCGCGCCAGAACTCCTTGACCACCCAGGCGCCGTGGTAGCCGTCAAAGGTGAAGGCACTGCCGTCGTTCTGCATGCGGGTCACCGGGCCGGTGATCGCGTTCATCCAGTCGGCGCGTGAAAAGAAATCGCCCTCGGCCTTGAACGATCCCCAGACCGTCCACAGGAAGGGAAAGGCGGCGGCGACCAGCCAGATCAGCACAAAGCCGATCGACAGGACGGCCAGCGGCAGGGGCTTTCTTTGCGACGGAATCGGCATGGGACCGGGCCTCAGCTCTTGCGGTTGAATTCGCGCCAGTTGCGGCGCAGGACGGGCATGAGCAGGATGATGACGCCGATGATCGTCAGCAGGGACGTCGCCGCAGCAGAGCCGAACAGCGGCGAATCCGATGCGCGCAGGTCGCTGTAGATCAGGTAGCTGAGCGACGTGGCACTTGCCGCGGCCGAAAAGCCGATGATCGGTTCGAAGACCCGGAAATTGTCCATCAGCTGCATCAGCGCAATGAAGGTCACTAGCGGCATCAGATAGGGCAAGGTCACGAAACGGATCCGCTCCCACCGGTTGGCGCCATCCACCATGGCCGATTCCAGCGTGTCTGCCGGAACGGTCTGCAGCCCCGCATAGAAGACCACAAAGGCGAAGGGCGACGAATGCCAGACGCCATAGGCAAAGAGCGTGACCCAGGTGAGTGTCGGCGATGCCTTGAGCGACAGGTTCGGATCCCCGAACAAAGCCTGCAGCGCCGCGCCGATGATCCCCCGGCTGTCGATCATCCAGTAAAGAACCAGCGCCCCCACAAGTGGCGTGACGATCATCGGCAAAAGCGAAAAGAAGATCACCGGCCCCTTGAACAGGCTGGGCAGAGAGTTGACGACAACCGCCACGATGAACCCGAAGACGATGACCAGCGGCGTGACGATGAAGGTATAGGACAGGGTGAAGATCAGCGCCTTGTAGAAGGGCAGGTTCATGATCTTGTCGCGGATCTCGCCGAAGTTCTGACTGGTCCGGAAGATCTCGTTGATATCGTCGAAGGCCAGGTGGGACGAGTTGGTATAGGTGCCAAGCCCGTTGTAGCGCCCCATCGGCTGCTCTTCGCGCAATCGACGCATCTCGGCGGCATCGACCGTGACCTGTTTCTTGCATCCGAAGGGGCTGCAGGTCTCGGTGGTGACAAGGACCTGTTCGTGCTGGATGAAAAGCGACTGGTACGCGACCGAGAAGATCGGGATGGCGATGAACAGGATCATTGCCAGCAGCGAGGGCCAGATGAACGCAAGGAATGTCTTGTGCGGCATAACTCTCCTCTCGCCGCCCGACGATCTGGGCAGCACCTCTGGCTTGGCGGCAGGGGGGAAGCGGGGGCCAGAGCCGGGCCCCCGTCAGGTTCAGGTCACTTCAGGTAGCCAGCTTCGGTCGCGGCGGCATTGTAGGCGGCCGTGATGTCGGCCATGGCCTGCTCGGCGGATTCCTTGCCCTGAAGATATTCGATCAGGTTGTCGCCAAGCGCGGTGTGCAGCAGGCCCATGTAGGGCACCATCGGATAGGGGCGCGCGCCCTGATCGACATCGGCAATGACGCCGACCGCAGCCGGTGTCGGCTCATAGCCCTTGATCAGCCAGACGGCTGCATCGGCATGTTTGGCCATCATTTCGGGCGACACACCGACCATCATCGCGCGGAACGAGGCTTCGGCGTCTTCGTCCGAGATGTTCTTGGCGATGGTGAAGCCGTCCCACCACAGGGCCGCCGACGGAAGGCCGCCCTCGCTCATCGCGGGCGCCGCGGCGAGGGCGGTCTGGGCCGCGATGTCGGGCGCGGACGACTCGTCGCCGATGAACGCACCGGCACGCGAACCCCAGTTGATCGCCAGGGCAATCTCGCCGGCCTCCCAGACTGGCTTCTGCGAATTCGCGTCGTAGGTCGCCCAATCCGAATACATGTAGCCGGTCATCGCCTTCATGGTCTCAAGGACGGCAAGACCATCGGCATTGTTGATCGCCAGTTCTGCAGTTCCCGGCACGAAGAATTCGTTGCCCGTCGAGAGGTAGGAATTGACGAATTCCGCCGCCAGGTTCCACCCAGGCATGTAGCTCGAGGCAATCGGGGTATCCATGACGCCCGCGTCGTGCAGCTTCTGGGCGGCCGCCATCATCTCGGCATAGGTGGTCGGCACCGCGATGCCGTTCGCCTCAAGGATATCCTTGCGGTAGAACAGGTGCTGGGCGTTGGCCATGAAGGCAATGGCCATGATCTTGCCGTCGATCCGGATCAGCTGGTTTTCCTGAAGCTGGCCGCCCCACTTGGCGACATAATCGTCCAGCGGGCGGATCAGGTCGTCGTTCAGCAGGGGCAGGATCGAGTTCGACGCAACCACCGCGACCGTATAGGTGGCGGGGTTCGAGGTCAGCGCCGGAACCTGAAGGTTCTTGTGCTCCTCGGTCGCGTTTGCCGTCACTTCGACGGTCGCGCTGGCGCAGGTCGCGGCGGCGTCCGCAACGGCGTGCAGCGCCTCGAAGTCGTTCGAAAGGATGCGGACGGACCCGCTTTCGATGCCGCAATCGGCCCAGCTCGCGCCTGAAGACGCGATAAGTGCGCAGGCGGCGACGGTCGATTTGAAGGTGAACTTCATCGGTGTTTACTCCTGTTGGTTTGCCACGCACCAGGCCTGCACGTCAGATCAAGAAGCGAAGCCGAGTCCTGGTCACCGGCCCCTTTTTCCGGCTCGGCGTCTTAGGATGCTAGTAGAATTTGCATACGTGTGCAAGATCTTTTCAGACACAGCCCCCGCCCTTGGAAATCATGGGTCTGACAGGAAGGTTTCGCGTTCAGGGGCGCTTCCGGCCAGTGCCTAACCCGGCCTCGGCGCACATTGACCCACGAAAGCAGATTCGCGGACCGGGACCGTTGGTCCGACATCCGGACCGGAAGCCTGCAAGGCCTGTCGGTCCGTCCACGTCGCCTGAATCGGTCTTGCCCCATCTGACGCCGGCGCACGACAATATGTTGCAAACGTATGCATGTCATGCTTGGATAGTGCGGAATCCCCATTCAGGAACGGAATCATGGCAAATACTGAAAAGGACAAGGCGGGTGCGGCAAGAACGACCGGCCCCGGCGCCGTTCTCCAGGCCGAGCGCCTGGACTTCGTCGACCTGGTTCCAAAAGACCGTCCGCGCGCCCAGTCGATGAAGGGTTTCGACGACTGCTATACCGATATCGTCGATTACATCATCCGCTGCACCCACCGCATCTGGGACGAACGCGACGTGGGCCTGATCTATTCGCATTATACCCACGACTGCATCGTCTACGCCGCCGGCGGCACGATCTACACGCGCGAGGAAATCGTGCAAGACACGATCCGGCGGCTTTATATGCTGCCCGAACGGCGCGGGATGGCCACGCAGGTGATCTGGAACGGCAATGACGAAGACGGGTTCTATACCTCGCATCTTGTCACCGGCAGCGGGCGCCACACCCAGCCGGGGATCTACGGCAAGCCGACCGGACGCAGCTTCGTTGCCCGCACCGTCGCCGATTGCATGGTCTATCAGAACCGGATCTTCCGAGAATGGCTGGTCGTGGATTCCATGGCGCAGGTGAAACAGATCGGCCTGGATCCGCAGGCCTACGCGACCAACCTGGCCAAGGCCTATTTCGACAAGGGCCTTCTTGCGGTCGATATCGGCGAACCGGGCCGCCTGACCGGGCAGTATCCGCCCTTAAGCACGCCCGACCTGTCGATCGCGAACAACGATGCGGAACGCGAAGTGCTGCAATGGCTGCACGATATCCATAACCGGCGGATGTTCGGCCGCATCAAGACCGCCTATGCCCCAACGGTGCAGTATCACGGTCCTTTGATGAAGGAACTGTACGGCCAGGCCTCGGTCATCCACCAGACCATCGGCCTTTACGCGGCCATTCCCGACGGGTTCTTCATGCCCCAGCACATCTGTTCGCAACCCAGCGACGAGGGCGGCATCAAGGTCGCGGTGCGCTGGCTGATCGAGGGGCACCATCTGGGCTGGGGCGTCATGGAAGAGCTTGGCGCCCCGACCGGCAAGCGACTTCAGGTCATGGGCATGAGCCACTACCACATTCGCGACGGCAAGGTCGTGGACGACTGGACCACCTACGACGAGATGTCGGTGCTGATGCAGATCAAGCTGGCGCAGATGTCCGACAAGGGTTCGGCCGTTCTGGACGAAGACTGACCGGCCCGACAGGACGCGCGGACCCCGTTCGTGCGTCCTAAAGACCGACCTCCGCGGCGCGTTCAAGCAGATCGACGCCCTGCTGTTTCCAGAAGTGCAGGAGGTCGATGAAGACCCAGTTTTCGGCCAGCTTGTCGCCCTCGCGCCGATAGATGTCGATCACCCGGAACTCGCCCCGCTTGCCGGTCGGCGGCATGCCCATGAAGGGGCCGGTCAGCGTGGCACAGAAATTGGGCCAGCCGAAGAAGCCGCCGAAATGCCCCTCGGCCACCCTTGCAAGGTGCCGGGTCTTGCTGCGGTCAGAAAAGGCCGCGCGGAACGGGCCAGAGTGCTGGCGGGCATAGCGTTCGATCGTATAGGTCGCGCCAATCCCCTCGGGACCCCACCACAGCATGTCGTCATGCCAGGTCCGGGCAAGCTCATCAGTCAAGGACAGGCCCGATTGCCAGGTGCCAAGATCGATGATCATCGCCTCGATCGCGGCCATGGTCGCCCTGCCCTCGTCCGCCGGCCTTGCCTCGAAAAGCAGGCCGTCATGCGTCAGCGGGCCGGGCTGCACCAGATGCGCCGCGGTCTGTGCCGGAAACAGGTTCTGCCCTGCCTGGGCCGCCAGATGCGGGATGTCGAAATACATCGCCGTCTCGGCGATCTTGCCGGCATGCACGCGGTCGAACTCGCAATAGCGCAGCATCGCCAGCTTTCCGGTGGGCCGGATGCCAAGCCAGGGGGCATCGAACAACCCCATCAGGTGCCCCATGGACACCACCCAGACGCCCTCTGGCCCGTCAAGCGTGCTGGCCCCGGCAAAGAAGATGTCCTGTCGCCGCTGCATCCGGGTCAAGGCGGCCCTGAGCGGCTTCCAGAACCGGTCCGCGACCGCCCCGGCCCCGGTCATTTCGCCAAAGGGATGAAACCCCCGCCAAAGGTAATCCGGCCCCGTGGCGTCGGACAGCACCTGCCCCAGTGCCTCGGGCGGGGCCCTGTCCAGCGCCGCGTGGCAATCCCGGACCAGGCGTTTGGCGTCCTGAATATCCATCTGCACGCTCCTTCTGCGCCGAAATGCCTCTGCCTCCAATCCCCGGGGGCCGGGGCAACGCCCGGGCCGCTTGCGATTGGCACCACGCGAAAGCAGGCGGGCCTTCGTCCGATCTGAAATACCAAGCCGTGCCGGAATGCAATTGCGTACTGTCGCAGCTCTCCGGCGCTCTGGCACGGGCTTGAAATCGTCGCCATCGGGCCCGCTCCCGATATCCGCCTTTTTGGGCGAAAGCCATGGCACAGGCGACCTGGGTTCGCGGGGATCCCATTCGGGATTCAGATTTACATCATTATAATGATATTATGATCTATATATCGAAGCCGCCTTCCTCATAGGGCACCGAGGCATCGTAGATCACATAGCGCTTGTCGGGATACTGCTTGGCAACTTCGCCGATGGTCTCGGCCATCGAATAGGTGCCGGCGATGATCAGCGACCAGTCACCGTCCGAGGCATCAAGCAGCGCCGGTTCCCACTTGGTCGGGTCCGCACCGATCTCAAGCACCTGGGTTTCGACGGCATCGCCATATTTCTCCTTGATCAGGTCGATGCCATGGGCGGCGCTGTCGAAAAACGACTTGTCGCCCAGGGCGCCGTTGATCAGCAGAAGCACCTTTTGCGGCTCTTCTGCGAAGGCCGGCATTGAAAGCGCGATGGTGGCAAGCGCAAGCGCGCGGCGGCGGGACAGCTGGGTCATGCTGGTTTCCTGTTGGCAGAGGGGTGGCTTTGAGGTGAGTCGCCTGTTTATACGTTTAAATAGCATCCGGCAGCACAGCCGCAGTTGTCAGCGGAACATTTATTCGTTTAAACTCGACCATGAACCCTGACCCTGAAGGATGGATAGCGCCTTGACTCTGGTCGACAAAAAACCGGGCCGCAGCGTGACGATGAAGGACGTCGCGCGCGAGGTCGGGGTGTCCTCGGCAACGGTATCCTATGTCCTGAACGGGCTGGGCAAGGTTTCGCCCGAGGTCGACGAAAGGGTGCGCCAGGCGGCGCAAAAGCTGGGCTATACGCGCAACCTTGCCGCTACCGCCCTGAAAACCGGCCGCCACAACGTTATCGGCTGCATCGTCCCCACCCTGATGTCGCCGGTCTTGCCGCAGATCATGCGCGCCATCCACGACCGTGCCCGCGAACTGGGCTTTGCCACCTTCGTGGTGGAATCCGAAACCGGCGGAGAGGCCGAGGCCGTGCAGGTTCTGGCAAACCATGGCGTCGATGGCGCCATCGCCATTCTCGAGGCGCGGCCCGAGATCACCGATGCGCCGCTGTTTCCCATCGTCGTGCTGGACCGCGAAGTTGCCGGGCTGGACAGCGTACTCTGCGACCATTTCCGGGGCGGCCTTCTGGTCGCGCAACATGCCCTTGCCCTGGGCCATCGGCGCATTGGGCTGTTGTCCGGCAACCCGGAAATGGAAAGCAGCCGCTTGCGCCGGGAAGGCGTTGTGCAAGGGCTGAAAGGTCAGGCCGACATCGTCTGGGAGGTCGAGGTACCACTGGCCCCCGAACTTCCCGCCGACGCGCTTGCCGCCCTTGCCACGCGCAAGGCGACATTCGTCGCCAGCGTCAATGACACCGTGGCCATGGGGGCGCTGAATGGCCTGCGGTCTCTTGGCATCGCCGTGCCTTACGACGTCTCCGTCATGGGTTTTGACGACATAGCCTGGTCCAGCTGGCCGGTCTTTGACCTTTCGACCATCAACCAGCCACTTGACGAGATGGGACGACAGGCGGTCGACCTTCTGGCGGTCCGCCTTGGCCAACCAGAACAACCCGCACGAAATGTGGTTCTTCCGGTCAACCTTATCCCGCGCGGATCGACCCGCACGCCAGGGGGTCCCTGAATCCTAGTGCTGGTTGCCAGATGCCAACAGGAAGAAACCGCCAACGTATTGACGTCCGCTTCCTGCCCTTTGTGCACCACGACCTGTGCTGGTGGCAAACAGGGGTCCTTGAGATCGGCACCGCCGATTACTCTGTCGGGGTTCTGTCGCAAACTCGGTTCTTGACCGATATGTGTTGGAGGATCGACGGTCTCAGGGGCTGATACCCTTTGGAGGACATGTGATGATCTCATTCAAGGGCGCTCAGCTTCCAAGGGATGGGCTTCGTCGCAAACTTCGGTGTTGGTCACAAAAGGCCTTTGATTTTCTTCCGTTAGGCTGCCACGGCGTAATACATGGCGGCTTCCCCTCGAAATCGGCTGGCTCAACGGGTGATGCGGACGCCCCGACTATCCCGCCGAATCGGCTCTTCGCTCAACCGCGCCGCGTGGACGTGCCCTCAACGAAGTCGATCAGCCGGGGCAGGCAGACGCGGCTGAGGTCATACCCCTCGACGATGGTCTTGCGCGCCGCCGCGCGCAGCGGATCGGCGGCGGCAGGATTGTCCAGTGCCGCGATCAGGGCGGCGGACCAGCCCTGCACATCGAAGAAATCCACCAGCTGTCCGTTCTCGCCATGGCGGATCACCTCTTCGACCGGCGCGGTGCGCGATCCGATGACATGGGCGCCTGCGGCCATTGCCTCAAGCAGCGACCACGACAGGACGAAGGGATAGGTGAGGTAGGTATGGACCCGCGTCAGCTGCAGGAGCGCGACGAATTCGGCATAGGGCACCTTGCCGAGGAAATGGACACGGGACAGGTCGAGCCGGCCCCGCACTTCCGCAAGGAAGATCTCCTTCCAGCTCTTGCCCTCCCCCGGCGACGGCCCGTAACTCACCTCGTCCCCGCCAACGATCACCACCTGCGCGTCGGGCCGCGCTGCCAGCACCTCGGGCAGCGCGCGCAGGAAGATGTGGTAGCCGCGATAGGGCTCAAGATTGCGATTCACGAAGCTGATGACCTCGTCCCCGGCCCGCAGTACCCGGCCGTTCGGCAGGGTGAGCGAGGCTTCAGGGTCAGGCTGAACCCGATCCGTGTCCACCCCGTCATGGATCACGCTGATCCGCCCGCGCAGGTCCGCCGGGAAGGTCGAGGCCTGCCATTCCGTCGGCGACAGCGCCGCGTCCGCCTCGGCAAGGGCCATCAGAAGATGCGTCTTCCGCGCCGTCGTCCGCATCCGGCGGCCGATGTCGGGCGTCTGGAACTCCGCGTCGAAATCGGCATCCAGCCCCTGCGAGTGGTAGTAGAACTCCGCATAGGTCAGGTGCCGCGCCTCGGGCCAGACCTCGCGCAGGAAAAGCGTCTCGCCCCAGCCGCCATGGCCGAAGACGACATCGGGCACATAGCCCTTCTCTCGCCGCATCTGCGCCGCCGCGCGGGCGACGGAGGCCCCCCGCTCCACCGCCTCGGCGTAGCTTTTGGCCAGCCCGTCGGCCTTCGCCCCCTGCGGCTTGCGATACCGAAGGACTGGCACACGCGACGGGCGCTTGTTCCCCTCATCAGTCAGGCCCAGCACCTCGTGCCCCCGCGCCGCGAGCGCTGGGGCAAGGTGCAGGAACTGACCGGGGAAGTTCTGATGAACGAAGAGGATCTTCATGCGCGCCGCGCAGGCAGCCCGAAGGCCGCCGCCATCAACTCTCGGGTGTAGTCCGTCTGCGGCGCGTCAAAGATCGCGTCCGCCGGCCCCGCCTCGACCACGTCGCCCGCCTTCATGACGATGATCTTGTGGGCCAATGCCCGAACCACCCGCAGGTCGTGGGAAATGAAGAGATAGGCCAGCCCATGCTTGCGCTGCAGCGCCCGCAAAAGCTCCACGATCTGCACCTGAACGGTCATATCGAGCGCTGAGGTCGGCTCGTCCAGCACCACCACTTTCGGCCTCAGGATCATCGCGCGGGCGATCGCGATCCGCTGGCGCTGGCCGCCCGAGAACTCATGCGGGTAGCGGGTCATCGAGGCGGGGTCGAGGCCGACCTCGGTCATGATCTCGGCGACCATGTCCTGCGGTTTGCGACCCTTGTCCAGCCCATGCACCGACAACCCCTCGGCGATGATCTGTTCCGCCGTCATCCGGGGCGAGAGGCTGCCGTAGGGGTCCTGAAACACGATCTGCATGTCGCGGCGCAGCTTCCTCAGCTCACGCGCGCGCCAGCCGGCAATGTCCTGCCCGAGGTAGAGGATCGGCCCGTCGCTCTCGATCAGCCGCATGATGGCGAGCGCCAGCGTTGTCTTGCCCGATCCGCTTTCCCCTACGATGCCCAATGTCTCGCCCGCCCGGACGGAGAGGGTCGCCGCATTGACCGCCTTCACATGGCCGATCGTCTTGCGCAATAGCCCGCGCTGGATCGGGAACCAGACCCGTAGGGCTTCGGTCCGCACGATCTCCTCCGCGCCCTCGGCCACCGGATCGGGCCGGCCGTGCGGCTCGGCCGCCAGAAGTTTCTTCGTATATGGATGCTGCGGGTTGGCGAAGATCTCCGCCACCGGCCCCTGCTCCACGATCTCGCCGCCCTGCATCACGCAGACCCGGTCTGCGATCCGCCGCACGATGCCGAGGTCGTGGCTGATGAAAAGCATCGAAAGATGCTCCCGCGCCTTGAGCTCCGCCAGAAGGTCGAGGATCTGCGCCTGAATGGTCACGTCGAGCGCAGTCGTCGGTTCGTCGGCGATCAAGAGCTCCGGCCCGTTCGCCAGCGCCAT
>JAGRDU010000065.1:7200-22979 GCA_020446905.1 Paracoccaceae bacterium | reverse complement strand
GCTGCCGCTGCCCGCCCGAAAGCTGATGGGGATAGTCCGAGAGGCGCCGCTCCGGATTGTCGATGCCGACCTTCTCCAGAAGCTCCACGATCCGCGCCCGCGCCGCCGCGCCCGAGAGGCCCTGGTGCAGCGACAGGCTTTCGGCAAGCTGCTTTTCCAGCGTGTGCAGCGGATTGAGCGAGGTCATCGGCTCTTGAAAGATAAAGCTGATGTCGTTGCCGCGCACGTCGCGCAGCGTCGCCTCATCCGCGCCGACCATCTCGCGCCCGAGGTATCTGACGGAGCCCGAGATGGTGGCATTCCCGCCCAGAAGCGCCACCGTCGACAGCGCCGTGACCGACTTGCCCGACCCGCTTTCGCCGACCAGCGCGACGGTCTCTCCCTTGCCGACGGAAAAGCTCACGCCCTTCACGGCGGGAATGACCTTCCCGTCCTGGCGGAAATCGACATTCAGGTTCCGGATATCCAGAACGGCCTCGCCGGATTGTTCCTGCCGCGCGCTCATTGCGATACCACCGCAAAGGTAAGCAGAACGCACCAGCCGGCATTCGCAATTGCCAGAACCTGAAGCATGGCGGGCGCCGGTTGCCGCCTGACGGCAAGCCAGGCGGCCGCGATCAGCAGGCACAAAGCGGGCGCATAGGGCACGGCAAGCAGCATGAAGAGGCTCTGCGCCCCCCCGGACGGATCGCCCTCACCCGATTGCGCCGCCGCGAAGGTCCAGACAAGCCAGATCACGCAGGCCGCCGAGACCGCCAGAGCGACGCGGTAGGCCAGACGAAAGAGCGGCCGGGGCGGGGTGACGTCGAAAGCGGTCACTGGAACGTCTTTCTGGGATCAAAGGCGTCCCGCACGCCCTCGAAGATGAAGACGAGAAGCGACAGCATGATCGCGAAGGTGAAGAAGGCGGAAAAGCCGAGCCACGGCGCCTGCAGGTTCGACTTGCCCTGCAGCGCAAGTTCCCCGAGCGAGGGCAGGTTCGACGGCAGCCCGTAGCCGAGATAGTCGAGCGCGGCGAGCCCTCCGATGGCGCCCGTGACGATGAAGGGCATGAAGGTCAGCGTCGCGACCATCGCGTTCGGCAGGATGTGGCGGAACATGATGGTGCGGTCCGATACGCCCAGCGCGCGGGCGGCGCGGACGTATTCGAAGTTCCGCGCCCGCAGGAACTCCGCCCGGACCACGCCCACCAGTGCGGGCCAGCCGAAGAGGATGGTGACGAAGACCAGAAGGCCGAAACTCCGCCCGAGGATCGCGAAAAGGATGATGATGACGTAAAGGCCGGGGGTTGATCCCCAAATCTCAAGCAGCCGCTGGAACGTCAGGTCCACCCAGCCGCCGAAGTAGCCCTGCACGGCGCCGGCCGCGATGCCGATGACGCTGGAGATCGAGGTGACGATCAGGGTGAAGACGATCGACAGGCGGAAGCCGTAGATGATCCGCGCCAGCACGTCGCGCGAGGTGTCGTCGGTGCCGAGCCAGTGGTCAGCGTCCGGGGCCGAAGGCGCCGTGCCGACATTGTTGATCGTGTTGTAGCGGTACGGGATCGGCGGCCAGATCATCCAGCCCTTCTCGACCGCCTCACCCGCGACGGTACCAGCCTTCGCCTCTTCCATCACGCCAGAAGGGTCGTCAAAGCATTCCTCGCGCCCGCCGGTGACGATGAGGCAGCGCACCTCGGGTTCACGGTAAACCGCCTCGGTCTGGAAATCGCCGCCGAATGCCGTCTCGGGGTAGAATTTGAAGATCGGCATGTACAGGCTGCCGCGATAGCTGACGAGGATCGGCTTTTCGTTCGCGAGGAACTCTGCGACCAGCGACAGCCCGAAGAGCATCAGGAAGATCCAGAGCGACCAGAAGGCGCGCCGGTTGGCCTTGAAATTGCGCCAGCGGCGCTGGTTGAGCGGCGACAGCGCCATCAGCCTGCCCGCCTCTCGAAGTCGATCCGGGGATCGACGAAGACGTACATGAGATCGCTCAGCAGCCCGACGAGGAGGCCGAGAAGGCCGAAGACATAGAGCGTGCCGAAGACCACCGGATAGTCGCGCGCCACCGCCGCCTCATAGCCGAGCCGACCAAGCCCATCGAGCGAGAAGATCGTCTCGATCAGCAGGCCGCCGCCGAAGAGGACGGCGAGGAAGAGGCCCGGGAACCCGGCGATGACGATCAGCATCGCGTTGCGGAAGACATGGCCGTAGAGGACGCGCCCCTCGGTCAGGCCCTTGGCCTTCGCCGTCAGAACGTATTGCTTGTTGATCTCGTCGAGAAAGCTGTTCTTGGTCAGCAGCGTCAGCGTCGCGAAGCTTGAGATGGTCGAGGCGACGATGGGCAGCGTGATGTGCCAGAAATAGTCCGCCACCTTGCCGATCATCGACAGGCTTTCCCAGTCGTCCGAAACGAGGCCCCTCAGCGGGAAAATCCGCCAGTAGCTGCCGCCCGCGAAAAGCACGATCAGCAGCACCGCGAAGAGAAAGCCGGGGATCGCATAGCCGACGATGATCGCCCCGCTCGTCCAGGTGTCGAATTTCGACCCGTCCTTCACCGCCTTGCGAATGCCGAGCGGGATCGAGATGAAATAGGCCAGAAGCGTCGACCAGAGGCCGAGCGTGATCGACACCGGCATCTTCTCGATCACGAGGTCCACGACCGAGATGGAGCGGAAGTAGCTCTCGCCGAAATCGAACCGCAGATAGTTCCACATCATGGTGAGAAAGCGCTGCCAGGCCGGTTTGTCGAAGCCGAACTGCTTTTCCAGCTCGGCAATAAACTCGGGCGGCAGGCCCCGCGCGCCGAGATAGCGCTCGTCCCCGCCGTAGTTCTGGCCCGTGCCACCATCGCCGCCGCCGGTGATGCCCTGAAGGACGTCGCCCTCGCCCTCAAGCTTCGCGATGATCTGCTCGATCGGCCCGCCGGGGACGAACTGCGTCAACGTGAAGTTGATAAGCATGATCCCGACCAGCGTCGGAATCATCAGCAAGAGCCGTCGAAGGATATAGGCGCCCAAGGTCCCCGGTTCCGATCGTCAGTAAGCGCCCGCGGCCTTCAGCTTGGCGGCGGCGTCGGCGTCGTACCACCAGAAGTCCAGCTCGCCAACCTGAAGGGGCGGCAGCGTGTCCGGGTGGCGGTAGAAGTCGTAGTAGGCGACCCAGGTCTCGGGGTTGTACCAGAGCGGGATGTCGAACTCCTTGGCCCGAAGCGCCCTGTCCAGCGCGTGGACGGCGGTTTTCAGATCCTCAAGGTTGGTCGCAGGGACGACATTCTGGATCAGCTTGTCGATGCCGGGATCGCGGAGCCGCATGAGGTTGCGCGAACTGTCGTCGGCGGTTTTCGAGGCAAACCACTGCTCGAGCCCGGTCGAAGGTTCGAAATCCATGTCGAAACCCTGATTGGCCAGGTCGAAATCGCCTTTCCGGCGCCGCTCGACATACTGCGAGACATCCACGCGCTCGAGCTTTCCCTTGATACCGATCTGCGCGAGGTTCTCGAAGAAGGGGTTGATGAACTTGTCGTAGGTCGGCGTGTACTGGATGATCGTCACGTCCAACGTCTCGCCGGCGGCATTGCGGCGCAGGCCGTCGGCGCCCGTGGTCCAGCCCGCCTCTTCCAGAAGCTTCGTCGCCTGACGCAGGATCGCCCGGGTCGGCCGGTTGTTCGCCGGGTCCTGCGGCGTCGGAACCACGGGCTCGCTCGTCAGGATCGCCGGGTCCAGCAGCCCCTCGTCCACCAGCGGCTTCAGAAGCGCGGCCTCCCCCTCGCCGGGCACGCCCGATGCGGCCAGATCGGTGTTGTTCCAGAAGGAGACAGGGCGGTTGTAAAGCCCGTATTGCAGCGTCTGCTTCGTCCATTCGGAATTGAACATCAGCGCGATCGCCCGGCGGACGCGGATGTCCTGCCAATGCGGCCGGTCGAGGTTGAAGACCCACGAGAGGCGCGTGCCGACATTGCCGTCCTTCGGTGTCTCGCGCTTGACCCAGCCTTTCTGGACGGCCGGGAAGTCGTAGCTTTTCGCCCAGTCCTGCGAGTTGTTTTCGGTCCGGAAGGTATAGTCGCCGGCCTTGAACCCCTCGAAGGCTGCATCGCTGTCGGCGAAATACTCGACCCGGATACGGTCGAAATTATTGCGCCCCTTGTTGAAGGGAATGTCATTGCCCCAGTAGTCGGGGTTGCGCTTGTAGATGACCCGCGTGTTGAACTCGAAACTGTCCAGCACGTAAGGCCCGGTCGACAGGAACGGCTCCTTCGTGGACTTGTCGAGCCGCGCGCCGGTCTTTTCGAACCAGGCTTTCGAGAAGACCGGCATTCCGCCCGCGAAGGAGACGCGGTCGCGCACCGGCGCCTTGTCGGTGAAATGGAAGGTGATCCGCGTCGGGCTTTCCACCTCGATCCGGTCGAGCCAGCCGACGCGGGCCACCCGAAACTCGGAAATCCCCTGCTCAAGGAAGAGGTTGAAGCTGAACTCGACGTCCTCGGCGGTCGCGGGCGTGCCGTCCGAGAACTTGACGTCGTCGCGCAGGTTGAAGGTCACGAAGGAGAGGTCGGCCGGATATTCCAGCGTCGTGCAGATAAAGCAGTAAAGGCCATAAGGATCGTCCGCGGTGCTGGTCAGCAGCGACTCCCCGCCGATCGTGTTCAGCGCGGCGGGCACGCCATCGCTGGCATACTGGTTGAAGCTGTCGAACCCGCCCTGCGACCAGATCGAAATCTCGCCGCCCTTCGGCGCCTCGGGGTTGACATAGTCGAGCTGTTTGAAGTCCGCCGGATACTTCAACTCGCCGAAGTTGGAATAGCCGTGCGAGATGGTGACGTCCGCGGCCCGGGCCGACAGCACAAGTCCAAGCCAGAGGCAGGCCGAGACGCCCAGCGCGGTGAGGGTCGCGGCGAAGCTGCCGCGCATCGCCACGCGCGCGGTCGCGCGCGCGTCCATCCGGTTCGTCATTGCGTCCTCCATGCCGTCACAGCCCGGGCCAAGCTAGAACGGCGCGGGGCAGGGCATCAAGTTGCGAATGTGTAAGGAAGTGCGCGAAAGCGTGAACGGAAGGCGGCGGAAAAACGAAAAAGCCGCCCGAGGGGCGGCCTTTCCCGAAATCTGTCCGGCCGCGCTCAGCCGCCGAGGCTGGCGAGGTAGGCAATGACGTTGGCGCGGTCCTCGACCTTGGGCAGGCCGGCGAAGGACATCTTGGTGCCCGCGACGACGCCCTTGGGGTCTGCGAGGAACGCGTTCAGCGCTTCGGGATCCCAGTTGCCGCCATGCGCCTTCATGCCGTCCGAATAGCCAAAATCGCCGATCGAGGCGACAGGCCGGTTCACGACGCCGTCGAGATGCGGGCCGGTACCGTTGGTGCCGTCGACCTTGTGGCAGGCCTTGCACTTGCCAAAGACCTTTTCGCCCTTTGCCGCGTCGGCCGAGGCGAAAATCGTCGCGAAATCGGGGCCCTCTTCGGCCGCCGCCGCCTCGCCGCCGCCGGCACCGGTGTCGATCGTGTAGGCCTGCGCCACCTCTTCCCCGCCATGGCCCTCGGCTCCGGTGTGATAGAGGCTCTCGGCCGCCCATTTGCCCAGAAGGAAGATCAGGAAAGCCCCGCAGAGCGCGCCGCCGGCCTTCGTTATCGTCATCGTGTCGAACATGTCGCGCCTCTACCCTCAGAGTTCCTCGCCGGGTATCTACCCGCTTCCCCTGCCCTGTTTCAAGGTATAGTTAGCGCGACGAAACGCCCGGCGCGCGGGCCGTTGTCAGGGAGCCACCCGCATGACCGGACGGATCGCCTTTCAGGGAGAGCCCGGAGCCTATTCACATCAGGCCTGCCGTGACGCGCGCCCGGAAATGGAGCCCTTGCCCTGCCGCACCTTCGAGGAAGTGATCACGGCCGTCACCTCTGGCGCGGCCGAGCTCGCGATGCTGCCTGTCGAGAACACGACCTACGGCCGGGTCGCCGACATCCACCGTCTCTTGCCGGAATCGGGTCTCTATATCGTCGACGAGGCCTTCGTGCGCGTCCACATCAGCCTGATGGCGCTGCCCGGCGTCGCGATCGAGGACATCAAGACGGTGCGCGCGCATCTTGTCCTCATCCCGCAATGCGCCTCGTTCCTTGCCCGCTACGGCATCCGGGGCGAGGCGGCGGCCGACAGCGCCGGCGCCGCAGCCGACATCGCCGCGAAGGGGGAGCGCACCGTTGGCGCGCTCGCCTCGGACCTCGCCGCCGAGATCTACGGCCTCAACATCCTCGCCCGCCACATCGAGGATCACGCCCACAACACCACCCGCTTTCTCATCATGTCGCGCGCGCCGAACCACGACCGGCGCGGCAGCCACGGCATGATGACGACCTTCGTCTTTCAGGTCCGCAACATTCCGGCGGCGCTCTACAAGGCGATGGGCGGGTTCGCGACGAACGGTGTCAACATGACCAAGCTGGAAAGCTACATGGTCGACGGGTCCTTCACCGCGACGCAGTTCTACGCCGATATCGAGGGCCACCCCGAGGACGAGAATGTGCGGCGCGCGCTGGAGGAGCTCGACTACTTCACCTCGTACCTCCGGGTCCTCGGCACCTACCCGGCGGACAAGGTGCGCGACTGACCCGGCTCAGGTCTGGCGCCGCTCGACCTCTTCGGCAAAACCTGCGACGCGGGTCTCGAACTTTCTGGCATAGGCGGCCCGGTTGAGCCGCGCGGACTGCAGCAAAAGCCGCGCCTTGAAGCTTTGCGGCTTCAGCTCAAGCTGAACCGTCAGGCGGCTGCGGGCCTTCGAGAGGGGGATGATGTCGGCGGAGAGGGTCCCGTCAAATCCGGTGCTTTCCAGCCGGCAGAGGAAGCCCGACTGCGGGGTCAGCCGGTCGAGGCTGCAGACGAGGCGCCGCATCTTGCCGCGATAGCTGAACCGCAGGCTCCAGCTCGTGCCCTGCGTGATCGCCGCGCCGGGCGAGGAGCGGATCACCTCGGCGCCGCGCCGCATCGCCGCGCGCTCGAACGCGGTGAAATCCGTGAGGGCGCGAAAGACCGCCTCGTCCGGCGCGCCGATATCGACCCGATGCGAAAACTTCACTGTCCGGCCCCATCCCCCCGTGCGTCCCGTCCCGGCGTCATTCCAGACGATCCGCAACCCAGTGATACAGCAGGAACCCGGCGATGGCACCGTTCCTTGGCCGCCGGATCGTCGGATGGCGCCCGGCGAAGACCTCGGCCATCTCGCCGCGCGTGATCCAGCGGGCATCCTCGAGCTCGGCCGGATCGAGCGTGATCGCCTCGCTCTCGGCCTCGCCAAGGCAGCCGAACATCAACGAGGAGGGATAGGGCCAGGGCTGGCTGGCGAGGTAGCGGACGCGGCCGACCGTCACGCCCGCCTCCTCGAAGACCTCGCGGCGGACCGCGGCCTCGATCGTCTCTCCCGGCTCGACGAAACCGGCAAGGCAGGAATACATCCCCTCGGGCCAGCCCGGCGAACGGCCGATCAGGGTCTTGTCGCCGCGCGTGACCAGCATGATGACCACGGGGTCGGTGCGGGGGAAATGCGATGCGCCGCAGGCCGGGCACCTGCGCTGCCAGCCGGCCTCGGCAACCTCGCTTTCGACGCCGCAGGCGGAACAGAAGCGGTGCGACCGGTGCCAGCCGATCAGCGCCTTCGCCGTCGCGGCCAGTTCCGCGTCGCGCGCGGAAAGGCGCGCCATCAGCCCGCGCAGTTCCGCGAACCGCCAGTCTGCCGGCAGATCGGGATGGTGCTGCTCGGTCGGATCGAAAAAGACGCCCGGCTCGGGCCGCTCGCCCGCCGGCGGCTCCCATTCGGAGAGGTCAAGCGCGAAGCGCGGCGCGCCCTCGTCGAGGCCAAGGAAAAGCGGCGCCCCGGTCGCCGCGGCCAGAACGCCGTGTCCGGGCGCCAGCCAGCCCGCCGAATCGCCTTCGAACAGCGGTTTTCCCCGCCAGATCGGCAGCACCCGCGCCTCGGGCGCGGCGAGCAGGGCGGCCATGCGCCCGGGTGCACCGCGCAGCTCCGCCGCCCGGTCAAGGCCCGAGCCGCCAAAGGTCACCGTTTCGGCAATCCGCATTCCCTACCCCTGTTTGCCCGAGGTGTCGCATGCACGGGGCCGAGTTGCAAACCGTGCCGCGGGTGCCTTCCGATGACGGAGCGGAATACAATCTGTGCGCGAATATTGCGCAATCTCTTCTCCATAAGGTCTAGTCCGCGCCAGAATTGGTAGTTAGGGTCACGCCGTTGTCGTGTTAGCCTTCCACATTGGACCTGACAAACCAAAGGGGGCTGTCATGACTGTTGTGCCGCAATTCACCCTCACCCGCCGGGGTTTCCTCGCCGGGACCGCTGCCGGAGCGTCCTTGATCGCGTTGCATCCCTTTTCTGCCTACGCTCAGGCGAACCAGGCGCATCTTCGGATCATGGAAACGACGGACCTGCACGTCCACGTCTTTCCCTACGACTATTACGCCGACAAGCCCGTCGATACCGTCGGCCTCGCCCGCACCGCCGCGATCATCGAAAGCGTCCGGGCCGAGGCGACGAACGCCATGCTGGTCGACAACGGCGACTTCCTTCAGGGCAACCCGATGGGCGACTACATCGCCTATGAGCGGGGCATGAAGGAGGGGGACATGCACCCCGTCATCACCGCGATGAACACGCTGAAGTTCGATGCCTCGACCTTGGGCAACCACGAGTTCAACTACGGGCTCGACTTCCTGATGAAGTCGCTCGCCGGGGCGAACTTCCCGGTGGTCTGCGCCAATGTGGCCAAGACCATGGGCGCCTCCCCGCGCGAGGATGAGACGCTCCTGAAGCCCTACATCATTCTCGACCGGCAGGTGACGGACGGGTCCGGGGAGACGCATCCGATCCGCGTCGGCCTGATCGGCTTTGTGCCGCCGCAGATCATGAACTGGGACCGCAAGCATCTGGAGGGGAACGTCCAGACCCGCGACATCGTGACGACGGCCGAGGCCTGGGTGCCGCAGATGCTCGAGGAAGGCTGCGACATCATCGTCGCCCTCTCCCACTCCGGCATTGGCGCCGCCGAACACACCGAGGGGATGGAGAACGCCTCGACCCCCCTCGCCCGCGTCGAGGGGATCGACGCGATCATGACCGGGCACAGCCACCTCGTCTTCCCCTCGCCCGCGTTCGAGGGGTTTGCCGAGGTCGATCTTGCCAAAGGCACGATCTCGGGCAAACCCGCCGTCATGGGCGGCTTCTGGGGATCGCACATGGGTCTCATCGACCTGCTCCTCGAACGCGACGGCAACCGCTGGAAGGTGGTCTCGGCGCTGTCCGAGGCGCGCCCGATTTCGCAGCGCAACGAGGACAAGACGATCAGCGCCCTCGTCGAAAGCGTTGCGATGGTCGAGGACAGCGTGCGCCCCGAGCATGAGGCGACGCTGGCTTACGTCCGCCAGGCCGTCGGCAAGACCGCGGCGCCGCTATACAGCTACTTCGCCCTCGTGGCGGACGATCCCTCGGTCCAGATCGTCTCGATCGCGCAGACCTGGTATATCCGCGAGATGATGAAGGGCACCGAGTACGAAGCCCTGCCGATCCTCTCCGCCGCCGCGCCCTTCAAGGCGGGGGGTCGGGGCGGGCCGGATTACTACACCGACGTGCCGGTGGGGGATGTCGCGATCAAGAACGTCGCGGACCTCTACCTTTACCCCAACACGATCCGCGCGGTGAAGGTCACGGGGGCTGATCTGAAGGACTGGCTCGAACGCTCCGCCGGCATCTTCAACCAGATCGAGCCGGGCAAGGCCGATCAGGTGCTCCTCAACCCGGACTTCCCCAGCTACAACTTCGACGTCATCGACGGCGTCACCTATGAGATCGACCTTTCCCAGCCCTCGAAATACGGGGCCAAGGGAGAGGATCTGAACCCCGATGCCTCCCGCATCGTCAACCTCATGTATGACGGCAAGCCCGTCGATCCGGCAGCGGAATTCGTGATCGCGACCAACAATTACCGCGCGGGCGGCGGCGGCGATTTCCCCGGTGCCAAGGGCGAGACGATCATCTTCGAAGGCCCGGACACCAACCGCGACATCATCGTCCGCTACATCCACGACCAGGGCACGATCAACCCGAGTGCGGACGGCAACTGGCGTTTTGCGGCGATGCCCGGCACGTCGGTGCTGTTCGACACGGGGCCGAAGGCGGCCGAACGGCTCGGCGAGGTCAAGGGGCTTGCCATCGAGGCGGCCGGCGACGGCCCTGACGGATTCGCGCGGTTCCGCATCACGCTCTGAACGGCCGGTCTGGCGCGAAAGCGATCACTGCCTAACATTTGAATACAAGCATTGACTGCGCCCAAACTTTGGGCGCAGCTTTTGTTTTGGGCACTGAAGACGCGCGAAGACCGTCGCGGGCCCGGCGAACGCATGATCGTTTGCATCCGACAACCCAACAGGTGAAGGAGAACCCCTTGTTCCATCGCGCCATCGCCACGACCCTTGCCGCGTTCGTCCTCGGCTCGGCGGCCCAAGCCGAAACCGCCATGCCCTTCGCGCTCGACTGGAAGTTCGAAGGCCCCTCCGCCCCCTATTTCGCCGCCATCGACAACGGCCATTTCGCCGCCGAGGGTCTGTCGGTCGACATCACCGAGGGCGCGGGCTCGCTCGACGCCATTCCCAAAGTCGCCACAGGCGCCTTCCCGGTCGGGTTTGCCGACATCAACTCGCTGATGCGCTTTCTCGACCAGAACCCCGGCGCGCCCGTTACCGCCGTGATGATGATCTACGACAAGCCGCCCTTCGCCATGGTCGGCCGCAAGTCGCTTGGTATCGAGGGGCCGAAGGACATCGAGGGCAAGGTACTCGGTGCGCCACCCCCGGATGGTGCCTGGGCGCAATTCCCGATCTTCGCCGCCGAGAATGGCATCGACATGGCCAAGGTTACGGTCGAGCCCGTGGGCTTTCCGGTACGCGAGCCGATGCTCGCCGAGGGCAAGGTCGCGGCCGTCACCGGCTTTTCCTTCTCCTCGACGCTGAACCTCAAGCGCCTTGGCGTGCCGGCTGACGACATTTCGGTCGTCCTCATGGCCGACCACGGCGTCGCGCTTTACGGCAACGCGGTGATCGTCAACACCGACTTCGCCAAGGCCAACCCCGAGGCCGTGACCGGCTTCCTGAAGGCCGTCGGCGCCGGCTGGAAGGACGCGGTCGCCGACCCGGCCAAGGCCATCGAAAGCCTCCTCAAGCGCAACCCGGCCGCCGATGCGGCGCTGGAAACCGAGCGGCTGCAGATGGCCATCGACGCCAACGTGATGACCGACTACGTCGCCGAACACGGGCTTGGCGGCGTGGACGCGGAGCGCATGGCCAAGGCGGTCGAACAGACAAAATCGGTCTACACCTTCGCGGCCGAACCGGATGCCGCGCTGTACTTCGACGGGTCCTACCTGCCCGCCGATCCGATGATGCTGAAGTAATCAACACGGGGCCGGTTCGCCGGCCCCGCGCGTTTCCGGGGGCAGAGTTGCAGAATCTCATCGACATCAAGGGCGTCACGCACGCCTACAAGACCAAGCACGGGCCGCTGCCTGTCCTCGACAATCTCAATCTCGCGGTGCCCGAAGGGGAATTTGCCGCCGTCGTCGGTCCCTCGGGCTGCGGCAAGTCCACGCTGACGCGCCTCGTCGCGGGGCTGATGAAGCCCGACCGGGGCGAGGTCTGGCTCCACGGCGAACTGGTCAAAAGCCCGCGCAAGACCGTCGGCATGGCCTTCCAGAACCCGGTCATGCTGGAATGGCGCACGATACTTGAGAACGTGATCCTGCCCCTCGAAATCGTCGCCCCGACGATGCCGAAGGCACAGAAAGAGGCCCGCGCGGTGGCGCTTCTGGAGATGGTCGGCCTCAAGGGCTTCGAGACCAAGCGCCCCTCCGAGCTCTCCGGCGGCATGCGCCAGCGCGCCTCGCTCTGCCGCGCCATCGTCCACAAGCCTGACGTCCTCATCATGGACGAACCCTTCGGCGCGCTCGACAACTTCACGCGCGAGGATCTCTGGCAGACGATGCGGGACCTCCGCGCCAAGGAGCCCTTTACTTGCGTCCTCATCACCCATGACTTGCGCGAAAGCGTCTTTCTCGGCGATCAGGTGATCGTCCTTTCCGGCCGCCCTGCGCACACGCAATACGTCCTGAACGTGGATCTACCCGCCGACCGCACCATCGACATTCTCTATGAGCCGAAGGCGGTTGAGATGCTGCATCTCCTGCGCGACCAGATCCGCATCGCCCAGGGCCGCGACGGAGACATCCACTGATGGAGCAGCTTCAGAAAATCGGCGTCCCCCTTGCCGCGATCATCGCCTTCCTCGCGATCTGGGAATTCATCGTCTGGGTGAACGGCTGGCCGAACTATGTCATGGCCTCGCCCTCCGACCTGCCCGCCGCCTATGCGAAATTCTGGAACCTTTTCCTCGTCATGGGCTGGCAGACGCTCTGGCGCACCATCCTCGGCCTTGCCATCGCGGTCCTCTTCGGCACGCTTCTGGGCATGGTCATGGGTTTTTCCAAGATCGCCCGCGACGCACTCTATCCCCTGCTCGTCGGCTTCAACGCCATCCCCAAGGCGACCCTCGTCCCCGTTCTCGCCCTCCTCTTCATCGGCCAGCACGATTTCAATACCGTCCTCATGGCCTTCCTGATCTCGTTCTTCCCGATCGCGGTTTCCGTCGGTATCGGGCTTTCGACGCTCGAACCCGAATACCGCGACATCCTGCGCGCCCTCGGGGCCAGCCGCTTCACCATCTTCCGCAAGATCGCGCTGCCGAAGACGCTCCCGGAATTCTTCGGCGCGCTGAAGGTCGCCGTCACGCTCGCCTTCATCGGCACCAACCTCGTGGAAATCGTCTCGCCCCACGGGCGCGGCCTCGGCGCGCTCTTCAAGTCGGGCGAGACGAACGGCGACTATCCCCTGATGTTCGCCGTCCTCATTGCCTTGGCCTTCCTCGGGATCGTCCTCTACTACGGCGTCGTCGCGCTCGAGAAGATCTTCGCCGGCTGGGCCGAACGCCCGGCGAGCTGATGCTTCCCTTCCGGCGCCGGGGCCGCGATAGTCGCCCCGTCATTCGGAGGTTCCCTTGCGTCTCATCGGTTTCCTTGCCGTCCTCGCCCTCGTCCTCGCGGGCGCGGCCTATGCCACCCGCCCCGGCCTCGCGGATTTCGACGCGATGCTGAAATCCCAGATCGAAGCTAAGCTGGCCAGCACGGACGTCGGTGCCTCGGATGACGCGCTCGGCACCGTCGCGCTGATCGGCTGCAAACTGAGGCCGACCGATTGCATCGCCCTCATCCGGGAAAGCCTGGATGTCACCGAAGAGCAGCATCTGCTGTTCACCCGGTTCGATATTGCCGCCGCGAAGCGCAAGGTCACCTGCACCGGCGCCTTCACGAAAATCTGGTGCAAGCGGCCCCTTCTTCAGGACTGAGGCGCCAGCGCCCAAGCCATCTGCGCCTCGGTCTCCACCGCGCAGGGCCGCATCTCCCTCAGCCGCGCCAGAGCCGCCACCCCGTCCTCGCCCGCCTCGACCATCAGGCGGAGCGCCGCCATCCCCGACCGTCCGCAGCCGCCCCGGCAATGGACAAGCACGCCAGCACCTGCCGCCAGAAGCGCCAGCGCCTCCTCCGACGCCCCGGTCCAGCGCGCGGCAAGCGCGTCGCTTCCGGCGGCGAAATCCATGACCGGCAAGTGCCGCCAGCCGATGTCCCGAAGCGCTAGGTCCGAAGGCAGCCCCGCCGCCCCGGCGCGGACCAGCTCCGCCTCGGTCAACATGGTCAGGACAAGCGCAGGCTTCCAGGCGAGCAGCGCGGTAAGGTCGGCAAGATAGTCGCCCGCGCCGCCCGGGACCGGGCAAATCCCGATCCGGCCCGGCCCGACCGGCACTGTCGCAATCTCGAACCTGTTCATCGCGTCCCTTTGGCCCGAGCGTTTCACGCCCTCGCGCAAGGCGCAAGTGCGTCAAGCTTGCGATTCGGCGCCCCGTCGCCTATATCGGCCCCCGAGAGGTTGGCGCGGGCGAGCGCCTCGCCAACCCGGTCAGGTCCGGAAGGAAGCAGCCGTAACGAGCCCCGCTTGGGTCGTTGTCCAGCCTCTCACCTCACCACCCCGGCGAAAGGAGCGTCCATGTCCAAGATTGTGATGCTCCGGGCCGGGGCTGTCTGAGACCCTAAGGCTGTCCCGCCCGTCCCGACATTCCCCGCCCGCGGCCCGCGCCGCCGGGCAACGGTATCGGATTGACCTGAGGACAGACGATTGACGTCTCATTCCCACCCGCTCCGCGACCTTGGATGGTCCGCGGATTTTCTAAGCCAGCTTTCGCTTGAAGAGCTGGAAACTCTCACCCCCGCCCGCGTGACCGGCGTCCACCGCGCCCGCCTTTCCGCGCTGACGGCGGACGGCCCGGTGGAGCTTGCCCTTCCCCCGGACCTTTCCGCCGGCGACATCGCCGTCGGCGACTGGGTGCTGGCCGACGCGGCGACGCACCGCGCGGAACGGCTCCTCGCACGCCACTCCCGCATCTTCCGCCGCGCGGCGGGGGACGCGGCGCGCGAACAGCTCATCGTTGCCAACGTGGACGCGGTCTTCATTACCACCTCCTGTAGCGACGAATTCAACGAGGCGCGCCTCGAACGCTACCTCGCCCTCTGCCATGCCGGCGGCGTCCCCCCGGTCTTCGTGCTGACCAAGATCGACAAGGCGCCTGACCCCGGCGCCTATTTGGGCCGCCTCCGCGCCATCGGCCCGATGGTCCCCGCCGTCCCGGTCAACGCCAAGTCGCCCGAGGCGGCCGAGGCACTGAGGCCCTGGTGCGGACCGGGCCAGACCGTCGCCTTCCTCGGCATGTCCGGGGTCGGCAAGTCCACCCTCGCCTCCGCGCTCACCGGCCTCGACCTCGAGACCGGCGCCCTCAGCGCCGACGACATGCGCGGCCGCCACACGACGACGGCGCGCGAAATGCACCGCATCCCGGACGGCGGCTGGCTGATCGACACACCGGGGATGCGCGAACTTCGCCTCACCGACATGGCCGAGGGGATCGACGAGGCCTTCGCCGAGATCGCCGAACTTGCAGGTCGATGCCGCTTCCGCGACTGCGCCCACGAAAGCGAACCCGGCTGCGCGGTGCAAGCCGCCGCCAAGGCCGGGCAGATCGACCCCGCCCGCATCGAGCGCTGGAAGAAACTCCGCGCCGAGGACGCCGAACATTCGGCCCTTGCCCTCGACCGCAAGCGGAAGGGCAAGGAACTCTCGAAGCTCGTGAAGCAGGTCAAGCGGATCAAGGGTCGCAATTGACGCCGCCACGGGGAGGGCCAGCCCTCCCCGAACCCCTCCCGGAGTATTTCCAGACAGAAAGGGATGAACGAGCCTTCCTTCTTTCTGTCCCGAAATACTCATACCCGAGGCAAAGCGGCGAAGGCCGCGCAGCCGAGACAAAGGACCTGGCGCGGGGGACCCGCGCCGTCGCTGAACGCGGGCGACACGCCGGTAAAGAGACGCTTCCCGCTGCGTCCGATCTGTAGCTACGGAAAGACGACGCCGAACCTACAGGCAAACGACGCGCCTCTTACGCGCCACCGGCGGGTGGACGCCGCCCGCTCTCCTCCTTACGTTAGCCGAAGCCCCGAATCCGGACGATGAGATGACCGAAGCCACCGGGACCGCCTATCAGGTCCTCGCCCGCAAGTACCGGCCCGAAACCTTCGCCGACCTCGTCGGACAGGATGCGATGGTGCGCACCCTGAAGAACGCCTTCGCCGCGGACCGGATCGCGCAGGCCTTCATCA
>JAGRDU010000065.1:0-7194 GCA_020446905.1 Paracoccaceae bacterium | reverse complement strand
TCATGACCGGCATCCGCGGCACCGGAAAGACCACCACCGCGCGGATCATCGCGAAGGGCATGAACTGCGTCGGGCCGGATGGCACCGGCGGGCCGACGACCGATCCCTGCGGCACCTGCGAGCACTGCGTCGCCATCATGGAAGGTCGCCATGTCGACGTGATGGAGATGGACGCGGCCAGCCGGACAGGCGTCGGCGACATCCGCGAAATCATTGAATCCGTTCACTATCGGGCCGCCTCGGCGCGCTACAAGATCTACATCATCGACGAAGTCCACATGTTGTCGACGAACGCGTTCAACGCGCTTCTGAAGACGCTCGAAGAACCGCCCGCGCATGTGAAGTTCATCTTCGCCACGACCGAGATCCGCAAGGTTCCGGTCACGGTCCTGTCGCGCTGCCAGCGGTTCGACCTCCGCCGGATCGAACCCGAGGTGATGATCGCGCTTCTGAAGAAGATCGCAGGCGCCGAGGGGGCCGCGATCACCGATGACGCCCTCGCCCTCATCACCCGCGCTGCCGAGGGCTCTGCCCGCGACGCGACCTCGCTTCTCGATCAGGCGATCAGCCATGGCGCCGGAGAAACCACCGCCGAACAGGTCCGCGCCATGCTGGGCCTCGCCGACCGGGGCCGCGTCCTCGACCTATTCGACCTGATCCTGAAGGGCGACGCGTCGGGGGCCCTGACCGAGCTAGGGGCGCAGTATTCCGACGGCGCCGACCCCATGGCGGTGCTGCGCGATCTGGCCGAGATCACCCATTGGGTCTCTGTCATCAAGATCACGCCAGAGGCCGCAGACGACCCGACCGTGCCGCCCGAGGAACGCACCCGGGGCCAGGCGATGGCCGGGGCGCTGCCGATGCGTGTCCTCACGCGGCTTTGGCAGATGCTCTTGAAATCGCTCGAGGAAACCGCCGCCGCGCCGAATGCGATGATGGCTGCCGAAATGGCAGTGATCCGCATGACCCATGTCGCCGACCTGCCCGACCCCGAGCAGCTGATGCGCCGCATCGCCGAAGGCCCCGGCCCCACAGCCCAGACCGGACGCGGCCCCGCACCCGGGGGCCAGATGACCGAGGCCGCGCCCCGCGCCCAGATCGCCACCACGCCGGTCGGCAACGGCACGGCCACCGCCCGCGCGCTGGCGCCCGAGGTCGCGCTGGCGCGTTATGCCAGCTTCCCCGCGGTCGTTGAGCTGATCCGCGCAAACCGCGACGTGAAGCTGCTGCTCGAGGTCGAAAGCCACGTCCGCCTCGTCCACTACGCCCCCGGCCGGATCGAGTTCGAGCCGACGCCGGACGCGCCGCGCGATCTTGCCGCGACGCTCGCGCAGCGCCTGCAAAGCTGGACGGGCGTGCGCTGGGGCGTCTCGGTCGTCGCCGGCGGCGGCGCCCCGACCATCGCCGAGGTGCGGGACGAGAAGGCGCTTGCGGCCAAGGCCGAGGCGATGGAAGACCCGCTGGTGCAGGCCGTGTTCGCCGCCTTCCCCGGCGCCGAGATTGTCGAGGTCCGGACCCCGGAAGAGGTTCAGGCCGCCGCGGAGGCCGAGGCGCTTCCGGAAGTCGAGGGCGAGTGGGACCCGTTCGAGGAAAACTGAGGAGACGAGCATGCTGAAGGGTTTGGGCGGGCTGGGCGGCCTTGGCGACATGGCCAAGATGATGAAGACCGCGCAGGAGATGCAGGCCAAGATGACGGCCCTCACGGAGGAGATGGACCGCATCACTGTCATCGGCGAGAGCGGCGCCGGCCTCGTCAAGGCGGTCTGCACCGCGAAGGGCGAACTCAAATCGCTCGACATCGATCCGTCGATCTTCCAGCCCTCGGAAAAGGAGGTGGTCGAGGATCTGATCCTTGCCGCGATCAAGGACGCGCAGAAGCGCGCGCAAGAGCGGATGCAGGACGAGCAGAAGCGGATGATGCAGGACCTTGGCCTGCCCGCCGACGTGAAGCTGCCGTTCTGATCCCCGCTTTCGCGGGAACGACTCCCGCTCCACCTGTCACCCCCGCGAAAACGGGGGCCGCTTCGGAACCCGACCATGACTGACGCCACCCGCGATATCGAGGCGCTGATCGAGCTGATGGCCCGCCTGCCGGGTCTCGGTCCCCGCTCGGCGCGGCGGGCGGTCCTTCACCTCATCAAAAAGCGCGGACAGGTCATGGCGCCCCTCGCCCGCGCCATGGCCGACGTGGCGGCGACGGCGCGCGAATGCGCGGTCTGCGGCAATATCGGCACTGCCGACGTCTGCGACATCTGCCGAGATGAGCGCCGCGCGACGGGCGAGATCTGCGTCGTCGAGGATGTCGCCGACCTCTGGGCGATGGAGCGCGGCCATGCCTTCAAGGGCCGCTATCATGTCCTCGGCGGCACGCTTTCCGCGCTCGACGCTGTCGGCCCCGAGGAGCTGCGCATCCCCCGCCTTGTGACCCGCGTACGCGACGAGGGCACGCGCGAGGTGATCCTCGCGCTCAACGCCACCGTCGACGGCCAGACCACCGCGCATTACATTGCCGAGGCGCTGGAGGGTACCGGCGTCGCGGTGACCTCCCTCGCGCAGGGCGTGCCCATCGGGGGCGAGCTCGACTATCTCGACGACGGGACGATCCAGGCCGCGTTAAGGGCCCGTAAACAGGTGTAGGTGAGGAAGACCCTGACGGCGGGTCACAAGGACGCCGCCCTCGCAAGCACAGGACAAGGCATGACCGACAATCGTCTTACGCGTATCGACGCCGAGGTCGGCAAGCTCGGCGCCATCGCGCCCGGGGGCTACCTTCTGGCGCTACGCATCCGCGGCACCTCGCCCCTGCAGGCCTGGCACACCTATCCGCAGGCCTGGATCGACGAATACACCCAGAATGGCTACATGCTGCGCGATCCCCTGATGACCTGGGCGCTGACGATCGGCGGCACAATCCGCTGGAGTTCGGCGCTGTTGCCCGACCCCTTCCGGATCTTTCGCAAGGCCGCCGCGCACGGGCTGAACCACGGCGCCTCGGTCGCCTACGGACCGCTGGGGTCGCTGACCATCTGTTCCATGGCGCGGGGCGAGCGGGAGTTCACAGACGCCGAGATCGCGGCGGCGAAAGAGATCGTGGTGCGCGTGCATGACGACACCGCAATGCCCGAGAGCCTGACGGCCGAGGACAGGAAGACGCTTGAGGCGCTCGGCGCGGGGCGCGGCACGGCGGCCGTCGCCAAGGCCCTCGGCGTTTCGGTGGAGGAAGCGGCCGCGCGGGTGGACACGCTCTGCGGTACGCTTCTGGCACGCAGCCCGGACGAGGCGCTGCGCCACGCCAGGGATTACAAGCTGCTCTGAGCCGTGGGCGTACTCCGCGCGCCTCACACAAGAGGCTGTTCGCGGGTCAAGGGCCTGATGTCAGGACAATTCCGGCGCGGCACCACATTGAGGAAAGGCACAAAGGGCGCGTGTCGCCACGCGCCCTTCGGGTCCTCGTAAACCCTGGATCAGGCCTCGGCCTTCTCCACCGCCTTCACCTCGACCGTGTCGCCCTTGGCGATCTCGATCCGCCGGGGTTTCAGCGCCTCGGGCACCTCGCGCACAAGGTCGATGTGCAGCATCCCGTCGGCATGGGTCGCGCCGGTGACCTTTACATGGTCGGCCAGCGCGAACCGGCGCTCGAACGCGCGGGTCGCGATGCCGCGGTGCAGGTAGGTCTTCTGGGTTTCTTCCGAAGCCTTGCGGGCCGAGACGATGACGGCGCCGTCCTTGACCTCGACGTTCAACTCGTCCGCCGCGAAGCCGGCGACGGCGACCGAGATGCGATAGGCGTTCTCGTCCAATTTCTCGATGTTGTAGGGGGGATAGGTCGGCTGGGCCACATCGGCCGAAAGCACCCTGTCCATCAGGTCGGCGATCCGGTCAAAGCCGACGGTCGCGCGGTGAAGCGGGGCAAAGTCATAGGTTCGCATGGTCATCCTCCATTGAGCGATGGGACCCGGGCCGCCCGCACGGGGGCCGGGCCGTTTCAACTGGCGGGGCCCTGAAGCGGCGCCCCGACACGGGTTCAGATGTGAACGCCCCGGTCCCCTGTCAAGGGGTCAGGGCTGCAGCACCATGTCGCCGCCCCCGTGTTCGGTGATACCGCTGGAAGAGACGAGCGAGACCATGCCGGCGCGCCCGCCCGTGCGGTGGAAGACCGGTGAAATAGCTCGACGGTCCGACGTCGAGTGGGCCGATCGCCTCCCGGCCAAGAAGGTCCTGGCGCAGGGTGAGCCGCTTCATCGACGCCTCCGCCAGCGCCGGAAGTGCTGCCATCAGAGAGCCGGATGCCGCGATAGTCCGTCGCCGGACCATCTCAGGGCTTAAGGAACTTCGCGGTGGTCTCTCCGCTGACGCCGAAAACATGGGTGCCCGAGGAGGGGCCACGGATGATCAGCGTTGCCGCGCCCTGATCGTAGGCCGCCTGCAGCTCTGCGAGCGGCCCCGACATCTCGGTGCCGAGCGCGACCGGCTCGCTGTTCAGCTCGGCCTTGGCCGAGACGACCGAAACTATTCGCGGCACGCCGCCTGCCATGGTGAAGATCGGTGCCCCGGACGACCCGAAATCGACCGAGCAGGTAAAGACGAGGACGCCGGGCTGGCGACCGAGCACATCGCAGGATTTCTGAAGCGCCGGCGCGTCGGCACGGTCGAGCGCGTAGGAGACGACCCCGACCTGATCGCCCTGCACCGGGTCCTGCCCGATCTCGAACGGGCGGATCGACGGCAGGCGGATTGGCTGGTCAAGTTCGAGAAAGGCGAGGTCATAGGCGACGCGATCCATGCGGTTGCGCCCCTCGTAGACATAGTCCGGATGCGCCACGATGCGCCGCACGCCCCGGTAGGCGACCGCGCGGCCGTTGCGCCAGCCGGCGAGGAACTCGAAATCGTCGACCGCGTAGGGCTTGCCGCTGACCTGATCGTAAAGGCAGTGCGCCGCAGTCAGGACGAGGTTCGGCGCGACGAGCGTGCCGGTGCAAAAGGCGCTCTTGCCGATGTCGATCCGGCCCACCGCCTCCCAGCCGCGATCCGCGTCGGCAGTCGCCAGTGAAGTCAGCGCAAGATCCTGCGCTGCCGCCATCCCGGCGACGAACAGCCCGAAAATCGCTGCCAGTCCTGCCCGCATCAGTCTCTCCTGATCCTTACCCGGCTTCTAGCGGCCGGTTTGGGCAAGATTATGGCCGCAAGGCAGGCGCCGCAACGGTAGGCAGGCCGGCCAGTGCGCGCGGTCGCGGTCCCCCGGTCGCCCAGTCGATGAGTTCAACCGTGTGCACGACGGGGATGCCGGTCCCCGAGCCGATCTGGATCATGCAGCCGATGTTGCCGGCCGCGATGACCTCGGGCGCCCTCGCCTCAAGCGTCGCCACCTTGCGGCGCTTCAGCTCCGCCGAAATCTCGGGCTGGAGGAGGTTGTAGGTGCCGGCCGAGCCGCAGCAGAGGTGGCTGTCGGCGGGCTCCACCACCTCGAACCCTGCGGCCTTCAAAAGCGCCTTCGGGGCGTCCTTGACCTTCTGCCCGTGCTGCAACGAGCAGGCGGCATGATAGGCGACGCGCAGCGGCTCAGGGGCCTTGGCTTCGGGCCTCAGGCGGGCCAGAAGCTCGGTGATGTCGCAGGCAAGCCCGGCGATCTCGGCCGCCTCGGCGGCCAGCGGTGACGTGCGGAACATGTGCCCGTAGTCCTTGACCGTCGTCCCGCACCCGGAGGTGTTGATGACGATGGCGTCGAGCCCGCCCGCCCGCTTCTCCTCGATCCAGGCGCGGATGTTGGCCTCGGCCGACCGGTGCGCCTCGGCCTCCTTGCCCATGTGATGGGTCAGCGCGCCGCAGCAGCCCGCGCCCTTCGCCACCACGACCTCGCAGCCGAGCCGCCGCAGAAGCCGGATCGTCGCATCGTTGATGTCTGTGTTCAGCGCCTTTTGCGCACAGCCCGTCATCAGCGCGACGCGCATCCGGCGTGTCCCCGTCGCCGGAAAGGTCTGCGGATCGTCATTGCGGCTGACCGCCGGCACAACCTTCGGCGCCATCGCCACCATGGCGCGGAGCCGCGCATCGGGCAAGAACCGGACAAACGGCCGCGCGATCTTCGCCCCCAGAAGCGACAGGCGGAACCGCGTCGGAAAGGGGATCACCTGCGCCAGGACCCAGCGCAACATCCGGTCGGTCAGGGGGCGGCGATAGGTCTTTTCGATATGCGCGCGGGCATGATCGACCAGATGCATGTAGTGCACCCCCGAGGGGCAGGTCGTCATACAGGCAAGGCATGACAGGCACCGGTCAACATGCTTGACGATCTTCTCGTCCGCCGCCCGCCCGCTCTCCAGCATCTCCTTGATGAGGTAGATGCGGCCCCTGGGGCTGTCGAGTTCGTCGCCGAGGACCTGATAGGTCGGGCAGGTCGCGGTGCAGAACCCGCAATGGACGCAGGCGCGCAGGATTTCGTTGGCGCGGGCGATGCCGGGGTCGCGAAGCTGCTCTTCGGTGAACGTCGTCTGCATCAGCTCATGAGCCCCGGATTGAGAATGCCCCTCGGATCGAACCGCGCGCGGATGCCATCGGCAATCGCCGCGACCGGACGAGGCTCGGGCTGAAACGGCGCGATCGCTGCCCGCGTCTCGACCGAGGCGCGGATCAGCGTCGCGTGGCCGGCAAATGCCCCGAGCCGCGCCCGCAGATCCGTGCCCGCCGGGCAAAGCAGCCAGAGAAGCCCGCCGCCCCAGTCCGGCAACACCCGGTCCGCGCCGGCACGCGCCACAAGGCCGGGCGCATCCGACGGCCTGGCAGACAGCCGCCAGACATCCCCCGGCTCGCCGGCAAACGCCTGCACATCGCGCACCCCCCGCCAGAGCGCCGCCACGGCGTCGCGGTCCCGCTCCACCCGGACGGCGCCGAAGGGCGCGAGCAACTCGGCCAGCCGCCCGGCCCGATAGGCGACCGATCCCTCGAACCCCTCGATGCGGACCAGGGTCCCCGTCGCGCCATGCGCCGCCCCCGTCACATCGAAGGGCGAGCCCAGCGCCGCGGTCATCGCATCCACCGCCCCCGCCGCGTCCAGTCCAGGGATCACCAGCGTCGCCGCCGCCTCCGGCACCGGCAGCACCTTCAGGCTGACCTCGGTCAGAACGCCGAGCGTGCCCCAGGACCCGGCCATCAGCTTGACAAGGTCATAGCCAGTGACGTTCTTCATCACCCGCCCGC
>JAGRDU010000064.1 GCA_020446905.1 Paracoccaceae bacterium | reverse complement strand
GGTAGAGCAGCGGATTGAAAATCCGCGTGTCGCTGGTTCGATTCCGGCTCTGGGCACCACTTAAATCCCTGAAGCTTAACAGTAAAAGATTTTCCGATCATCAGCGCGCGCCTGGGGCAACGCTGTGGGGCCACATATGGGCTAGGCCTAGAGATCGAGGTCCCGCGAGACGAACTCGGTGCCGCTGTCGACCCGGCTCGTTCCGGGGTACCGGCCACCAGCGCCAGAAACTACCATGCCGGTAGCCCGAGCGCCGCACATGCACTGACAATCAGTTTGGACAAGTCAGATCGGGCGATCTGCCGGCGGTCGCGCGTGCAATTGATATGGTAGCGCTAACAATGGGGCTTTCGCCTTTGCCTTCCGCACGCTAAGATCAGGCCTGACGCCCGCAATGCAGAAAGAGCCAGGCACGTTCATGGACGAGGTTTCAAGCGCCAACCGGTTTCGGTTGCCGGTGGACGCCGGGCAATTGCGGTCGGATATCGAACGCCACCTGCGTTTTTCCGTGGGCAAGGATGCCGCGCACGCCTCGACCTATGACTGGCGGATCGCGCTGTCGCTTGCGCTGCGCGATCATATCGTGGAGCCGTGGTTTCGTTCCACCCGGCGCACCTGGGACAGCGATCACAAGCGCGTCTACTACCTTTCCATGGAGTTCCTGATCGGCCGGATCCTTGAGGATGCCGCGAACAATCTCGGTCTCGGCGAGGTGGCGGCCGAGGCCATGCGCGCGCTCGGACAGGACTTCGCGCGCGTTGTCCATGACGAACCCGACGCGGCGCTGGGCAATGGCGGGCTTGGCCGTCTCGCCGCTTGCTATGTCGAGAGCATGGCGACCCTCGGCTGTCCGGCCTATGGCTACGGGATCCGCTACGAACACGGTCTCTTCCGGCAAAGCTTCGACGGCGGACGCCAGGTCGAACAGGCCGAGGACTGGCTGAAGCAGCGCCACCCGTGGGAGTTCGAGCGGCCCGAAAGCGCCTACACGATCGGGTTCAAGGGACATGTCGAGACTTCGGGCGGGCGCAGCGTCTGGCACCCGGGCGAGACGGTGCTTGCCTCGGCCTATGACACGCCGGTCGTCGGATGGCAGGCACGGTGGGCGAACACGCTGCGGCTCTGGGGCGCCGAACCGACGGCACGCTTCGATCTCGAACGCTTCAACCGGGGCGAACATGCCGCCGCGGCCGAGCCCGAGGCGCTGGCGCGGACGATCAGCCGCGTCCTTTACCCCGAGGATACAACGTATCAGGGCAAGGAGTTGCGGCTGAAGCAGGAGTACTTCCTGACCTCGGCCGCCATTCAGGACATCCTGCGCCGGTTCCTGAAGTCGCACGGCGATCTGCGGATGCTGCCGGACAAGGTCGCGATCCAGATGAACGACACGCATCCCGCCCTCGCGGGGCCGGAGTTGATCCGCCTTCTGGTCGATCAGCACGGCATGGAGTTCGCGGACGCCCTGGGCATCGCACAAGCCTGCCTTGGCTATACCAATCACACCCTGCTTCCCGAGGCGCTGGAGCGGTGGTCGACCTGGCTCGTGGGCAATGTCCTGCCGCGCCACATGCAGATCATCGAGATGATCGACGCCGCGCATCTGCGGGCGCATCCCGCCCGGCCGCACTATGTCGGCATCGTCAAGCACCAGGAAGTGCGCATGGGCGAACTTGCCTTCATCACCGCACATCGCGTGAACGGCGTCTCGCGGCTGCACACCGAACTGGTGAAGGAGCGGCTTTTCCCCGAGCTTCACGCGTTGCATCCGGGCCGTATCGTGAACCAGACAAACGGCGTCACGCCGCGCCGCTGGCTCTCGCTTGCCAACCCGCGGCTGTCGCGGCTGATCTCGGACACGATCGGCGGCGGCTGGGAGGCGGATCTCGACCGTCTCGGCGATCTTGAGGCGCATCTTGGCGACAATGGCTTCCTGCAGGCCTTCACCGCCGTCAAGCGCGCCAACAAGGCCGAGACCGCCAACTGGATCCGCGCGACGACCGGGGTCGATGTCTCGCCGGATGCGATCTTCGACGTTCAGGTCAAGCGCATCCACGAATACAAGCGGCAACTTCTGAACATCCTGCAGACGATCGCGCAATGGCAGGAGATCCGCGAGAACCCCGACGGCGACCACGTGCCGCGCGTGAAGATCTTCGGCGGCAAGTCGGCCCCGGGCTACGTCGTCGCGAAAGAGATCATCCGCCTCATCAACGATGTGGCCGCCGTCATCAATGCCGACAAGGCGGCGCGCGGGCTTCTCAAGATCGTCTATCCGCCCAACTACAACGTGACGATGGCCGAACGGCTCATCCCGGCAGCGGACTTGTCCGAACAGATCTCGACCGCCGGNNAAGATCTTCGGCGGCAAGGCGGCGCCGGGCTATGTCATGGCGAAAGAGATCATCCACCTGATCAACAACGTCGCCCGGGTCATCAACGCCGACAAGGTGACGCGCGATCTGTTGAGCGTGGTCTACCCGCCCAACTACAACGTCACCATGGCCGAGCGCCTGATCCCGGCCGCTGACCTCAGCGAGCAGATCTCGACCGCCGGCAAGGAGGCGTCGGGCACCGGGAACATGAAGCTGTCGCTGAACGGCGCCCTGACGATCGGTACGCTCGACGGCGCCAATGTCGAGATCCGGGAACATGTCGGAGCCGACACCTTCTTCCTCTTCGGCCTGACCGCCGAGGAAGTGGTCGAGCGGCGCAAGGACGCTCACCATGCGCGCCACGCGATCATGGACAGCCAGAAGCTGCAGGACGTTCTGCAGATGCTGGCCGAGGGGCGGTTCAGCCCCGACCAGCCCGACCGCTATCACGGCGTCGTCGACCGCGTCTGGCACCACGACTATTTCCTCGTCGCCTCAGACTTCGCGTCCTACGACGAGGCACAGGGAAAGGTGGCCGAGGCGTTCCGGAACGCGGACGACTGGGCGCGCAAGGCCGCCCGCAATACGGCCCGCATGGGCTATTTTTCCTCTGACCGGGCCGTCAGGGGGTACATGAAGGAGATATGGTCCACGGATTCCGCACTCTAACTGCGAACGGGAGGCACATGCGCAAGACGGAACGGAAGGCTGGAACGATCAGTTGGCCCGCTGCCGGGGCACTTGAGGCGATTGCCGCCGCGCGCCATGGCGATCCCTTCTCCGTGCTCGGACCGCACGACGGCCAGATCATTGCCCATGTTCCGGATATCGCCCGGCTTTGGCTTCTGCGCGAGGGCGCCAAGCCGGAAGAGATGAAGCGGCATCCCCACCTCGGCGACATCTTCGGCGCCGGGCTGGCGGTCGGACAATCCTACCGGCTGCGCGCCGAGACGGGACAAGGTCAGGTCTGGGACTTCGACGATCCCTACCGCTTTGGCCGCCTTCTCGGCGAGATTGACGAATACCTGATCGGCGAAGGCAATCACCACGATCTCTGGCGTGTTCTGGGCGCCCATCCCGGCGAGCGCGAGGGGATTGCGGGCACCCGGTTCGCGGTCTGGGCGCCGAACGCGGAACGCGTTTCGGTCGTCGGCGGCTTCAACGGCTGGGACGGCAGGCGCCATCCGATGCGCCGGCTCGGCATCTCCGGCGTGTGGGAGATCTTCCTGCCGGGGGTCGGCGAGGGGGAGATCTACAAATACGAGATACGGGCCACGGGCGGCGCGATCCTGCCGCTCAAGGCCGACCCCGTCGGCTTCGGGGCCGAGCATCCGCCGCAGACCGGGTCGGTCGTCCGCAGGGCAGGGGGGCAGGTGTGGCAGGACGCGCCCTGGATGAAGGCGCGCGGCCAGCGCAACGCCATCGACGCGCCAATCTCGATCTACGAGGTGCACCTTGGCAGCTGGCGCCGCGCCGAGGGCGGCGCGCGGCCGCTGTCCTATACCGAGCTTGCCGACCAGCTTGTCGACTATGCCGACTGGATGGGTTTCACCCATATCGAACTCTTGCCGATCACCGAGCATCCGTTCGACGGGTCGTGGGGGTATCAGCCGGTCGGCATGTATGCGCCGACGATCCGCCACGGCACGCCGCAAGAATTTGCGGCCCTCGTCGACGCCGCCCACCGCCGCGGGATCGGGGTTCTCTTCGACTGGGTTCCCGGTCATTTTCCGACAGACCCCCACGGACTTGGTCGGTTCGACGGCACGGCGCTTTACGAGCACGCGGACCCCAAGGAAGGCTTTCACGTCGACTGGAACACGCTGATCTACAACTACGGCAGGGCCGAGGTCGCGAACTACCTGACCGCCAATGCGCTCTACTGGCTCGAGGAATACCATCTCGACGGGCTGCGGGTGGATGCGGTCGCCTCGATGCTTTACCGCGACTATTCGCGCAAGGAAGGAGAATGGGTCCCGAACAGGGACGGCGGCCGCGAGAACTACGAGGCGATCGCGTTCCTGCGAGAGACGAACCGCCTCGCGTATGCGGCCAATCCGGGGATCATGACAGTGGCCGAGGAATCCACCGCCTTTCCCGGCGTCTCGCGGCCGGTCGACGCCGGCGGGCTCGGCTTTGGCTACAAGTGGAACATGGGCTGGATGAACGACACGCTCGGCTACATCCAGAAGGATCCGGTCTACCGCCGGCACCACCACAATCAGCTGACCTTCGGGCTTGCCTATGCCTGGTCGGAGAACTTCATCCTGCCGATCAGCCATGACGAGGTCGTCCACGGCAAGGGGTCCATGATCGGCAAGATGCCGGGGACGGCTTGGGAGAAGTTCGCGAATCTTCGCGCCTACTACAGCTTCATGTGGACCCATCCGGGCAAGAAGCTGCTGTTCATGGGGCAGGAGTTCGCGCAGGGGCGCGAATGGAACCACGGCGCGAGCCTCGACTGGCATCAGGCGGACGACCCGCAGCACCGGGGCATCCAGCACCTCGTCCGGGACCTGAACCGTCTTTACCGAGAGACCCCCGCGCTCCACCGGACTGACTGCAGCCCGGACGGGTTCGAGTGGCTCGAGGCGGACGATGCCGAAAACTCGGTGATCGCCTTCATCAGGCGCGGCGCGGCAGGTGACCCCGCCGTGGTCGTCGCCATCAATTTCACGCCGGTGGAGCGCAATGCCTATCGTGTCGGTTTTCCGGCGGCCGGGCGCTGGGACGAGATCTTCAACAGCGATGCCGCCGCCTATGGCGGAGGCGATCGTGGCAACGGCGGTGCGGTGACGGCCGAGGCCGTCGCCTGGCACCGTCAGCCGCAGTCATCGGCCATCGTGCTGCCGCCCTTGGCGGCCGTGGTTTTCCGGCAGGCCTAGCCTGCGCGAAAAGAGGGAGGGACGAATGCAACCGAAACCCAATCAGCGCCTGTCGTCGCAGGCGATGGCGTTCGTGCTTGCCGGCGGGCGCGGAAGCCGTCTGAAGGAACTGACCGACAAGCGGGCAAAGCCGGCCGTCTACTTCGGCGGCAAGACAAGGATCATCGACTTCGCCCTGTCGAATGCGCTGAACTCCGGCATCCGCAAGATGGCGATCGCCACCCAATACAAGGCGCACAGCCTGATCCGCCACATGCAGCGGGGCTGGGGCTTCTTCCGTGCGGAACGGAACGAATATCTCGACATCCTGCCGGCAAGCCAGCGCGTGTCCGAAAGCAAGTGGTATCTCGGCACCGCCGACGCTGTCACCCAGAACATCGACATCGTCGACAGCTACAACGTCAAATTCGTCATCATTCTTGCCGGCGACCACATCTACAAGATGGACTACGAGGTCATGCTGCGCCAACACGTCGAGAGCGGTGCCGACGTCACCATCGGCTGCCTGACCGTGCCCCGCGCCGAGGCGACGGCTTTCGGTGTCATGGATATCGACAAGTCCGGCCGCATCACGGCCTTCCTCGAAAAGCCGAAGGACCCGCCCTCGATCCCCGGCGATCCCGCGCATTCGCTTGCCTCGATGGGCATCTATGTCTTCGACTGGGCCTTCCTGCGCGAACTTCTTGTCCGCGACGCCGAAGACGACAATTCCAGCCACGATTTCGGCAACGATCTCATCCCGCACATCGTCAGGAACGGCAAGGCGATGGCCCACCGCTTCTCGGAAAGCTGCGTGCGCTCCGGCCTTGAGGAAGAGCCCTATTGGCGCGATGTCGGCACGATCGACGCCTTCTGGCAGGCCAATATCGACCTGACGGACTTCGTTCCGAAACTCGACCTCTACGACACGACCTGGCCGATCTGGACCTATGCCGAACTCGTCCCTCCGGCGAAATTCATTCACGACGAGGAGGGCAGAAGGGGATCGGCGGTGTCCTCACTCGTCTCCGGCGACTGCATCGTCTCGGGATCCGAGGTGAAGAACTCGCTCCTCTTTACCGGCGTACGGGCCCATTCCTTCTCGACGCTCGAACATACTGTCATCCTGCCCTACGTGACCGTCGGCCGGCGGGCCGAGCTCAAGAACTGCGTCATCGACCGGGGTGTACACATCCCCGAGGGCCTTGTGGTCGGTCAAGATCCCGACGAGGACGCAAAGTGGTTCCGCCGCACCGACTCCGGCATTGTCCTTGTCACGCAAGACATGCTTGATCGTCGCGCGGCGAAGCTGGGATAGGAAAGGTCGGTAGACGTGACCAGGGGACGGGTTCTGTCGGTCGCATCCGAATGCGTTCCGCTGATCAAGACCGGCGGGCTGGCGGATGTCGCGGGCGCGTTGCCCGCCGCCATGGCAGCCGAGGGCTGGGACATGCGCGTTCTGCTGCCCGGCTACCGCGGGCTCTCCGCGCGGCTCGTCGCGCCAGTGGTCATCTGGCAGGACCCGGACCTTTTCGGCGGCGCGGCCCGTGTCCTTGGCGGGGCGGTGGATGGCCTTCGAGTCCTGCTTCTTGACGCGCCGCACCTTTTCGACCGCCCCGGCGGACCCTATTCGGCTGACGGCAAGGATCATCCCGACAACCCCGAACGCTTTGCCGCCCTCTGCTGGGCCGCCGCCGCGCTCGCGCGGGGGGGCGGCAGCGACGGCTGGCGTCCGGATATCCTGCACGCCCATGACTGGCAGGGCGGGCTGGCGCCTGCCTATTTGCGCTACGGCGAACCCGCGCCGGTTCGCTCGGTCATGACGATCCACAACGTCGCCTTTCAGGGTATCGCGCCCGCTGCAGCGCGCGCCGCGCTGAGACTTCCCGCCGCGGCCTTTACAAGTGAAGGCGTCGAGTATTACGGCAATATCTCGACCCTGAAGGCGGGACTGGTCTGCGCCGACAGGATCACCACCGTCTCGCCCACCTATGCCGAGGAACTGATGCGCCCCGAATTCGGCCTCGGCCTCGAGGGGGTGCTGGCCGCGCGCGCCGCGGATCTGTCCGGCATTCTGAACGGCGTCGACATGGCCGTCTGGTCGCCCGAAACCGATCCCGAGATCGTCCCCTATTCGGCACGCGACCTGACCGGCAAGGCCGTCAACCGGGCAAGGCTGATCGCCGAATTCGGGCTGGGCGAGGTGCCGGGACCGCTTGCCATCGTCGTCAGCCGCCTGACCGGCCAGAAGGGTATCGACATTCTGGACCGCGCGCTCGGCGGCTTTGTCGCGGCGGGCGGCGGGCTTGCGCTTCTCGGCTCCGGCGATCCTGCGCTCGAGGCGGCGATGCGCGCCGCCGCGGCGCGCTGGCCGGGCCGCGTCGCGGTGCGCATCGGCTACGACGAGGCGCTGTCGCACCGGATGTTCGCGGGCGGCGATGCGGTCCTGGTGCCCTCGCGGTTCGAGCCTTGCGGACTGACCCAGATGTACGGGCTGCGCTACGGCACGATCCCGCTGGTCGCGGCGACGGGCGGGCTGAACGACAGTGTCGTCGGTGCCACCCCTGCCAGCCTCGCGGCGAGAGCGGCGACGGGCGTCACTTTCCACCCCGTTGACGAGATTGCGCTTGCCGGGGCGCTTCGCCGCCTGGTCGCCCTTCATGCCGACCGCAAGGCCTGGAAGGCAATCATCGGCCGCGCCATGAAGGTCGATGTCGGCTGGGGCGGCCCGGCGAAGGCCTATTCATCGCTCTACGAGAGCCTTCTGGCGTGAGTGCGTCCCGCGCCGCTTCGGCCCCCGAAAGCCTTGCGCACCGGGAGGTCAGCGCGGGACGCGCCTGGCCGCTTGGCGCGTCCTTTGACGGGGCCGGCGCGAACTTCGCGGTATTCTCCGCCCATGCGACGCGTGTCGAGGTCTGCCTCTTCTCGGACGACGGGCGCCGCGAGCTTGCCCGCCTGGCGCTTCCGGAACGCGACGGCGACATCTGGCA
>JAGRDU010000217.1 GCA_020446905.1 Paracoccaceae bacterium | reverse complement strand
CAAGCTGAACGCGCTGCCCTCGGGCGTCGTCCGGGGCGGCAAGCTGTCGGTGATTGGCAACGGGGTGGTGCTTGACCCCTGGCATCTTGTCTCGGAAATCGCGGCGATCCGCGAGAAGGGCGTCGAGATCAGCCCCGAGGTGCTGATGATCGCCGAGAACACGCCCTTGATCCTGCCCTATCATGGCGAGCTGGACCGCGCGCGCGAGGCGCAGGCCAGCGTCGCGAAGATCGGCACCACCGGGCGCGGCATTGGCCCCTGCTATGAGGACAAGGTGGGGCGCCGGGTGATCCGGGTCGCCGACCTTGCCGATGATGCCACGCTGGCGCTGCGCGTGGATCGGGCGCTGGTGCATCACAATGCCTTGCGCGCGGGGCTGGGGCTGGAGGCGATCGACCGGGACGCGCTGATCGCGCAGCTGAAGGCGATCGCACCGGAAATCCTGAAATACGCGGCGCCGGTCTGGAAAGTGCTGAACGAGAAGCGGAAAGCCGGAAAGCGGATCCTGTTCGAGGGGGCGCAGGGGTCTTTGCTGGACATCGACTTCGGGACCTATCCTTTCGTGACCTCGTCCAACGTGATCGCCGGGCAGGCGGCGACGGGGGTGGGGCTTGGTCCCAATGCCATCGACTTCGTCCTTGGCATCGTCAAGGCCTATACGACCCGCGTGGGGGAAGGCCCGTTCCCGACCGAGCTGAAGGATGCGGACGGCGAACGTCTGGGCGAGCGGGGCCGCGAGTTCGGCACCGTCACGGGCCGCAAGCGCCGCTGCGGCTGGTTCGATGCGGTGCTGGTGCGGCAGACCTGCGCGATTTCCGGGATCAACGGCATCGCGCTGACCAAGCTCGACGTGCTCGACGGGTTCGAGACGATCAGGATTTGCACCGGCTATGAGCTCGATGGCGAGGTGCTCGACTATCTGCCGACGGCGGCGGATGCGCAGGCGCGCTGCACGCCGGTCTATGAAGAGGTCGAGGGCTGGTCGCAATCGACCGAGGGCGCGCGGTCGTGGAACGATCTGCCGGGCGCGGCGGTGAAGTATGTCCGCCGGATCGAGGAGCTGATCCAGTGCCCGGTGGCGATGCTGTCGACGAGCCCCGAGCGCGACGACACGATCCTTGTCACCGACCCCTTCGCAGACTGATGGCCCTGTCCTACAGCACCCGGAGGCGGCTTTCGGCGCTGGTCCTGATCGTAGGGTTGCCGCTTTACATCGTGGCGGCCGTCAGTCTTACCGGCTGGCTGAACGATCGCTACGGGCGGCTGCCGATCCTGGCAGAAATCGCAGTCTATGTCGCCCTGGGTTTTCTCTGGGCGCTGCCGCTGAAGCCGGTCTTTCGCGGGGTCGGCAAGGCGGACCCGGATGCCGGCGGGGTGAAGACAAAGACGGAGCGGTCCGAAGACCGCTCCGCCTGATACTCGTCACCCTTTCGCTCGGAGCTAGCGAGCCGCGCGGCGCGCCTCTGTCATGAAGCGGGAAGCTTCAGAAATCGTGAACTGGCCCCGGCTGATCTTCTGGATCTTGCCCTGACGCAGCAGCATGCCGAATGAGCGCAGACCGTCCTCGCGGTTGTAGTCCTCGGTCTCGGCGACATGCGCGACCTTCTTGAGAAGCTGCGGGCGCGAGAAGTGCGGCCGGCCCTCGACCGTCGCGGTATAGGCGGCGGCGGCTTCGAGAAGGTCCGAGAGGCCGGTCGCGCCGAGGCGTTCGGCAAACTCGGCAAAGCTCTTGGCTTCGTCCGGCGACAGCGGGGACAGATCCTCGTCCTCGTCCTCATCCAGGACCAGCGCGGTGTTGCCGGCGCTGATGCGGCGCGGGCGGACGGCGGCGGCGGGGCTTTCCTCGTCGCTGCTGTCGACGCGCTGTTCGGAGACGAGCACGAGCGGCGTCGGGCGGGCGTCCATCGCGGGGCGCGCTGTGGTCGCATGACCCTCGGCGGCGGGCCGGCGCGGGCGCACGGCCTTGGAGAGGTCGTCGCGGAAACGCTCGATCTGCTCGGCGTCGTCCTCGTTCGCCTCGCCCTGCTCGGACTTGACGCGGCGGTCGGCGACGGTGGCGGCGACGGCGGCCTTGAGGTGCGAGATCGCCGAGAAGCGGCGGCGGTTCTCGTCGCCCTCGAGTTTGGATTTCGCCTCTTCCATCAGGCGCTCGACCGAGGAGTCCTCGCTCACAGCGTCGGATTCGAGGATGGCGCGGCCCTCGTGGCTGGCGCGGCGGCCCTCGCGGGCGGCCTCGGTCAGCTCGCGCAGGAGGTCTTCCTCGGCCTCCGGCTCAAGGCCCGTGTCGCCAAGTGCAGCGGTGATGCTGTCCATGAGGTCGGCATCCTGGACCTCGGTTTCGGCCGGGGTTTCGTCGTCGAAGGCCTCGGCCTCGTCGAAGGCGGCAAGGATGGCCTCCGCGTCGAGGTCATCGTCTTCGGCGATCGCCTCTTCCTCGTAGGTCTCGGCTTCGGCGGCCTCGTGATCCGCGGCTTCGAGCGCGGCGAAGATCGCCTCGTGATCGTCGGTCTCTGCGGTCTCGGGGGCTTCGTCCTCGATCGCGGCGGCCTTTTCGACGAGGTCGTCGAGGTTCAGGTCCTCCGCGGCGGCCTCGGCGACCGGCGCGGGCTCTTCCTCGACCTCGCGGTGCCGGCCGATCTTGATGATGCGGGCGCGGGCGCGGGCCAGGAAGCCGGGGCGGGCCGGTTCGGCCTTGGCCGGGTGGTCTTCTGCGGTCTCTTCTTCGTCGTCGTGGTCGAAGGCGCGGGCAAGCCAGGCGTCGTCTTCGGCGGCGCTCGCCGGTTCGTCCGCGAGTGCGGTGACTTCGTCTTCGTCCTCGTCCTTGGCTTCGGCTGCAAGGCTCGCGTCGTCCATGCGCCAGGCGCTGAGATCGAGGGCACCTTCCGCTTCGACCGGAGCCTCGTCCTCGATCGCCGCGATCTCCTCGACCTCGTCAAGTTCGTCGTCGATCTCGACAGGTTCGGTCAGTGCGGCGCGGATCGCGTCGTCCTCAAGGTCCTCGGTCATCTCCTCCGCCAGCTCGTCCGCCAGAACCTCCTCGTCCTGCACGGCTTCGGCCGCGAGCTCTGCGTCGAAGTCTTCCGCAAGGGCGTCCTCGACGCTTGCCTCGGCGGCGGCAAGGTCTTCATCCTCGGCGCTGTCCGCGATCTCGTCTTCGGTGACATCAAGGTCGGCGGGTTCGAAGAGCGCATCCTCGTCGGCCGCGACCAGCGGGGCCTCTTCGGCCTCGTCCGAGATGGCGGCCTCGATCTCCTCGTCTTCCTTGGCAGGCCCCTCGGCGGCCTCGGCCGCGTCGCTGTCCTCGGACAGGGCCGAGAGGATGATGCCGTCGGCCTCGTCGGTTTCAGGGGAGACATCGGCGTCGGGGGCCTCGGTCTCGGCGACAGGGGCCTTGCGCGCGAAGTCTTCCCCGAGGTCGAGGTCAAAGCCGAAATCGCTCGCGGGCACGGTCGCGCCGACGCTCATCTCGCTTTCGGGCTCTTCTTCCTCGAAGGCGGCTTCCGCGAAGGTCTCGGGAAGGTCTTCGGCGGGTGCGGCCTGTGCGGCGGCAACCACGGCGCGGATGCGCATCAGCTTGGCGGCGACGCTGTCCCCGTCGAGCGAGGTGTCCGCAAAGGCGGCCTCGGGTTCGGTGATGGCCGGTTCCTCGTAGGTCTCGTCCGCGAAATCGTCCGCGAGCATGTCCTCGGCGAGGTCCTCGGCGACGATGTCCTCGATCGCCTCGTCGATCTCGTCGGCAAGCTCCGGCTCGATCGCTTCGGCGGCAGCCGGGGCAGCGGCGACCACGAGCGCGGCGACCGGCGTCGTCGCAACCGCGCGCGGCGCGGCAAGGGGCTGTGCGGCGGGGGGCTGTGCGGCGGGGGACTGTGCGGCGGGGGCGACATGAACGGGGTCGGCCGCCACCGGCTGCGGGGCGGGTGCGGCGTCCGGCGCACGGGTGATTTCAGGCGCGGCCGGTTCCGGCGCGCGGGCGGTCTCGGGGGCGGCGGCGGGGGCCTCGGCACCCTCGGGGCGCAGGACGATGCCGTGCTCGCTGATCTTCGCCTCGACCCGGCGCTGGATCTCGCGCTCGGCGATCCGGTGCAGCATCTCGGCGTCCGGCGTGGGCGGTTCGGCCCCGAAATACCGGTCGTCGGCGGCCAGGTCGCGGAAGTATTCCGCGATGGCCTTCATTGTGGTGAACGGATCGTCGAAGCCTTCCAGCGTGCACGAGAACGTGCCGTAGGAGACTGTCAGGATCTTGGATGCACCGACCATGAAACGCTCGCTTTCTGCTTTTTGCCTCTGATGACAGGCTGGAGACGAACTGGTGCGCCAGCGTGGACAAATGCAGGTAAATTGAAGGATTCTTTCAGGCCAAGATTGCGTTCTATTGCCTTAATCGACATCAATACTGCCATGTCAGCCGCGATTGTCCAATCTCCGTCGCCAGTCACGCTCCTTGGCGCGGGCCGTATCGGGCGCGCTGCCCTCGCAGCGTCCCTGAAGCTCGCGCCGGTGGTGGTAGCGGCCGATGGTGGCGCCAATATGGCGGTGCGCGCGGGGATCGTTCCCGAAGCGGTGATCGGCGATCTCGACTCCGTCGGGCGCCTTGCGCGGGCCGCGATCCCGGCGGCGCGGTTTCACCGGATCGCCGAGCAGGAGACCACCGATTTCGAGAAATGCCTGACGCGGATCGAGGCGCCGTTCCTGCTGGGCCTTGGTTTTTCCGGCCCGCGCACCGACCACACGCTCGCGGTCTGGAACGCGCTTGTCCGGCATCCGGCGCGGGCCTGCCTGATCCTTGCCGGGCGCGAGGTCGTCTTTGCCGCGCCGCGCCGCATGACGCTGGACGTCCCGCCCGGCACGCGTGTCTCGCTTTTTCCGATGGCGCGGGTGTCGGGCCGCTCGCGCGGGCTGGCCTGGCCGATCGCGGGGCTCGACTTCGCGCCCGACCGCCGCATCGGTACCTCGAACCGTGCCGAGGGGGCGGTGGAACTGAGCTTCGATGCCCCGGGGATGCTGACGATCCTGCCCGCCGCAGTGCTGCCCGCGGCGATCGCGGCGCTCAGGGCGTCGGAAGCGTGGTGACGCGTCCGGCGCGGGCGAGGCTGCGCTCGCGGTGGATGATGTAGAGGCCCGAGGCGACGATGACCGCGATGCCGATGAGCGTGAGCGTGTTCGGGAAGTTGCCGAAGACGAGATAGCCGAAGAGCGTTGCCGTCACGATTTCAAGGTAGTGGAGGGGGGCGAGAGTCGAGGAGGGCGCGAACTTCAGCGCATAAGTCATCGCCATGTGGCTGACCGAGGCGGCAAGGCCGACGCAGAAGACCCAGAGCCAGAAGATGCCCTGTGGCAGCGCGAAGGTGGTCGAGGGTTCGCCGAGCGCGGTGCCGAGGGCGAGCATCGGCAGGCAGATGGCGGCGGCCAGCCAGGCGGTGTGAAACTGCATCGCGACCGGGTGCATCTGCCGCGCGAGACGGCGGGTGACGAGCATGTAGAGCGCGAAGCTGACGGCGGTGCCGAGCGGGAAGAGCGCGACCGGGCCGAAGGCGGCGAAGGAAGGCTGGATCACGAGGAGCGAGCCGACGAAGCCCACCGCGCAGGCGGCGAGGCGGCGGGGGCCGACCTCTTCCCCGAAGGCGAAGCGGCCGATCAGGAGGATGATGAAGGGCTCGACGAAGGCGATGGCGAGGGCGTCGGCGATGGGCATGACGCGAACGGCGGCGACGAAGCAGTAGGTCGAGGCGACAAGGAAGAGGCCGCGCAGCGCGGCAAGGGCAAGGCCCGCCCGCGTGAGGCGGAACGAAAGGCCCATCAGCGCGACGAAGGGCGCCATGATCGCCGCCTGCACGACGCCGCGGCCCAAGGTGATGACGCCGACGGGGACGCCCTGCGCGGCGAGCTTGGAGGCGACGTCGATGAGGGGCGCGATGACGCAGAAGGCGATCATCAGCGCGACGCCGGGAAGGATGCGGTCGGTCTGGCTCATGCCCCGGCGCTACAGGGCGCGGCGTGCAGCGTCCATCCCGAAAGCGACATCCGCGGCGAGCGTGATCCGGCGGAGGCGCGGGCAGGCCCGCGCCGCGCGTTCCTCTCGCCCCCGGGGCCCGGGCCCCGAGGGCTCGGGCGGCCGGCCTCAGCCGGCCGGGGCGTCCAGATAGGCCTGCAGCGTGGCGCGGGTGCCGCGTGTCCAGAGGCTGGCGAGCGCCTTGGCGAAGGGACCGGCAAAGCGCGGGTCGGCGCCGAGATCGCCGAAGATGCGCGTGTAGCCGAGAAAGCGCGCGGGGTCCGATGTCGCGGCAAGCGCGCGGGCCTTCAGTTCGGCATGATCCTCGTCGTTCGGCGGGATATCCGCGCCCGCCTCGTCCGTGCCGGCGCAGTAGCGGCACCAGAGTGCAACCTCGAGCGCGAGGCCGGGAACGGGGCGACCGGCGGCGAGGGCATCGCGCAGCGTCGGCAGGATGAATTTCGGCTGCCGGTTCGATCCGTCGAGGCAGAGCCGCGGGATCGTGTCGCCGACGCGGGGGTTCGAGAACCGCTCGATGATCTTCTCGCGGTAGGCCTGATAGTCGACGCCGGGGATCGGGGCGAGCGTCGGGATCACCTCTCGCTGTTCGAGCGTGCCGAGCCAAGCACGGATCAGCGGGTCGGCCATCGCGTCATGGACGAAGTGATGGCCGAGAAGCGCGGAGGGGTAGGCGATGGCCGCGTGGCCACCGTTGAGGATGCGGAGCTTCATGAGCTCATAGGGCGCGACATTGCCGACGAATTCGGCGCCGACCTTTTCCAGTGGCGGGCGGCCTTGCGGGAAATTGTCCTCGAGCACCCATTGCCGGAAGGGCTCGCAGACGACCGGGGCGGCGTCCTCGATCCCGAAGGTTTCCGCGACCATGCGCCGTTCGCGGTCCGAGGTCGCAGGGGTGATGCAGTCGACCATGGAGTTCGGGAAGGCGACGTGTTCGGCGATCCAACTCGCGAAGGCGGGGTCGGAGAGGCGGGCAAGGCCGGTCAGGGTGCGTTTCGCGACATGGCCGTTTTCCGGCAGGTTGTCGCAGGACAACACGGTGAAGGGCGGCAGGCCGGCGTCGCGGCGGCGGCGGAGGGCGAGGATCATCATGCCGAAGACGGTGGCCGGCGCCTCGGGCCGCGCGGCATCGGCCTGCATGTCGGGATGGCTGGCATCGAGGCCGTCGGTGAGGGCATCGACATAGTAGCCGCCCTCGGTGATCGTCAGCGAGACGATGCGCGTCACCGGATCGGACATGGCCGCCACGGTCGCGGCGGGGTCCACGGGGACGAAATCAACCATGGAGCCGAGGACGCGCGCAGAGAGCGCGCCGGGGTCAAGCTCGACCACCGTCGTCAGCCAGTCCTGCTTCGCAAGGCGGTCCCGCATCGCGGCGTCCCCCGCGCGCACGCCGGCGCCGCGCAGCGCCCAGGCCTGACCCTCGCCCATGGCGAAGAGGCGGTCGAGGTAGTGGGCCATGTGGGCACGGTGAAAGTTGCCGACCCCGACATGGAGGATCGCGGGGATCAGCCCGGCGCGGTTGTAAGACGGAACGGTGACGGAGGCCGGCAGGCCGGCCAGTGTGCCGGAGTTCAGCGGAACGGCCATGGCAGTGTCCCCCTTCATAGTGATTTCAACATGCCGCCATCGACGAAGCAGGTGCTGCCGACGACATAGGAGGCGCGAGGTGAGCAGAGGAAGACGCAGAAATCGGCAAGCTCCTCGACCGAGCCGAAGCGGCGGATCGGCGCGTGTTCGTCGGCGACCTCCTGCAGGTAGTCCTCCCACCGGTCGCCCGAAAGCTGGCGCGCGGTCTTTTCCCAGTCGGGCGTGCGGATCAGCCCCGGGTTCACGGTGTTCACGCGGATGTTCCTGGCGATGAACTCGGTCGAGAGGCACTTGCCGAACATCATGAGCGCGGCCTTGGTGACGTTGTAGATCGGCTCGTACCAGAGCGGCTGGACGGCGCAGATGGAGGCGTTCATCAGGATCGCGCCGCCGCCCTTGGCCTCCATCTGGCGACCGAGCCCGCGCGAGAGGCGGACGGCGGCCATGACGTGCAGGTCCCAGTAGTCCTGCCACTTCGCGTCCGGCGCCTCCATCACCGTCTCGTTGGAGCCGGTGCCGGCGTTCGAGACGAAGATGTCGGCCCCGCCCATCGCGTCGGCCGCGGCGATGACTGCGTCGCAGCCCTCGGCAGTCGCGACGTCCGAGGCGACGGCGCGGGCGTCGACGCCGGCCTCGGCGCGGATCGTCGCGGCGGCGGCTTCGACCTCGGAGCCCGTTCGGGCGGCCAGAAGCACATGCGCGCCCTCGCGCGCGAAGGCCCGCGCGAGGCCGAGGCCGATGCCCCGGCCGGCGCCCGTCACAACCGCAACCCTGCCTGAGAGCCCGAGGTCCATCAGCTCATCCAGTTCCCGCCGTCGACATTGTAGGTCTGGGCGACGATGTAGTCGGCCTCGGCCGAGGCGAGGAAGATCGCCATGCCGGTCAGGTCGGAGGCTTTGCCCATGCGGCCGAAGGGGACGGCCTCGCCCACTTCGCGCTTCTTCTGGCCGGGGGCCTTGCCCTCGTATTTGGCGAAGAAGGCATCAACGCCGTCCCAGTGTTCGCCGTCGACGACGCCGGGCGCGATGGCGTTCACGTTGATCCCGTGGGCGATGAGGTTCAGCCCGGCCGACTGGGTCAGGCTGATGACGGCGGCCTTCGAGGCGCAGTAGACCGCGACGAGGCTTTCGCCGCGCCTCCCGGCCTGGCTGGCCATGTTGATGATCTTGCCGCCGCGCCCGCGCGCGATCATGCCACGTGCGACCGCCTGCATCGTGAAAAGCGTGCCCGCGACGTTGACGGCGAAGATGCGGTCATAGTCGGCGCGGGTGATCTCGGCGACAGGGGCGGCGGTGAAGAGGGCGGCATTGTTGACGAGGATGTCGATACCGCCCGTCCGCGCCTCGACCTCGGCCACCGCCGCCTCGATGGAGGACTGGTCGCTCACGTCCATGCGGACGGGGATGGCCGCCTCGCCGATCCCCGCCGCCGCAGCCTCGGCCGCGCCGAGGTTGATATCGGCGATGGCGACGCGCGCGCCCTCGGCCGCATAGGCCTGCGCGAAGGCAAGGCCGATGCCGCGCGCGGCGCCGGTGATGAGGGCCGATTTCCCCGAGAGCCGTGTCATGCGATGCGCAGGCCTTTCGCATCGAAACGGTGGATCTTGGCGGGGTCGGGGGTGAGCCAGACCGTATCGCCGTGATGCAGCGCGACCTCGCCGCCCGCGCGCACCGTGATCGCCTCGGCAAGCCCGGTGTCGTGGACATGGAAGAACGTGTCCGACCCGAGGTGTTCGGAGACGCCGATACGGCCCTTCCAGGTGCCGCTGCTGTCCGACACCGCGATATGCTCGGGCCGGACGCCGATGGTCTCTGCGTTGTGCCTGGCGGCCTCGGGTCCCTTGATGAGGTTCATCCGCGGGCTGCCGATGAAGCCGGCGACGAAGGTGTTGCGGGGGCTGTGGTAGAGTTCCAGCGGGCTGCCGACCTGCTCGATCACCCCTGCCTGGAGGACCACGATCTTGTCTGCCATGGTCATCGCCTCGACCTGGTCGTGGGTCACGTAGATCATCGTGGTGGCGAGGCGGTTGTGAAGTTCCGAGATTTCGAGCCGCATTCCGACGCGGAGCGCCGCATCGAGATTCGACAGCGGTTCGTCGAAGAGGAAGGCGGCGGGTTCGCGCACGATGGCGCGGCCGATGGCGACGCGCTGGCGCTGGCCGCCCGAAAGCTGGCCCGGCCGCCGTTCGAGATAGTTGGTGAGGTTGAGGACCGAGGCCGCCGCCTCGACCTTGCGGTCCTGCTCTTCCTGGCTGATGCCGGCCATGCGGAGCGGGAAGGCGATGTTCTTCCTGACCGACATGTGCGGGTAAAGCGCGTAGGACTGGAACACCATCGCGAGGCCGCGCTTGGAGGGCGGCACCATGGTCGCGTCGTTGCCGTCGATGCGGATCTGCCCGTCCGAAACATCCTCGAGCCCGGCGATGAGGCGCAGGAGAGTGGACTTGCCGCAGCCCGAGGNNCCGACGAAGACCACGAACTCCCCATCCTCGATGGTCAGGTCCAGCGGCGGGATGACCTCGACCTCGCCGAAGCGCTTGGTCACCTTGTCGAGAGTAATGCGTCCCATGTCTTTGTCCCTTACTTGACGGCGCCGAAGGTGAGGCCGCGCACGAGTTGCTTCTGGCTGAACCAGCCCATGATGAGGATCGGCGCAATCGCCATGGTCGAGGCGGCGCTGAGCTTGGCGTAGAAGAGGCCCTCGGGGCTGGAGTAGCTGGCGATGAAGGCGGTCAGCGGGCCGGCGTTGGCAGCCGTCAGGTTCAGCGTCCAGAAGGCCTCGTTCCAGGCGAGGATGATGTTGAGCAGGATGGTTGATGCAATGCCCGGCACGGCCATGGGCGTGAGGACGTAGAGGACCTCTTCCTTCAGCGTCGCGCCGTCCATCCGTGCGGCCTCAAGGATCTCGCCGGGGATTTCCTTGAAGTAGGTGTAGAGCATCCAGACGATGATCGGCAGGTTGATGAGCATCAGGACGATCACGAGGCCGATGCGGGTGTCGAGGAGCCCGAGTTTGATGAACATGAGGTAGATCGGGTAAAGGACGCCCACAGCCGGCAGCATCTTGGTCGAGAGCATCCACATCAGGATGTCTTTCGTCCGCTTCGAGGGCACGAAGGCCATCGACCAAGCGGCGGGCACCGCGACGATGATGCCAAGGAGGGTCGAGCCGCCGGCGATGATGACCGAGTTCCAGAGATACCGCATGTAGTTCGAGCGTTCCTGCACGACGGCGTAGTTCTCGAGCGTCCAGTCGAAGAAAAGGAACTTCGGCGGGTAGGCGATGGCATCTCCTTCCGTCTTGAAGCTGGTCAGGATCGTCCAGAGGATCGGGAAGAAGATGAGAAGACCGACGGCCCAGGCGAGGGCGGTGTTGATGGTCTTGCGGCGGGATGTGACTGCACGGGCCATGGTGTTCCCTCACGCGTCCAGGTTCTTGCCGATGATGCGCATCAGGAAGATGGCAACGATGTTGGCGAGGATGATGGCGTAGACGCCGCCGGCCGAGCCGAGACCCACGTTCTGGCTTTCCAGCACCCGCTGGAAGATCAGGTAGGTCAGCGTCTTGGTCCCGAAGGCGCCGGCGGTGGTGACGAAGATCTCGGCGAAGATCGACAGAAGGAAGATCGTCTCGATCAGGATCACGACGGTGATGGCGCGGGAGAGGTGCGGGATGACGATGTGCCAGAACCGCTTGAGGGGCGGGGCGCCGTCCATCTCGGCGGCCTCGAGCTGTTCGCTGTCGAGGCTCTGGATCGCGGTCAGCAGGATCAGCNAGGGCAGCCATTGCCAGCTGACGATGAGGATGATGCTGAAGAAGGGCTTCTGGATCATCCATTCGACGGGCGTCGCGCCGAAGAACTTGAAGATATGCGCGAAAAGGCCGTTGACCGAGTCGAGGAACATGTTCTTCCAGACCAGCGCCGAGACGGTCGGCATGACGAAGA
>JAGRDU010000063.1 GCA_020446905.1 Paracoccaceae bacterium | reverse complement strand
CCTGATGCATGGTCTTGCCGACAAGACCGAATTCCACGACCGGGCAATGGTCCTTGACGAAGCGCGCGTCCGATGTGCCGCCCGAGGTGGAGAGTGCCGGGTCTTTCCCGGTTTCCGTCTTCACCGAGCCCGCGACGAGGCGGACGAAATCGCCCGGCGGGGTGAGGAAGCTTTCGCCCGAGACGTGCACGTCGAGCGTGAAGGTCACGCCGGTCTCTTCCTGAACCTCGGCCGCCTCGGCGCGGAGCCAGCCCGCGAGGCTATGGGACGTGTGGGCGTCATTGAAGCGGATGTTCACCGCCGCTTTCGCCTTCGCCGGTATGACATTGGTCGCCGGGTTTCCGGTGTCGATGGTGGTGATCGCCAGCGTCGAGGCGTCGAAATGGTCGGTGCCCTCGTCGAGCGGCGCTGAGGCGATGCGGTCCATCAGCCGGACCATTGCGTGCAGCGGGTTCTTTGCCCGGTGCGGATAAGCGGAATGGCCCTGCACGCCCTTCGCCTCGAAGAAGACGGTCATGGAGCCGCGCCGGCCGATCTTCATCATCTCGCCCATCTTCTCGGGGCAGGTCGGTTCCCCGACAAGGCAGACCGACATCTGCTCACCTGCCTCGCGCATCCAGTCGAGAAGGGCCACGGTGCCGTCCTTGCCCGGCCCTTCCTCGTCCCCCGTGATCGTCAGGACAATGGCGCCGTCGGGAGGCGTTTCGCGCACGAAATCCACGGCGGCGGCGGCAAAGGCGGCGACGCCCGATTTCATGTCGGTCGCGCCACGGCCCCAAAGCCAGCCGTCCGCGATCTCGCCTCCAAAAGGATCGTGCGTCCAGGCGGCGGCGTCTCCCACGGGAACCACATCTGTATGGCCATTGAAGCCAAAGGTGCGGTTGGCGCCCTGACGGCCCCAGCGGGCGAAAAGGTTCGGCGTGCCGTTCCGATCGACCCGTGTGCAGTCGAACCCGGCGCTTTCGAGAAGGCCCTGCAAGAGGACAAGTGCCCCGCCTTCATCGGGCGTGACCGAGGGGCAGCGGATGAGGTCGGCGGTCAGCTTGACGGGATCGACGGGCGTCATGGGGGCATCCGGGGTCAGAGATCGAAGGTGGCGAAGACCGGGGCGTGATCCGAGGGCTGTTCCCACCCGCGCGCGGCGCGCAGGACGCGTGAGGAATGGGCGGCCCCGGAAATGTCGGGCGTGGCCCAGACATGATCAAGACGGCGCCCCTTGTCGGCGGCGTCCCAGTCGGGGGAGCGGTAGGACCACCAGCTGTAAAGCAGCCCCTCGGGGATGTCCTGCCGCGTCACATCCACCCAGTTTCCGGCGGCGATGGCGTCGTTCAAGAGCTCGGTCTCGACGGGGGTGTGGCTGACGATCTTCAGAAGCTGCTTGTGGTTCCAGACATCATCCTCGCGCGGGGCGATGTTTAGGTCCCCCACAAGGATGGATTTCGCCGGTTTCTGGGCGTGTGCCCAGTCGCGCATCTGGGCGACGTAGTCGAGCTTTTGCCCGAACTTCAGATTCGCCTCGCGGTCGGGAATGTCCCCTCCCGCCGGAACGTAGAAATTGTGGATCGTAACGCCGTTTTCCAGCTCGGCCGCGACGTGGCGGGCATGGCCAAGCTCAGCGAAATCGAAGGCGCCCACCTCGCGCAGGGGCAGTTTCGACAGGATCGCGACGCCATTGTAACCCTTCTGCCCCCGCGCGGCCATATGGGTATAGCCAAGGGCCTGGAATGCCTCGACCGGGATCTTCTCGACCGGTGACTTGCATTCCTGGAGGCAAAGGACATCCGGCGCCTCGTCCTGCAGAAGCCGGGACACAAGCGCCTCACGCAGCCGGACCGAGTTGATGTTCCAGGTGGCGATGCTGAAGCTCATGTCCCGTGTCCCTGTCCTTGGCCCGCGCGACCTTAAGGGCGGGGGCCGCGATCGTCCATGCCCGGCTTGCGGGCCCCGCGGACCCATGCGAAATTCGCCGGCACCGATTAAGCGGAGTGACCCCGATGCGCCTGTCCCAGTTCGCAATCGTCCTTGCGATCCTCCTTCCCGCCATGTCCGCGGATGCGCGCCCGCTTACCAGTGGCGAGAGCGGCAGCCTCGGCAAGGCCGTTTCCGGGTATCTTGCGGCCATCGAGAAAAACGATGCCAAGGGGATCGTCGGCGCCCTGCCGCCCCGGGTGATCGCGGTCTTTGCTGGCGCGACCGGGATGGAGGAGAAAGCGCTCACCGCAACGCTGACCGAACAGACCTCTGCGATGCTGGCGGGCACGACGGTGCGCGACGTCACCGCCGACGAATCGGCGCTCGACGCCGAAGATGCCGACCTCGCGGACGGGTCAAAGGTCACCTGGGTGTTGATCCCGACTGCCTTCGTGAGCGAGGTCAAGGGCAAGGCCACCCGCAACGAACAGCCGCTGCTTGCCGTCAGCGAGAAGGGCAAGTGGTACTTCTTGCGGGTCGACGGCAAGGAAAGACGCGACCTTGCCGCTGTCGCCTACCCGTTCCTGAAAGATCAGACGATCCCCGGCGCCAAGGTTACGCCGGTCCCTTGAAAAAACGGCCGGGCACGAGGCCCGGCCAGTCCAACAGGGAGGATGCCGCGACATGACCCCGTCGCGGCGCAGGGGATAGGGGAGCCTATGCGACCAGACGATACCCACCGGATTCGGTCACAAGAAGGCGGGCATTTGACGGATCCGGTTCGATTTTCTGGCGCAAACGGTAAATATGGGTTTCCAGCGTGTGCGTTGTGACGCCCGCATTGTAACCCCAGACCTCATGCAGAAGGACATCGCGCGCCACGACACCCTCGGTCGCGCGGTAGAGGAACTTGAGGATGTTGGTTTCCTTCTCGGTCAGCCGGATCTTGCGGTCCTTCTCGTCGATGAGCATCTTCATCGCCGGCTTGAAGGTGTAGGGCCCAAGCTGGAAGATCGCGTCCTCGGACTGTTCATGGGTGCGTAGCTGGGCGCGGATGCGAGCCAGGAGCACCGGGAACTTGAACGGCTTGGTGATGTAGTCGTTCGCGCCCGCATCAAGGCCGAGGATCGTGTCGGCGTCGCCGTCATGGCCCGTCAGCATCAGGATCGGGCATTTCACGCCCTGCTTGCGCATCTTCTTGCACAGCTCGCGCCCGTCCGTGTCGGGCAGGCCGACATCGAGGATGACGAGATCGTAGATCCCCGCCTTCACCTTCTCGATGCCCTCGGCACCGCTGCCGGCCTCGAAGACGTCGAAATCCTCGGTCGAGAGAAGCTGTTCGGCCAGCGCCTCGCGCAGGTCCTCATCGTCGTCCACCAGCAGGATCTTTTTCAGGTTGGCCATCAGTGCCTCCTTCGCTTCTGGGGCAAGAAATGTGCCCGGCGCACGTTTCCGGCAAGCTGTGTGACCGTGGTTTCACGCGCTCGTGTCGCGTCGCGGGGAAATGTTTCAATTTGTGTCGCGCCGGACTATCTAGAGGGGCACGCTTGCAGGCGGTTTGAAACATGGCTCTTGGCCCCGACATCAGCGAACAGCTCAGCCGCGCCCGCGCCGATCTGCGCATGGGGGTGCCGGTTGTGCTTGTCGCCGGCGGTGAGGCGACGCTGGCCCTCGCGGCCGAGGCGTTGGACCCGGCCCGGTTCGCCGCTTTGGCCGCGATGGGGCCGCTGACGCTGGCGATCACGGACAAGCGGGCGGCAACGCTGAAGGCGCGGACCTACGACGGCGACGTCGCGAGGCTGGCCGTGCCGGAGGAGGCGACGCCGGGATGGGTGGCGGCCGTTGCGGACCCCTCTGGCGACCTTGCCGCGCCGATGAAAGGGCCGCTTGTCAGCCAGCGAGACGGGTCCGCGGTGCTGGCCCGCGCGGCGGTCGCGCTGACCAAGTCTGCACATCTTTTGCCCGCCGCCCTGCTGGTTTCCGTGCCGGACGGCGCGGCGCTTGCAGTGCGCGAGGGGCTGACATTGATCGACTGGGACCGGGCGAAGCCCGTCATGGCGCAGGCGACCGTCCTTTCGCCGGTCGTCTCTGCCCGCGTGCCGATGGAGGCGGCGGAAGCCGGGCGGCTGCATGTCTTCCGGCCCGAGGACGGCGGGGAGGAACATTACGCCATCGAGATCGGCAAGCCGGCGCGGGACAAGCCGGTGCTTGCCCGACTGCATTCGGCCTGTTTCACGGGCGACCTTCTCGGCAGCCTCAAATGCGATTGCGGACCGCAGCTGCGCGCGGCGCTGGCGCAGATGGGGGCCGAAGGTGCGGGCGTGCTGCTGTACCTCAATCAGGAAGGGCGAGGGATCGGGCTTGCCAACAAGATGCGGGCCTATTCGCTGCAGGATCAGGGTTTCGACACGGTCGAGGCGAACCACCGGCTCGGGTTCGAGGATGACGAGCGCGATTTCCGGCTGGGTGCAGGCATCCTGAAGAAGCTCGGGTTTTCTTCGGTGCGGCTTCTGACGAACAACCCCGCCAAGGTGCGGATGATGGAGGCGATGGGAATTGCGGTGACGGAACGGGTGCCGCTCATGGTTGGCGAGACCCGCCACAATGCGGCCTACCTCGCCACCAAGGCGAAGAAGTCGGGGCACCTTCTGTGAGCGCCGCCGACATGGTGCTGACGCCCACAGGCCTGCGCTTCGCGGGGCAGGTGTTTCCCGTGTCGATCGGGCGCGGCGGTGTCCGGGCGGACAAGTGCGAAGGTGACGGGGCGACGCCTGCCGGGGTGCATCGGGTGATAGGGCTTTTCTACCGGCCGGACCGGATCGCGGCGGCGGGCTTGCCTGGCTGGGCGCGGCCCATTGGCCTGCAGGATCGCTGGTGTGACCTCTCCGGCCATCCGGACTACAATCACCTTACCCGGAAACCCTTCGGCAAAAGTGCCGAACGGTTGATGCGACCCGATCCCTTGTACGATCTGGTGCTGCCACTCGACTGGAACTGGCCGGACGCCGTTCCCGGCAAGGGTTCGGCGATCTTCATTCACCAGTGGCGGCGCCCCGGATACCCGACGGCCGGTTGCCTCGCGTTCTCGCGCACGGATTTGATGTTCATCGCCGCCCACGCCCGACCCGGCACACGGGTCATCGTGCCCGAAGTTCTGGACCGGCGTCAGGTGTAGCTGCGCGCCCCAAAGATCGCCGATCCGACGCGGACATGGGTCGCGCCGAGGGCAATGGCCGCCTCGAAATCGGCGCTCATCCCCATCGAAAGACCGGTCAGGCCGTTGCGGTCGGCAATGCCGCCCAACAGGCCGAAATGCGCGGTCGGGTCCTGATCCTCTGGCGGGATGCACATCAGGCCGCGCAGTGGCAGGTCCAGTGCGCGGCAGTCGGCGATGAACTTGTCCGCGTCACCCGGCAGTATGCCCGCCTTTTGCGGTTCTTCCCCGGTGTTCACCTGCACGAATAGGTCCGGGCAGACGCCGCGCGCATCGGCCAGCCGCGCCAGCTTATCGGCCAGCGAGGGACGGTCGAGCGTGTGGATCGCGTCGAAAAGCTCCACCGCAAACTTGGCCTTGTTGGTCTGAAGCGGCCCGATCATATGCAGTTGAACCGGCCCGAAGGCCTCACGCAGCGCCGGCCATTTGCCCTGTGCTTCCTGGACGTAGTTCTCTCCGAAGACCCGATGCCCCTCTCGCAGGACCGCCTCGACGCGGTCCAGCGGCTGCACTTTCGACACGGCAATCAGCGTGACCGATCCTTCCGGCCGCCCGGCGACACGCTCGGCCTCGCGGATGCGGCCAAGGATGTCAGGCAGGGACATGGCCGCCTTCCTTCAGCGCGTCCAGCATCGGTTTCAGCTCCTTCTCATAGCGCTGCCAGAGCGCGACCGAGGCCTTGGTGATCGGCTGGCGCACCTGATAGACGCTGAGCGTCTCGACCTTGCGCTTGTTTTCGTGGAACGAGAGGCACGCGTCTTCCCATTCCAGACCGCAGGCGGCGATCAGCTTGCGCGTCTCCTCCTCGGGGTTCGCGACCAGGTCCTCGTACTGCACCTCGTAGAACCAGTCGGGCACCACCTCGCGCCAGAAATCGATCATCTCGACGAAGGTGCCATAGAGGGTGGCCAGGTCCTTCTGGTCGTAAGCGTAAAGGTGTGTGCCTTCGGGAAACTTGTTCTTGTACATCGACAGCAGGTTGTCGCGCGGGTCGCGGCGAACGACGATGAAGCGGGCGTTCGGCAGGGCGAGCTTCATCAGGCCGAGGTAAAGATAGGTCTGGATCGACTTGTCGGTGATCTTCGGCGTGTCGGGGAAGCGCTGGCGCATCAGGTCGGCATAACCCTGCCCGAGGCCGGCGATTTCCTCGTCGCCCAGCTTGGCGACGGCACGGAAGCGGTCGGATTGAAGCAGGAGAGCCTGTGCGGCTTTCGTGCCCTCGCCCACCTCGCCTGCACCGGTGACGGTCGAATGGCTGGCGATGATCTGTTCGATCAGCGTCGTGCCGGACCGCGGCATCCCGGTGACGAAGATCGGGGCGTAGTCCGATGTGCCTGCAACCTTGCGGCCGTGCCAATCGACGCCTGCCATAGACTTCTTGAGGCCCGCGATCTCACGCAGCCGCTGGCGAATGTCGTAGGGAAACGCCCTCCGCATCAGGGCATTCGCCTCATCGAGGTAGCGGAACACCTCGTCGTACTGCTTGGCATCCTCGAGCACCTTGGCGGTCGCGAAGCCGAGGTTGAGGCGGTCATTGTCCCGCATTCTGGGATCATCGAAAACCTCGATCATCTTCGCGATGATCGGATCACCGGCCTTTGCCTTGTGTGATGCGGTAAAGAGGCGATAGTTCTCGCCGTTCAGCGGGTCGACCTCCATCACACGGCGAAACAGGCGCTCCGCCTCATCAAAGTTGCCGAGTGTCTGTTCGAGCGTCGCCTTGCCACCGAGACCGATCGGTGAGTCGGGATCAATTGCCAGCGCGCGATCGAAGTTCTCCATCGCAGATTCATCTTTCCCGAGACGCGCCTGGGCCTGAGCCAAAAGTGCCACCGCCTCGCCCGTCTCGCCGCCCGGAAGGGTGATTGCGCGCGCAAGAACCGCTTCTGCCTGCTCGTAGTTGCGGACGCGGGTCAGCGCGTTCCCGAGCGCGATCTGGCAGACGGCGAGGTTCGGATCGACGGATCCGGCACGTTCGAGCAGCGGGATCGACAGGGACGACTGCAAGGTTCTCGCATAGCAAATGCCAAGGTTGACCAGCGCCGAGACCATGTAGGGTGCGGTGACTACGGCCTTGCGAAAGCTCGCGATCGCATCTTCGATCCGGTTCTGGTCCATGTAGACCCGACCGAGCTTGTCATGTGCTTCTGCATAGTCGGGGTCGATCTGGATCGCTTTGCGGTAATTCGCAATTGCCCCGTCGACCTTGCCGAGACTGGCTTGCGCGCTCGCAAGGATATTCAGCGCGAGCGCGGATCGCGGATGGCGTGCCACAAGTGCCGCGGCCTTGCGTTCCGCGGGACCGAACTGGCCGGAGGCGAGCAGAGAGATCGCCGCGCGGGCTTCGCTCGCCGCCAATCCGCCGGTCTGCGGGACCGACGCAAACCTGCGCGAGCCGAACCTGTCCTGGATGTCGACCCTGAACTTTGCCGGCAGGTTCGCCTGCTTCAGCTCGGCCAGGAATTTCTCCTCGTCGCTGGGCCGGCCAGCCAGGGCCACGGCTTCTGCGCGGGCCGCCCAGATTGCGGGCTCGTTCGGCTTGAGTTCGGCCGCGACTTCAAGGGGCCGGAATGCCAGCGCGAAGCGATCGGTATCGAGAAAGATCCGACCTACCTGATAGTGGACTTCGGCGATGCGTGGATTGCTCGCGATGATTTCCCGAAACCGCTTCAGCGCCTCTTCGGTCTTGCGCGCCGCGATAAGACGCATCGCCTCGGCATAAGAGGTCTTGATCTGCTGGGCAGACATCGGGGCCATGGTGATCTCGGGCTGCTTCGACGGTTTCGCCGGACCTTATCGGCGGCCCCCCGCAATGTCGAGTTTTGCGGCCCGGAAAAAGAAAGAGCGGGCCGAAGCCCGCTCTTCCGGAAGTGCTTCCGATCTGACGATCAGAACGACAGGCCGAGACCGATCGAGTAGGTGTCTTCGCCAGCGCCGTTGCCGGCAACAGCGTTGCCCGAGCCGTAGCCGAGCATCGCGACGGCACCGCCGCCGAGGTCGTAGTTGGCCACGAGGCCCCAGCCGTCGGCGCCCGAGTCATACTCGCCGTAGTTCGCCTGAACCAGCAGCGCGCCGGTGGTGTAGCCGAGGCCAACACCGAACCACGTGTCCGTGGTCGCGCCCATGTCCATGTCGGCGTAGCCAAGCTTGACCGAGATACCGTTGGTCATGTCCGCACCAGCCGACACACCCCAGACGCTGGTCGAACCGTTGTCCTGGTAGCCGAGGCCAGCGTTGGCCTTCATGCCACCGAGGTCGCCCGACCATTTCACACCGAGGCCGAGAGCCGCGTCGCCGGTGCCGGTGTCGTCGAGTTCGGCCGAGAGAGCCGCCGCGAAGTCACCGAACGAATACTCGTAGCGCATGACCTGACCGTCGTACGAACCGTCGAGGCCCGTGAACCAGTAAGCACCGGCGTGGGTCGAGTGGTCGTCGTTGATCGCGGTGCCCATGTAGACTTCCGAGAGGGCCCAGTCGAAGGCGCCGTCGGTGTCACCGAGGGTGACCTTGCCGAACGAGCCGGACACCCAGATCGCCTGCTCTTCAACGCCCGAGCCACGGCCGTTGTGCGAGATCGGGTCGCCGCCAGCGGCGTTCGCGTCGTCGCCGACTTCGTCGAGGTCGATCGAGGCGCCGAATTCGAAGCCCGAATCCGAGGTGCCCGACAGTTTGAAGGTGACGTCGAGGTCGCTGTGGAACTGCGCGTCTTCAGGAGCCGCACCGCCCGAGCCGCCGAAGATACCGATTTCGGCGTAACCCGACAGCGAAACTTCCGCAGCCGCGGCGCCGGCGAAGCCGACGAGAGCGGTGGAAGCGAGGAGGATCTTTTTCATTTCGTATTCCCTCGTTGATCTCAAGGTAGGCCCAACTCAGGGAAGTCCGAATTGGGTATGCCTCTATTTCCGCGCTTGGCCCCCTCAATGCAACGGAAAGGACGGAGCGCCGGGAAGACTCAAAAACGATGGTGCACCTTTGCCACAGTCTTCCCGGGGGGCCCTGGCAAGGCGGGAAAGTGCAGCGCCCGAAAAGCCTTGTTCGCGCGGGGAGGCTCGGCTAGACAGCGGGAACGACGAAGGACAGGTGGGCCATGGGCAAGCGGACGGTCATGCGCGGGACGATTCTTGCGGGTCTTGTGACGACCCTTGCGTCCTGCGGTGGAATCGGTTCGGGCGACAGCGGCCTCTTCCGGCGCAGCAAGGGCCCGGTGACCGATCCCGCGACGCTTCAGGCAAAGGCGGCCGCCGACCAGCAGCGCGCCGATCTGGCGCGGGCGAACAATACGCCGAAGCGCTCCACGATCTTCGATCTGTTCACCAACGCGTCCGACCCCAACTCGACCGTCGAGGTGAACAAGTATCTCTGGAACGCTTCACTTGACGTCCTGAATTTCCTGCCCGTCCAGTCGGTTGATCCCTTCTCTGGGGTGATCGTGACCGGTTACGGCACCCCGCCGGGCGGCGGTCGGGCCTATCGCGCGACGATCTATGTCACTGACCCGGCGCTTGACGCGCGCTCGCTCAAGGTGGCGCTGATGACCTCGTCCGGGCCGGTCGATCCGGCGACCCAGCGCGCGGTCGAGGACGCGATCCTGACGCGCGCCCGGCAGCTGCGAATCCGCGACGGCAAGCTCTGAGGCCGGGCCGCGGCATCTCCCAGGCATTGCAAGCGCGGTGAAGGTCCGAGGGAAACTCTGGACCTTGCCGGTTGCGCTTGTATAACCGCCCGGACCCCCGTGCCGAGGATCCAAGATGTCGCGCTACGACCCGTCCGAGATTGAACCGAAATGGCAGAAAGCCTGGGACGAGGCCGGCTGTTTCCTCGCGCGGCGCGATCCGGCCAAGCCGAAGTACTACGTCCTGGAGATGTTCCCCTATCCGTCGGG
>JAGRDU010000062.1 GCA_020446905.1 Paracoccaceae bacterium | reverse complement strand
ACGCCGGCGGTGACGATGCAGACGTCGGCGCCCGCGATGTCCTCGTAGCTGTTGGCGCCCTTGAGGCCGGCATCGAACCCTTCGACCGGGCCGGACTGCGCGATGTCGAGCGCCTTGCCCTGCGGCGTGCCCTCTGCGATGTCAAAGAGGATGACGTCGCCGAGTTCCTTGATCGCGGCGAGATGGGCGAGCGTGCCGCCGATCTGACCTGCGCCGATAAGGGCAATCTTGGGTCTGGCCATTTTCTGTCTCCGGGTTCAGGTGAAATGAACGAAAATTTCGCGGCACTGGGTAGTCGGTCCAACCGACTCGCGCAAGAGCGCTGTGCGGCGGGGGTGAAAAAGACGCGGTCAATGGCCGGGGAGTCGTAGAGTGGAGACAGGCACGGCGGATTTCTGGCCCCTCGCGATCCTCGCATCGGCGCTCGTCGGTCTCTCGAAGGGCGGGCTGCCGGCCATCGGGATGCTCGCGGTGCCGGTGCTGGCCTTCGCGGTCTCACCGGTCGCAGCGGCGGGTCTTTTGCTGCCGGTCTATGTCGCCTCGGACGTGGTCGGGCTCTGGACCTACCGTCACGCCTTCGACCGGCGGGTGCTGGCGATCCTGGCGCCGGCGGCGGTCTTCGGCATCGGCCTTGGCTGGGCGACGGCGGCTTTCGTGCCGGAGCGCTGGGTGACGGGGATCATCGGCGCCATCGGGGCGGGTTTCGCGCTGACGCTGATCTTCGGGCGCCGCCCTGCCGCGCCGCCCGCCCCGGCGCGGCTAGGCCCCGGCGTCTTCTGGGGTGCGCTGACCGGATACACGAGCTTTGTCAGCCATGCCGGCGCGCCGCCCTATCAGGTCTATGTCCTCCCCCTCAGGCTTGAGAAGATGGTCTATGCGGGTACGACGACCGTGCTCTTCGCCTTTGTCAACGCGGTGAAGCTGATCCCCTACTGGGCGCTCGGCCAGCTGAATCCGTCCAACCTGAAGACGGCGGCGCTGCTCAGCCTTCCGGCGATGCTGGCGGTGCTGGCGGGCGTGAAGCTGGTGCGCGTGCTGCCCGAGCGGCTCTTCTTCCGCCTCGTGACCTGGGCGCTCCTGCTGATCTCGGCCAAGCACCTCTGGGACGCGGGTTTCGGCTAGGCCAGCGCGTGCTGCACGACAAGGATCAGGGCACCGAAGCCGAGCGAAAGGGCAAAGAGGCGATGTTGCATGGATGTCCCCGGGGCTGATTGCCGGCGGACCTTGCCGCCCCCGGAATAACGGGCGCTGAACCCGCCGCGCGGGCCAATTCTGCGCTGCGGCAAATTCGGACTTGCGGAATCTGCTGCGGATGTGGTCATTGGCGCAACAAAATTGCGAGGAGACTGCGATGTCCACCGAATCCGCCCGTCCGCGCCCCTATCGTTCGGTGCTCTACATTCCCGGCTCCAAGGACCGGGCGCTGGATAAGGCGCGGGACCTCGACTGCGACGCGATCATCTTCGACCTCGAGGATGCGGTCGCCGTCGACGAGAAGGTGAACGCGCGGGCGCTTCTGGCGAAGACGCTGGCGGAAGCGGACTACGGCAACCGCGCGCGGATCGTCCGGGTCAACGGGCTTGATACCGAATGGGGCAAGGACGATGTCCTTGCCATGGCCGAGGCGATCCATGGCGGCGCGAAGATCGACGCGATCCTTGTTCCCAAGGTCTCGATGAAGTCCGACCTCGACGCGGTGGCGAACCTTGTGAACGGGGTGCCGCTCTGGGCGATGATGGAAACCGCGATGGCGATGCTGAACGCGGCCGAGATCGCGGCGCATCCCCGGCTTGAGGGCATGGTGATGGGCACCAATGATCTTGCCAAGGAGCTGCAGTGCCGGTTCCGCGCCGACCGGTTGCCGATGCAGACCGGGCTTGGCCTCTGCCTTCTGGCCGCCAAGACCTACGGCAAGATCATCGTCGACGGCGTCTACAATGCCTTCAAGGACGAGGACGGCCTCAGGGCCGAATGCGAACAGGGCCGCGACATGGGCTTTGACGGCAAGACGCTGATCCACCCCGCCCAGCTCGACATCGCCAACGCTGCCTTCGCCCCGTCGGAGGCCGAGATCGACCTCGCCCGCCGCCAGATCGCCGCCTTCGAGGCGGCCGAGGCCTCGGGGCAGGGGGTCGCGGTGGTCGACGGCAAGATCGTGGAAAATCTCCATGTCGTGACCGCGCGCCAGATCCTCGCCAAGGCCGATGCTATTGCGGAGCGGGCGAAATAGGGGAAGGGTGACGGCGGTTCAGCCTTAGGGGGTCTCCATGTCCGTCCTCGTGTTCGGCCTTTTGCTCTGGGTCGCAGGGCATCTTTTCAAGCGGATCCTGCCGGGTCTGCGCGCGCGGCTGGGCGAGATGCCGGGCAAGCTGATTGCCACGATCCTGATCCTTGCCGGCGTTGTCCTGATGGTGGTCGGCTTCCGCCGCGCCGAAACCGTGCCGGTCTATGCGCCTCTGCCCGGCATCGGGCACCTCACCGACCTTCTGATGCTGATCGCGGTCTTCCTTTATGGCGTCGGGCATTCGAAGGGGCGGCTCAGGGCCTACCTGCGTCATCCGATGCTGACGGGGACGATCGTCTGGGCCGTCGCGCACCTTCTGGTGAACGGCGACAAGGCCTCGCTGATCCTCTTCGGCGGGATCGGCGTCTGGGCAGTTGTCGAGATCGCGCTCATCAACGCGCAGTCGCGCTGGACCCCGCCGCCGAAGGGCGGGCTGCGCGGCGATGCGATCAACCTTGCGATTTCGCTTGTGATCTACGGGCTGATCGCCGGGGTGCACATCTGGCTTGGCAAGAACCCGTTCCTCGGGACTTACGGATAAGAAGGAACCAAGATGAAGACCAACCCGGGCCGCTTTTTCGAGGACTACAGGCTGGGCGAGGTGATCGCCCACGCCGTGCCGCGCACCCTGTCGGGTGGGGAGCGGGCGATGTATCACGCGCTCTACCCGGCGCGGCATGCGCTCTATTCCTCGGACGAGTTTGCCCGCGCCTCAGGGCTGAAGGCCGCCCCGATGGACGATCTGATCGCCTTCCACACCGTCTTCGGCAAGACCGTGCCGGACATCAGCCTGAACGCCGTCGCCAACCTTGGCTATGCCGAGGGCCGCTGGCTGAAGCCGGTCTGGCCGGGCGATACGCTGCGGTCGGAAAGCCAGGTGATCGGGCTGAAGGAAAACTCCAACGGCAAGTCGGGCGTCGTCTATGTCCGCACGCGGGGGCTGAACCAGTCAGGCGAGGTCGTGCTGGAATATGTCCGCTGGGTGATGGTGAGGAAGCGCGACCTCGCTGCCCCCGCGCCGGACACCGCGCTGCCCGATCTCGCGGGCGCCGTCGCCGCCGCCGACCTGATTCTGCCGGACGGGATCGACTTTACGGGCTATGACTTCACGCTGGCCGGCGAGCCGCACCGCTGGGGCGACTACGCAGTGGGAGAGAAGATCGACCATGTCGACGGCGTAACCGTCGAGGAGGCCGAGCACATGTTGGCGACGCGGCTTTGGCAGAACACCGCCAAGGTGCATTTCGATGCCACCAACCGCGAGGACGGGCGGCGGCTGATCTATGGCGGGCACGTGATTTCTTTGGCCCGGGCGCTGTCGTTCAACGGCCTCGCTAATGCGCAGGTCATCGTCGCTCTGAACGCGGGCGCCCATGCCAACCCCTGTTTCTCGGGCGATACCGTCCGGGCCTGGTCCGAGGTGCTGGACAAGGCCGAGACCGAGGCCCCCGGCGTCGGCGCGATCCGCCTGCGCCTCGTCGCGGTCAAGCACGGTGCGCCCGAATTCGCGCTGAAGGGGGCGGACGGCAAGTACCTGCCGGAGGTTCTCCTGGACCTCGACTACTGGGCGCTGATGCCGGTCTGAGTCGGATGGCGTCGCCGGCATTGCAGAAAGCCAAAATGCGTGATCACAGAAAAAAAATTTGTGATCACGTTTCAAACCTTTATCGCTAACGTCTCACGAATTGTCGCAAATCCGTCATTCCCGGCGTGACACGCGGAAGTTTTTCGCTATTGAGAGGGGCGAGGCGCCGGGGCCGTCCTCGGCCCGGCGCGATCAAAAGAGGGACCGACCATGGCTGACGTGAACCGGGGCAACCGGCCGCTTTCCCCGCATCTGCAGATTTACCGCCCGCAATTGACCTCGATCACGTCAATTCTGACGCGGATCACCGGCAATGCGCTGATCGTCGCCTCCGTGCTGATCGTCTGGTGGCTGCTCGCCGCCGCGACGAGCGCGGAGTATTTCGCGGTCGCGGACGGGGTCGTGCGCAGCTGGTTTGGCAAGCTCGTCTTCCTGGGCTCGATCTGGGCGGTCTGGTACCACCTCCTCGCTGGTTTGCGGCACCTTTACTACGACAGCGGGCGCGGCCTCGACATCCCGACGGCGGAAAAGCTCGGCTGGGGCGTCATCCTCGGGTCGGTCGCCCTGACCCTCATCACCATCACCGTTCTCTGAGGGGGATCGCGATGCGTTACCTGACCGACCGCAAGCGCGCCGTTGGCCTTGGCTCGGCGAAATCCGGCACCGAGCATTTCTGGAACATGCAGGTCAGCTCGGCTGCCCTCGCGGTGCTTGTGCCGCTCTTCATCTTCACCTTCGGCCGGGTCGTCGGCGCGGATTACGCGACCGTCGTGGACTACTACAGCCGGCCCTTCCCGGCGATCGTCGCGGGCCTGACGCTGGTCGTGGGCATGACCCATTTCAAGAACGGTGCCCAGGTGATGATCGAGGATTACGCCCATGGCGCCATGCGCAAGGTGCTCATCGTCGGCGCCGTCGCCCTCTCCTATGCGCTGATCGCCACCGGGCTTTACGCGCTGATCCGGCTCGCGCTCTGAAGGACCTGAGACATGACCGCAGCTTACACCTATGAGACACATGACTATGACGTGGTCGTCGTCGGCGCCGGTGGCGCGGGCCTGCGCGCGACGCTGGGCATGGCCGAGCAGGGCCTGCGCACAGCCTGCGTGACCAAGGTCTTTCCGACCCGCTCCCACACCGTCGCGGCACAGGGCGGCATCGCCGCCTCGCTTGGCAACATGGGGCCGGATTCCTGGCAATGGCACATGTACGACACCGTGAAGGGGTCGGACTGGCTGGGCGA
>JAGRDU010000061.1 GCA_020446905.1 Paracoccaceae bacterium | reverse complement strand
GAAAGGAACGGTTCTCAGGAAAGCCATTCCGTCCGCGGTGCCCTTCTTCCGATGGCCAAGACGCTCCGCTGCTGCCACCTCCGGCACCCGGCAGCGAAACCGGACCGGCGTTTGTGTTGGTGACAGTGCGGCAAGGGTAAGAGAAGGTTAGAGGGATGGGGATAACTATCTCGGTAGTCATCCTCGGACCGCCAGCTTTTGCTGGCGTGTTCCGAGGACCCATTCCGTTATTTATCCACGCCCAGTGAGCCATCAATGCTAGTCATCGCCGGGCAAATCGAACAAACAGGTTGGCTCCGAGGCCAGGTTACGCAGATAAATATAAGCTGAGTTGAGCTGAGAGAAAAATTCGCCCCTTTCTCTTGATCATTCATTTGTTAGTGCCCAGAAACACCATCGAATGCACCGCCTCAACCTCAATAATCGGCTATATAAAACTTAGTTTGGGATTTGTGCTCAATCCCTGCTCTGACGAAAACACCCATTCAGCAAAAGCAGGCAACAATGATCTACTTGGAAATGGCAAGAGATGAGCTTCATGGCGGAGACAATTGGTCATTTACTGAATGTGTCTGGGCTCCAACACAAAAGCGTAGTGGTAAAGGCAACTGGCCTTTCTGGAGTAAGATTCACAAAATTAGAACAGGGGACACGGTTGTCCATCTTTTAGGGAAATATGAGAGCGCTGCTTTTGTTGGTTATTCAACAGCGATCACTGATGGTTATCGCACCAAACGCCGCCCTCCAATGGCCGGCGAATGGGCCTATGCCTCTGAATTTTTTAGAGCAGACTTGGATAGCTTCGTTCCGTTCGGAAGACCTTATATGCTCAATGAGGTATTCCAAAATCACAAGCTAGAGCTCGAGAATTACTTTTCAGGAAATAAGAACTCACAAAAAAAACTGAACATTTTCTATGTGATTCAATCGGGGCGCCTTCAATGTCTAAACGGTGCTTATCTTAGCGATTTAGATGAATCGCTTACGTCAATTTTGTTCGAAGGGTCCGAAGAAAAATACCACGCTGGTTCCCCGCAGCCAGAAAATGTTCGAACCGGGTCACAAGCAAGAACAATATTATCCCGGCTAGGACAGCAGAAATTTGCAGCAAATGTGAAGAATGCCTATGGAAACCGATGCATCTTTCCGGGGTGCGAGATTTCCCATCCAAAATTTCTTATTGGGTCACATATCGCCCGCTGGTCAGATCGGGAGGGTTTGCGTGGCGACTTAACAAACGGACTCTGCTTTTGTGTGCTTCATGATAAAGCGTTTGAGATTGGCTTCTTCACATTGGACAGTAGGTTTAGAGTATTTGTTAAAGCCGATGTTGGAGTAGGTAGTATTCCAAGCTTGCAAAGTGCTCACGGCAAAAAAATCAAAACGAGCGGCATAGTACCAGCATTGCCAGCATTGGAGGAGCATTGGGATCGAAATGGTTTCGATCCGAGAATACTTGTGGTCTAAAGGAGTTTAGTGGTGCCGCTGATAGGACTTGAACCTACGACCCCATCATTACGAATGACGTGCTCTACCAACTGAGCTACAGCGGCTGATGCGGATGCTGATTCCGCGAGCGGCTTTAACCACAAAACCGGCAGCTTGGAAAGCCCCGCAGGGGGCCTCAGGCGGCAGCAGCCCTAGAACAGGCCGAACCGTTTCTTGCGCTCGGGTGGCGGGTCGTCCTCCGATATGCCGGGATCGTCCGGCCGCCGGCCAAACGGGAAGGCCGTCCTATTGTCTTCTTCCTCTTCGCCTTCCTGACCGGCTGCCTCCGCCTTTTCCTCTGCAGCATCCGTGTCTTCGGCAGCGGCTTCAATGACGGCATCTTCCGTTCCAGCATTCGAAGCGGCAACCTCTTCGCCCCGCGCTGATGCTGCAGCCTCCGGCTCCGTCTCACTTGACGAATTGGCCGGTTGTTCCACCTCTGCCTCGATCAGCGCCGTGTCTTCGGTCTGCTCGAGCGGCTCTGCAGCATCTGTCCCGGCAGGTGCAGCCTCTGGCTCCGGCACGGCTTGCGAAGCAGACACCGGATCGGTTTCTTCCGCCGCTGCAGACTGTGCCACCGGCGGTTCACTGATCAGGTCTTCAAGCCCGTCGGCATCGAGCGCTGCCGCCTGCGGCGCGCCGAGTTGCTCGACCGGTACTTTCCACTCGAAAGCATCGATCCGTCCGCTCAGCGGCGAAACCGGCAGCCACTTCTCCGAGACATAGCCGTCTGCCGTCCACACCGCATCCTTCGGCGCGCGCACCGCGCGTGACAGCCAGTCGCGCATGCGGCCCTTGTCACCGAACTCGCCTTCCTCGATATCGGCCATCAGCAGGCAGGCCCGCTCCGTCGGCGTGGTCGAGAGCACACCCTTCATCGTTTCGCGCGCCAGTTTCCACTCCTGGGCGTCGATCGCGGCTTCGGCAATCGCGAAACTGCCTTCGGGATGGTTCGGCCTGAGTGCTGCCAGCTTCTTCGCCCGCTTGAGCCGGTCAGCCGCTGAATCGCCGATGCGCAGATGCACATAGGCGTCAGCCAGCTCGGGATGAGGCGACTTCTTCCAGACGGTTTCGATCATCCCGGCGGCGCGGCCAATATCGCTGTTGCGGGCAAGCGCCTTGGCGCCGATCACCGCAGCCGGCACCAGATCGGGCGCCAGCTTGTGCGCTTCCCTGGCGTGCTTGGCCGCCGACACCGGATCGGCCGGCTCTTCCGACATCGCCTGCGCCGTCAGCAGAACCGCTCGCTGGCGCCTGGCTTCCTCCTTGGTGATGAGCCCGGCGGTACGGTTGGCTTCGAGTGTTGCAATCGCGCCCTGCCAGTCGCCGTCGAGGCTCGAATAGCGCAGTTTGGCATTACCCGCCCAGGCAAGCGTCGGCGCCGCCTTGTGCGCCTCGGTGGCGTAATGCCTTGCCGCTTCGCTGGCGCCCTGGCGCTCCGCCTCGAGATAGAGGCCGCGCAGCGCCACCAGCCTTGTCTGATCATCTTCCAGCATCGCCTCGAAGCGGGACCGCGCTTCCTCGCGCTTGCCTTCCAGCAGCGAGGACTGCGCGTCCAGCAGATCGACCAGCGGGCCGCGGCCCAACAGGCGGGTGCTTTCCTTGGTGTAGCGCCGGGCAGCGCCCGCATCACCGGAATTGGCGGCAATCAGGCCGCGCGTCAGCGCCTGATAGCCCTGATCGCGCTTGCGGCGGCGGAAGAAGCGGCTGACAAGGCGCGGCGAGTCGAGCACCGAGCGCAGCAGCCACCATGTGATCATCACCAGCGCAACCAGTGCGACCACGCCGACCAATACCACCATCAGGCTGGTCTGGTAGGAATTGCCCTGCCATTGCAGCATGACATCGCCGGGCCGGTCGGCAAACCAGGCAAAGCCGAAGCCTACGACAAAGACGAGCAGAAGGAAAAGAAGAACGCGCAACATCTGGTTTTCTCCCCTCAGCCCTGACCAGCAGACAGTTTTTCGATCACCGCGCCGATCAGCGATTCAGCCTCGATGCGGTCGCGCAGGGCCTGTTCCCATTCCGCGCCCATCTGGCGTGCGTCTTCGGGCAAGGTCTCCCATTGCGGCAGCGCTTCGGCGCTGTTGCCGGATTTCAGTGCTGCTTCCACCCGCGAGAGAATGGCCCCGGTACTGTTGCCCTCCACGGGTCCGGCGGGACGCACCACGACCAGCGACCTGGCGCTTGCTATGAACCGCTCGACAACACCGGCATCTTCTTCCGGCCGGCTTTCCACTTTCAGAATGCGGTTGGCGATATCATCAAAACCTGCCAGCAATTGCGCCGGTGTCTCGATTCCCTTGGCGGCAATTGCCCGCAGTTTCCCGAACTCCGGCGCACCGCCGGCCAGTGCTTCGGCGGAGGCAAGTTCGGCAGAGAACGCGCCGCCCTGTTCCAGCACGTTGGAAAGCGCCCGCGCGCTCACCGAGCGGGCAATCTTCTGGCCGGAAACCGCCGCTTCCGCAGCAGCCTCCACCTGCGCCATCGAAGGCAGGATCTTCTCGTTGATTTGCGCGGAAACCGCCTCGACCTCGGCCTTCAGCCCGGCAATCGCCTCACGGTTCTCCCCGATCGATGCTTCAATATCTTCGCCAGCCGGAGCACCGGTTTCCAACGCGGCCAGCCGCTCTTCGATGGCACCAAGAACTGCAGCACCATTACTACCGTCTTCACCACCTTCCTGAATGGCAGCATTGAGTTCGACAAGACGCGCTTCCACCGCCTCCGAACGCTGAAGCGCACTGTCCGCAGCCGCTTTTGCTGCCTCCAGTGCACCAGCCAGATTTTCGCCGCCGCTTGCCGAGCCTGCTTCCAGCGCCTCGATGCGCGCCGACAGGGCGTCGGTGGCAACCGATGCCCCGCCAGCCACGCTCTGCTGCAGATTTTCAAGCTGCGCCTTCAGTGACTGGATTTCTTCCTGATACTGGCTCAATGCTGCCGGATTGGATCCTTCCGGCATGCCGGGCGCGCCGAGCTGACCCATCAGATTGGCCCCGCCCAGAGCAATACCGCCGCCAACCACGGCGGCAATCGCAGCCTGTATCAAACCACCGATACCGCCGCGCTTTTCGCTACCGGGGGGCCCGGCCAGCACTTCAACCGGCGCCTCGTCCGGAATTTCATCTGCGTCCGGGCTGTCCGAGGGTTCGGCTGCACTATTATCGGATATTTCTGCCACCGCTTCATTTTCCGATGGCTCGGTGACAGTGGCCATTTCTTCTCCGGCTTCGGCTTCCGCCTTTTCGACCTCTTCCTCCGGCGGATTGGCTGTCAGATCGATTGTGGCGGGCTGCTTCTGACGCCGGGCTCTCCTGCCTGGTTGTGATTTTCTCGTCGTGGCCATTCTGGTTCCTCAGTGCGTCTTCATGCCGGCATGAAAACCTTACCTATGGGAATTTTTGTTGCAGACAAGCACAGCCTGTCCCTGGACACAACGGTACTTTGGCATCGCGGCGCATGAAAGGCAAAAAACCGTATAATCGGATACGGGTCAGGATTCCTGGCGCTGCCGGGTATCCACCAGCAACTCCACCATCGACTCAGCGTCGGGATGCGCCGCCACACGGACATCGCGAAACAAGTCTGCACCAAGGGCATCCGCAACCCGTTGTGAAAGCACGGCCGCAGAGATGGTTTCAAACGCGTTTTCAAGCCCGAGCCGGCGTGCCTGCGCTACCAACCGTTTTCCGCTTTCAGCCGAGAAAACAGCCACTGCGCCGCCTTTTGTGCTTCCTAATGCCGCAGCCATGGTGTCTCGGCTGGCTTCGCATTCCGTCAGCCGGTAGATCTCGGCAAGGTCGAGTGTGATGCTGACGGGCTCCAGCATCGCGGCAAGATCCTTCGCCCGCGCCTCGCCGCAGGGATAGATGCCGCAAACAGTATCCCTTCCGACGAAGTCCGCAGCGATCAGGTTTGCCAGCCCTTCCGCATCGCCCGGCCCTTGGCGTACATCCAGATACGCTTCCTGCCTCAACATCTCCGCCGTGCGCGGGCCCACCGCATAGGCCGGCGAGCCGCACAAACGGCGTTCCTCCCGCGATGACAGCACTTCAATGGCGGCAGCCGAGGTAAAGACGGAGAAGTCATGGGTTCGACCCGGCAGGACGGATCCGGTGTCTTCCAGCTCGATCAGCGGCAGAGAGACCGCTTCAAGACCCGCCGATGCAAACAGCGCCGCCATGCGGGTATTGTCGGCAGAGCGGCGGGTAAGCAGCACCTTCATGGGTTACGCGTTCCCGCCCCAATCGGCGAAGAAGGCTTCGCCCGCTTCTGCCCGCAGGCGCTTTCCGCAGTCCCGTCCAAGAGTGGCGGCATCATCCAAGACCGCGCTTTCGCGGCATTCATGCCACTGACGGCCATCCGGACTCAAAATCATGCCATGAAAGTCGATCCTGTCACCGTTTATGGCCGCATAGCCGGCAATCGGCGTGCGGCAGGAGCCATCGAGCGCATCGAGAAATGCCCGTTCGCAGGCGAGCGCCGTGGCGGTTTCCGCATCATTGAGCGGTGCCAGCAACCCGTCCATGCACGTGTCGCCAATTCGGCTCTCGACACAGATTGCCCCCTGCCCCGGCGCGGGCGGAAATTCCTCCAGATCGAAAACGGAAGCAGCGATATCGCTCATGCCGAGCCGGTTGAGCCCAGCCATGGCAAGCAGGGTGGCTTCTGCGATGCCCTCTTCGAGCTTCTTCAGCCGGGTCTGCACATTGCCGCGAAATTCCACGAGCTTCAGGTCCGGGCGCCGCGACGCCAGCTGCGCCCGCCGGCGGAGCGAGGAGGAGCCCACCACGGCGCCCTGTGGCAGGTCGGCGAGCCGGGCCACTGTGGGCGAGACGAAGGCATCGCGCACATCCTCGCGCGGCAGATAGCAGTCGAGGAGGAGGCCCGAGGGCTGCGCCACCGGCATGTCCTTCATCGAATGGACGGCGATGTCGATGCCGCCGGACAGCAGCGCGTCCTCGATTTCCTTGGTGAAAAGGCCCTTGCCGCCGATTTCCTTCAGCGGGCGGTCCGCCGCGATCAGCGCACGGTCGTCGCCCGTGGTCTTGATGACCACGATCTCGAATGCATCCTCGAGCAGGCCATGCGCCGCCACGAGGCGGGCGCGCGTCTCGTAGGCCTGCGCGAGCGCCAGCGGCGAGCCGCGGGTGCCGATCTTCAGCGGGGCTTGGGCGTTGGGCATCTGCATGGGTCCGGGCATAGCCGCGACAGATTGCCCGCGCAATGGCCGTGCGGGCCCCCTCGCCTTGACATCCCGTCGCAGGGCGGGGTCAAAGGAGGCCCGAGGAGGCCCCATGACCAAGACGATCCTGCGCGCCCTTGCCGGCGAGACCCTGCCCGTGCCGCCGATCTGGATGATGCGCCAGGCGGGCCGCTACCTGCCGGAATACCGCGCCATGCGCGCGAAGGCGGGGGATTTCCTGTCGCTGTGCTACACGCCAGACCTTGCTGCCGAGGTGACTCTGCAGCCGATCCGGCGCTACGGATTCGACGCGGCGATCCTCTTCGCCGACATCCTTCTTTTGCCGCAGGCGCTTGGCGCCGATCTCTGGTTCGTCACGGGCGAGGGGCCGCGGCTTTCGACGATCACCACGGCCGCCGAACTCGCCGCGCTGAAGCCCAAGGACGCGATCCACGAGACGCTCGCCCCCGTTTATGAAACGGTGCGCATCCTCGCGCAGGAGCTGCCAAAGGACACCACGCTGATCGGATTCGCCGGTGCACCCTGGACGGTGGCCACCTACATGATCGCCGGGCGCGGCACGCCCGACCAGGGGCCGGCGCATGCGCTGAAGGCCGCAGACCGCACGACCTTCGCCGCGCTGATTGACCTTCTGACCGAGGCGACCATCGACTATCTTTCGGCGCAGGTCGAGGCCGGGGCGGAGGTCGTGAAATTGTTCGACAGCTGGGCCGGATCGCTGAAAGGCGCCGATTTCGATGACTTCGCGCTGAAACCGGCAAAGCGGATCATCGAGGGCCTGAAGGCCCGCCACCCCGGCCTGCCCGTGATCGCCTTCCCGCGCGAGGCGGGGGAGCGCTATGTCGGCTTCGCGAAGGTCACGGGCGCCGATTGCGTCGCCATCGACAATTCGGTCAGCGCCGAATGGGCGGCGGCGAACGTGCAGCGCGACGGATGCGTGCAGGGCAACCTCGATCCCTCGCTTCTTGTCACGGGCGGCGACAAGCTGATCGCCGAAACCCGCCGCGTGAGGGAGGCTTTCGCGAACGGCCCACATATCTTCAACCTCGGCCATGGCATCACCCCCGAGGCCGACCCCGAGAACGTCGCGCGCATGATCGCCGCGATCCGCGGCTGAGGCGCGAAAATGCCCTGCCCCCGGGGAGCCGGGACGGGGTGGTGGTGGGACCTCGACGCTTACTTCGCAGCGAAGTTGAAGTAGGCGAGATACTTGTCGAAGTCCTCGGCGACGCCGCCGGCCGCCTCGAACTTGCGGGCGTCGAAGGCCACGCCTTCCATCTTGCAGCGCTCGGAGGTCGCGCCCCTCACGGCGGCAGAGCGCGCGGTTTCGAGCCGCGAGGCCGCCTTGGCGATCAGCGCATCGACCTCGGCGTCGGTCGCATGGCCGAGGGATATCCGCCCGATCTTGAAGCTGGAGGTCCTGGCGCCCTTCTCGGCCGCCCGTGTCAGCTTCGCGGCAAAGAGCTCGCCCGCCGAAAGGTCGCCCTCGGCATCGGCGTGGAAGCGGAACATGCCGCCGTTCGTCTCGTCATTGCCGATGTAGACGGTGCGCTTGTCTGGCATGACATAGCCCGGCTCGTAGGAAAGCCTGCCGAGCGCATAGTGCTTTGCCGCGGTGGCGTTCGTGGCTAAAAGGTCCTCTTCCCCTCCGAGCCCCTCGCCCGCCTCGATCGAGACCTCGACCGGGAAGCCCACGCGGTAGACCGAGGTCTGGGCAAGAGCAGCCTCGCGCGTCACCGGGTCGGCATGGCCGGCGGTGCCCATCGCGACAAGTGCGGTGGTGGCGAGGACGAGCGACTTTCCCGAAATCGTCATCTTTGGCTCCATCTGGCTTCGAAGAACCGAGTCCCGGACGGGGTCCGCCCGGTCGCGCCTGACCGGCTGACTAGGGTACAGGCATGACGTCCGGTTGTCGTGCACAAGACAGTTTGATGCCCCTCCCACCGCCTTGCTAAGGGACGCAAAAGGGCTTCTCCGGTGTCGGTTTTTGCCCGTCACGCAACGCAGCCGCGTCCTAACCTGCGGGCAATCCTTCCTTGTACGGGGCTGTCCGGCATGACCTCTTCCGATCCGCTCCTTCAGCCCTATGACCTCAGGCACCTCACCCTGAAGAACCGGATCATGACCACCAGTCACGAGCCGGCCTATCCCGAGGACGGGATGCCGACGGACCGCTACCGGGCCTATCACGCCGAACGGGCGAAGGGCGGCGTCGCGATGGTGATGACGGCGGGGTCGGCGATCGTGTCGAAGGATAGCCCGCCTGCGTTCAACAACGTGCTGGCATACCGCGACGAGGTCGTGCCTTGGATGGCGAAACTGGCGGACGAATGCCACGGCCACGGCTGCGCGGTGATGATCCAGCTGACCCATCTCGGCTGGCGGACGGGTTGGTCGAAGGGCGACTGGCTGCCCTCGGTCGCGCCTTCGGGGATGCGCGAGCCCGCGCATCGCGCCTTTCCGAAGGTGATGGAGGACTGGGACATCGCGCGGATCATCGGTGACTATGCCGATGCGGCCGAGCGGATGAAACTTGCGGGCCTCGACGGGATCGAGCTTGAGGCCTACGGGCATCTGATGGATGCCTTCTGGTCGCCGCGCCAGAACGCGCTCGAGGCACCGTGGAACGGTGATCTGGCGGCGCGGATGAAATTCTCCCTCGACGTTCTTCAGGCGATCCGCGACCGGACGGGGCCGGAGTTCCTTGTGGGTGTGCGTTATTCGGCGGACGATCATGCGCCGAACGGGATCACCGAGGCGGAGGGGCTGGAAATCGGGCACCGGCTGCGTGCCTCGGGTCTGGTCGATTTCCTCAACATCATCCGGGGGCGGATCGAGACCGACGCGCACTTGACCGAGGTGATCCCGGTGCAGGGGATGAAGTCGGCGCCGCATCTCGATTTTGCGGGTAAGATCCGGGCGGAGGTGGGCCTGCCGACCTTCCACGCCGCACGGATTCCGGATGTGGCCACCGCGCGCCATGCGGTGGCGGCGGGCAAGCTCGACATGGTGGGGATGACCCGCGCCCATATGGCGGACCCGCATATCGTGCGGAAGATCACCGAGGGGCGCGAGGACGACATCCGGCCCTGCGTCGGGGCGACCTATTGCCTCGACCGGATCTATCAGGGGGGCGAGGCGCTTTGCATCCACAACGCGGCGACCGGGCGCGAGCTGACGATGCCGCATGTGATCGCGCCCGCGGCCGAGGTGCGGCGCGTGGTCATCGTGGGCGCGGGGCCGGGGGGCCTTGAGGCGGCGCGGGTCGCGGCCGAGCGCGGTCACAGGGTGACGGTCTTCGAGGCGGCGGGCGATCCCGGCGGGCAGGTGCGGCTGACCGCGCAGGACCCGCGGCGGCGCGAGATGATCGGGATCATAGACTGGCGGATGGCACAATGCGCCGCGCGCGGCGTCGAGTTCCGCTTCAACACCTGGGCCGAGGCCGGGGAGGTTCTGGCCGAGGCGCCGGAAGTGGTCATCATCGCGACCGGCGGGATGCCGAAGACCGACATTCTGGAGGCGGGCAACGATCTGACGGTCTCGGCCTGGGACCTCATTTCGGGTGATGTGAAGCCGGGCGCCTCCGTCCTCATCTACGACGACGCGGGCGACCATCCCGCCCTGATGGCGGCCGAGGTCGCGGCGAAGGCGGGCGCGAAGGTCGAGGTGATGACGCGCGACCGCAGTTTCGCGCCCGAGGTCATGGGGATGAACCTTGTCCCCTATGTCCGCTCGCTGCAGGAGAAGGACGCGAGTTTCACCGTCACCTGGCTCCTGAAATCCGTCGCCCGCGACGGCAACCGGCTGAGGGCTACCGTGGGAACCGACTATTCGGCGGCGACGCGAGAGCGGATTGTCGATCAGGTTGTCGTCAACCATGGCACGGAGCCGCTCGCGGATCTCTACTTCGATCTGAAACCGCTGTCCCGCAACCTCGGCGCCGCCGACTACGAGGCGCTGATTGCGGGCAAGCCGCAGAACTTGACCGGCGGGCCGGAGGGCGGGTTTCAGCTGTTCCGCATCGGCGATGCGGTGTCGGCCCGGAACACCCATGCCGCGATCTACGATGCCCTGCGGCTGGTCAAGGATCTGTGACGATCCGCCGGGCTTCCCCTTTCCGGCAGGATGGGTGATGGTAGCGCAAAACGAGTGTCGACTGGTCAGGACCGGCCGACCGCAGGGAGGCCGGAGTCTCGGCCCGGAGGTATGATGATGAGATATCTTGCTGCGTCCAGCGCCCGCGAGGCGGCCGAGGCGCTTGCCGCGGAGGGCGGCGTCACCCGGGTGCTCGCCGGCGGCACCGATGTGCTCGTGCAGCTCAAGGCCGGGCTGGTCGAACCGGCGTTGGTCGTCGACATCAAGAAGATCCCCGGGATCGCCGACATCACGCCCGAGGCGGGCGGGTTCCGCATCGGTGCGGCGGTGCCGAACGCGGTGCTTGGTGAACATGCGGGTGTCGTCGCGCTCTGGCCCGGGGTGGTCGAGGGGGCGAACCTGATCGGTTCGACGCAGGTGCAGGGCCGCTGCACCATGATCGGCAATCTCTGCAATGCCTCGCCCGCCGGGGATGCCGTGCCGGGCCTCGTCGCCGCGAATGCCGTAGTGCGGATCGAGGGACCTTCGGGAACGCGTGACTGCCCGGTCGCCGAAATCCCTGCCGGCCCCGGCAAGACGACCCTGAAGAAGGGCGAGGTCATCACCTCGGTCTTCGTGCCGGCGCGGCCGAAGGGCGCTTCGGATGCCTATCTGCGCTTCATCCCGCGGACCGAGATGGACATCGCCGTCGCCTCCGCCGCCGTGTCGCTGGAGCTGAACGCCGACGGCACCGTGGAGGCCGCGCGCGTCGTCCTCGGCGCCGTCGCGCCGACGGTGGTCATAGCCGAGGAGGCGGGCAAGGTGCTCGTCGGCTCCAGGCTCGACGACGCCACACTCGCGAAAATGGCGGCTGCCTGCGAAGCCGTCTGCAACCCCATTGACGACAAGCGCGGCACGGTCGCCTTCCGCACGAAGACCGCCGGAACGCTCGCAAAGCGCGCGGCGGTGATCGCCTATTCCCGCGCCGGAGGTTCGAAATGAAGTCCATTCCCGTATCGACCACGATCAACGGCGACCCGTATGAATTCCTCTGCGCGCCGGACGAGACGCTGCTCGACGTCCTGCGCAACCGGCTGAATCTGACCGGCGCGAAGGAAGGCTGCGGCACCGGAGATTGCGGCGCCTGTTCGGTCACGCTGAATGGCCGGCTCGTCTGTTCCTGCCTCGTCCTCGGGGCCGAGGCGGAGGGCGCCGAGATCGCGACCATCGAGGGGATGGCGGACGGGGACGAGCTTCACCCGCTCCAGCGCCAGTTCATCGACCATGCCGCTCTGCAATGCGGGGTCTGCACGCCGGGCATCCTCGTCGCCGCGAAGTCTCTGCTGGAGCGGAACCCCGATCCGACGGACGAGGAGGTGCGCTATTGGCTGGCCGGCAATCTCTGCCGCTGCACCGGCTACGACAAGATCATCCGCGCCGTCCAGGCGGCCGCGGCCGAGATGAGGGGGGCCTGACATGGCGTTCGACGAGTACCAGAAGCGCGACTTCAAGCAGGTCGGCACCCGCGTTCGTCGCCCCGACGGGGTCGACAAGGTCACCGGCCGCGCGATGTATGGCGCCGACGCCACGGCGCCGGGAATGCTGGTCGGGCGCATCCTGCGTTCGCCCCACGCCCATGCGCGGATCAAGAGCATCGACACCTCGGCCGCCGAGGCGCTGAAGGGTGTCAAGGCGGTGCTGACGGGTGCCGACCTGCCCGTGCAGGACGAGGATTTCATCCGCGACGTGCAGGACAACTGCATGGCCAGGAACAAGGCGCTCTATGACGGTCACGCCGTCGCCGCCGTCGCCGCCGTGGACGCCGCGACCGCCCGGGCGGCGCTGAAGCTCATCAAGGTCGACTACGAGGTCCTGCCCCATGTCACCGACGTGGATGTGGCGATCAAGCCGGGCGCGGCGGTCGTGCAGGACGGGCGGACGCTGGAAAACGTTCCCGCCGGCATGTCGGAAAACCTCACCAGCCACTGCGAGTTCGGTCACGGCGACCCCGAGGCGGGATTCGCGCGGGCCGACAAGATCATCGCGCGCAGCTTCCGCACGGCGGCCACCCATCAGGGCTATATCGAGCCGCATGCCGCGCTTGCCAATGTCACCTCGGACGGCAAGGCCGAGCTCTGGTGCTGCACGCAGGGGCAGTTCTACGTCCGCACCCTTTGCGCCGCCATCATGGGGATGGAGGCGAGCCAGCTGCGCGTCACCGCCTCCGAGATCGGCGGCGGGTTCGGCGGCAAGACGACGGTCTTCATCGAACCCGTCGCGCTCGCGCTTTCCCGCAAGGCCGGGCGGCCGGTCAAGATCGTGATGACGCGGGACGAGGTGTTCCGTGCGACGGGTCCGACCGTCCACACTTCGATGGACATCAGGATCGGCATGACCAAGGACGGCAAGATCACCGCAGCCGAGGCGCATCTGCGCTACTCCGGCGGCGCCTTCCCCTGCGGCACGGTCGACATGGGCGCGCAGGCGGCTTTCGCGGCCTATGACCTTGAACATGTGCGGACCTACGGCTGGAACGTCCTGACCAACCGGCCGAAAGAGGCCGCCTATCGCGCGCCCGGCGCGCCGCAGGCGATCTATGCAGTGGAAAGCGTGGTGGACGAGCTTTGCCAGCACTTCGGGCTCGATCCGATCGAGGTGCGGCTGAAGAACGCCGCGAAGAAGGGGACGAAATCGTCCTACGGTCCGACCTTCCCCGATATCGGCCTGGTCGCGATCCTTGAGGCCGCGAAGGCGCATCCGCACTACTCCGCCCCGCTCGCGCCGGGTCAGGGACGCGGCATCTCCTGCGGCTTCTGGTTCAACTTCGGCGGCAATTCCTGCGTCTCGATGAACATCAACACCGACGGCACTGTTGGCGTGACGGAAGGCAACCCGGACATCGGTGGCAGCCGCGCCTCGATCAGCCTGATGGCGGCCGAGGAACTCGGTATCGACTACGACCGCGTGCGCACCATCGTCGCGGACACCTCCTCGCTCGGCTACAACGACGTCACCGACGGCAGCCGCGTGACCTTCGCCGTGGGCCTTGCCACGATCAAGGCGGCGCGCGATGCGATCCGCGTGATGCGGGGACGCGCGGCGAAGATCTGGGGGATCGAGGAAGAGGCCGTGGACTGGAAGGATGGCGCCGCCATCCCCGCCGGTCCGAACGCGGGGAAATTCCCGCCGATGACGCTGGCCGAAATCGCCGCCGTGTCCTTCGAGACGGGCGGCCCCATCGCCGGGCACCATGAGGTGAACGTGGACGGCGCGGGCGTGTCCTTCGGCGTCCACATCGTCGATGTGGAGGTCGACAAGGAAACCGGCGCGACCAAGGTCCTGCGCTATACCGTCTTCCAGGACGCCGGCAAGGCCGTCCACCCCTCCTATGTCGAAGGGCAGATGCAGGGCGGCGCGGTGCAAGGCATCGGCTGGGCGCTGAACGAGGAGTATATTTACGGGGCCGACGGACGGCTCCAGAACCCCGGGTTTCTCGACTACCGCGTGCCGGTCGCCTCGGACCTGCCGATGATCGACACGGTGATTCTGGAAATCCCGAACCCCGGGCACCCTTACGGCGTCCGTGGTGTCGGCGAGACGGGGATCGTGCCGCCGCTCGCCGCGATCTCGAACGCCGTCTCGCGCTCGGCCGGGATCCGGTTGTCGGAGCTTCCGATGTCGCCCCCGCGCGTCCTCAGGGCGCTGGGCGGCTGAGATGGTCAAGGTGCGGCTCTGGGGTTCGCTCCGGCAGGCCGCCGACGGCTTGACCGATGTCGAGGTCGAGGCGCGCACCTTCAAGGAACTGCTTGACCGGCTTGGGGAATCCTATCCGGGCCTGAAGCCGCAGATCGCGCGGGGTGTCTCGCTGTCTTTGGACGGGGTGATCTACCGCGAGGCCTGGTTCACCGAAATCGGCCCCGAAAGCGAGGTCGTCCTGATGCCCTACATGACCGGCGGATGAGGCATTCTTCCTTTGCGTAAGGCTTGGTCGTCTTTGACCGATTTTGCGTCGCCTTAGGACATCGGGCCCGGTGCATCCTGCCCGATTGTGCGCCGCGACAAGGCAAACCAATGAACGTGTTGCAATCGCGGCGCTTAGGCGGTTTAGTCTCATGAAACGGGTAGAAACGACCAAAAAATAAGCACGGGGAGCCCGAGTTGTTGGATGCCAGAAACGGCGATGGCGCATTCGTCGCGTTTGAACATGTCCAGAAGAGCTATGACGGGGAAACACTGGTCGTCAAAGACCTGAACCTTTCCATAGCAAAGGGCGAGTTCCTGACCATGCTCGGGCCGTCGGGGTCGGCCAAGACCACCCGCCTGATGATGCTGGCCGGGCTCGAGACAGCGACGCATGGCGAGATTTGCCTCGACGGA
>JAGRDU010000060.1:1877-10124 GCA_020446905.1 Paracoccaceae bacterium | reverse complement strand
CGCTGGTTCTCGGGCATCAAGGAAGGCGGCGAGTTCGCGTTCAAGGCGATGGACTGACCGTCATACCGGGGGCTTCATCCGCCCCTTCGGCACGCTGGCCAGGATATGGGCCGGGGGCAGATCCGCCTCCGGCCCTTTCTCGATCGGCTCGGTGACGGCATTCGGCGGCAGGGCGGGCAGCCGCATCGCCTCGGCCAGCGGCAATCGGTGCGCCCGCGCCCGTCCGCATTCGAAGCTGCCCGCGCGGAAGGCCCGGCAGGCCTCGGGGCGGACGTCGTAGATCGCACAGACGAGGCGCGCGTCCTCCTTGCGCGTCAGCTGCGCGCAGTGGCCGTCCTTCATCGTCATGAAAAGCCGCCCCTCGACCTCGGTCAGGGCCTCGGGCGGGATGGCGCGGCCGACGTCTTCGGGAAGGATCGCGATATAGCGGTCATGCGTGCCGAAACAGCAGGCGCCGCAGGAGGTGCAGTCAGGGATGTGAGGGGGCAATCATCGGACCCGGGGCCACGCGCCGGCCAGGGCCGCGAGATGCCCCCAGCGTTGCGCGCGGGCCGGGATCTACGCTGCCGGGGACGCGGGCGCAAGGCCCCGGGGACTTGCCCGCGCCCGGGCTCTCTGGTCAACTCGCGGGCGGGAGCGCGCGCGGCCCCGGGAGGACAGATGACCGATCCCGATTTCACCATCGGCGTCGAGGAGGAATACCTTCTCGTCGATGCCGATACGCTGGCGCTGGCTGTCGCCCCGCCCGCCCTCATGGAGGCCTGCCGCGCCGAGCTTGCGGGGCAGGTCAGCCCCGAATTCCTTCAATGCCAGATCGAGATCGGCACCCGGGTCTGCGCCGGGGTCGCCGCTGCGCGGGACGATCTGAAGCGGCTGCGCAGCACCGTCGCGCGGCAGGCCGCGCGCCACGGGTTGGTGCCCATCGCCGTCTCCTGCCATCCCTTCGCCGACTGGAAGGAACAGCATCACACCGACAAGGACCGCTATAATGACCTGCGCCGCGATCTTGGCGGAGTCGCCCGGCGGCTCCTGATCTGCGGCATGCATGTCCATGTCGGCATCCCGGACGAGGATGCGCGGATCGACCTCGTCAACCAGCTCTCCTATTTCCTGCCGCATCTTCTCGCGATGTCCGCCTCCTCCCCCTTCTGGCAGGGCGAGGATACCGGGCTTGCGAGCTACCGCCTCACGGTCTTCGACAACCTGCCGCGCACCGGGCTGCCGCCCCGGTTCGCAAGCTGGGCCGAATACCAGCGCACCGTCGGGGCGCTGGTGAAGATGGGGCTGATCGAGGATTCGTCGAAGATCTGGTGGGACCTGCGGCCCTCGGCCCGCTTTCCGACGATCGAAACCCGGATCTGCGACGTCTCGCCCCGGCTGGAAATGGCGCTGTCGATTGCGGCGATGGTCCAGTGCCTGACCCGGATGCTCTGGCGCCTCCGGCGCGCGAACCAGCGCTGGCGGATCTACGACAATTTCCTGATCGCCGAGAATCGCTGGCGGGCGCAGCGCTATGGCGCGCGCGGCGCCCTCATCGACTTCGGCAGGCAACAGGTCGTCCCCATCGCCGAGCTTCTGGCCGAGATGATCGCGCTTGTCGCCGAGGATGCCGAGGCGCTTGGCAGCTCGGCCGAGATCGCGGCGCTGCCGTCCCTCTTGTCCGAAGGACCGAGCGCCGAGCGCCAGCGCGCCGCCTTCACCGAGGCGGTCGCGGCCGGGGATGACACCGAAGGCGCGCTACGGGCCGTCGTCCGTCACCTGATCGAGGAGTTTCACGCCGATCTTTAGCCGGCGGATGGCCCAGCTTCAGGCCGCGCGGCGACGCCGGCGCATTCCGGCCGCGGTCGCGACCGCGGCTGCCAGAAGCAGGCCCGAGGCCGGCAGCGGCACCGCGCTCGGCGCGCGATAGGTCGCGGTCGCCTGCACCGTCGCCGCCCAGTTGATGCCCGAGGACAGTCGCAGAAGCCCGAGGTTGAAGGTCTCGTTCGACAGCGCGATGGTCAGCGTCCCGCCGTTGTTCAGCGTCAGCGTCAGCGGCGCGGCCCAGCTGAGAGAGCCGTACTGCGCAATCCCGGCGACGTTCACGCCGGTGGTCGTACCGCTGGCGGTGCCGGACGCCCCGAAGGACGACAACATGAAGTCGGCGAGGAGCGTCCGCACCCGCGTGTTGTTGCCGTTGACGCGGTTCTCGTTCGTCCAGATCGAGAAGAGGTCGAAGGTCGTGCTTTGCCCGGAATTCAGGTTGAAACTGAACGCCCCGGTGGTCGCAGAGGTCTGTATCACAAGCCCCGGCTCGCTGTAGGCGTTGCCGGACAGCGAATAGTTGCCGTTGAAGGTCACTGCCGCCGCCGAAATTGCCGCCGAAACGACGAAAAGACCCCCGAGGGCCGCGGATTTGAGAATTTGCACCAGTCCGCCCATCGCACTTGCGCCCCCCTTCGGCGCCGAAATTCACAATTGCTAAAATCCTAGGGTCCAAATGCGGCAAGTTTGCGGAAACACGGCGCAAAACCGGAGACCAATGCCATTTTCCCGGACCGGTATCGAGGCTTGAAAAACTCCTGTAACAGTTGAAATTTAACAATTGTTCAATTCGATCCGGGAGGGAGCCATGGATTTTTCGCTGAGCGAGGAGCAAGAGGCGATCTTCGATATGGCGAGGGGGTTCGGCGCGGAACAAATCGCGCCCCATGCCCTCGAATGGGAGAAGGCGGGGACGATCCCCCGCGACCTCTGGCCGAAGGTTGCCGAACTTGGCCTCGGCGGCGTCTATGTGGCCGAGGAGTATGGCGGATCTGGTCTCTCGCGGCTGGATGCGACACTCGTGTTCGAGGCGCTGGCGATGGCTTGCCCCTCGGTCGGCTCGTTCCTGTCGATCCACAACATGTGCGGCGGTATGATCGACAAGTTCGGCAGCGCCGAGACCAAGGCGAAGTGGCTCCCTGCCCTTTGTTCGATGGAAAAGGTCTTCTCCTACTGCCTCACCGAACCCGGGTCCGGCTCGGACGCCGCCGCCCTCCGCACCCGCGCGGACAGGACCAACGACGGCTGGAACCTCAATGGAACCAAGGCCTTCATCTCGGGCGGCAGCTATTCGGATGCCTACCTCACGATGGTCCGGACGGGCGAGGACGGGCCAAAGGGCATCTCGACCGTGGTGGTGGAAAACGGCACGCCCGGCCTCTCGTTCGGGGGGCTCGAGGACAAGATGGGCTGGCGGGCGCAGCCGACCGCACAGGTGCAGTTCGACGATTGCGTGATCCCGGCCGGGAATCTCGTCGGCGAGGAGGGTAAAGGCTTTGCTTATGCCATGGCCGGCCTCGACGGCGGGCGGCTCAACATCTCGGCCTCGGCGCTTGGCGGGGCTCAGGCGGCGCTCGATGCGACGCTTGTCTACATGGGAGAGCGCAAGGCGTTCGGAAAGACGCTCGACCAGTTCCAGGCGCTGCAGTTCCGGCTGGCAGAGCTGGAGATCAAGCTGCAATCGGCCCGCACCTTCCTGCGACAGGCAGCGTGGAAGCTTGATACCGGCGCGGCCGATGCGACGAAGTTCTGCGCCATGGCCAAGGTGGTGGTGACCGACAACGCCTTCGAGGTCGCGAATGCCTGCCTGCAACTTCATGGCGGCTACGGCTATCTTGCCGATTACGGGATCGAGAAGATCGTCCGCGACCTGCGCGTCCACCAGATCCTCGAGGGGACGAACGAGATCATGCGCCTTATCACCGCGCGCACGCTGTTGGCAGAGAGGGGCTGATGGCCGACATTGCGATCCGCAAGGAAGGGCGCGCCGGGCGCATTACGCTGAACCGCCCGCAAGCGCTGAACGCGCTGACCTATCAGATGTGCCTTGAGATCGACGCGGCACTGATCGCCTGGCGGGACGACCCCGAGGTCGCACTGGTGCTGATCGACGCCGAGGGGACCCGCGCCTTCTGCGCGGGCGGCGACATTGCCGAGATGTATGCGACCGGAACGGCGGGCGACTATGCCTATGGCCGCAGGTTCTGGCACGACGAGTACCGGATGAACGACCGCATCGCCGCCTATCCCAAGCCGGTGGTGAGCTTCCTGCAGGGCTTCACCATGGGGGGCGGCGTCGGGGTCGGCTGCCACGGCAGCCACCGCATCGTCGGGGAAACGAGCCAGATCGCGATGCCCGAATGTGGGATCGGGCTGGTCCCGGACGTCGGCGGCAGCTTCATCCTGGCGCGGGCGCCGGGCCATCTCGGCGCCTATGTCGGCACCACCGGCGCGCGGCTTGGCCCCGCAGACGCAATCCTTGTCGGCTTCGCGGATCTCTTCGTGCCGGAAGCCGGGTGGGAGGCGCTGAAGGCGCGGCTCATCGTGACCGGTGATCCGGCTGAAATCGTCGCGACCCCTGCCCCCGACGGCCGGCTGGCCGCCGCGCAGGACGAGATTGACGCGCATTTCGGCAAACCCGACCTCGCGGCCATCGCAAAGGCGCTCGGGGCGTCCGGCACCCCGTTCGCGGCCGAAGCGCTGAAGGCACTGACGCGCGCCGCGCCCCTCTCTGCCGCCTGCACCGTCGCGATGATCCGGCGGCTCGGGCCGGTGGCAACGCTGCGCGAGGCGCTGGCCCTCGAATACCGTTTCACCTACCGTTCGATGCAGCACGCGGACTTCCTCGAAGGCATCCGCGCCCAGATCATCGACAAGGACCGCAATCCGCGCTGGCGCCACGCCGGGCCAGGGGCGGTGCCGCGGGAGGACGTGGACTTTATGCTCGCGCCGCTGGGCGACGCCGAGCTGAGCTTTGAGGAGGACTGAGATGAAGATCGGATTTATCGGCCTTGGCAACATGGGCGGCCCGATGGCGACCAACCTCGTCAGGGCGGGCCACGACGTCACGGGCTTTGATCTGCACGCTCCGATGCCGGAAGGTGTGCATGCCGCGATCAGCGCTGCGGGGGCGGCACAGGGGGCCGAGGTCGTCATCACAATGCTGCCGAACGGCGCGATCCTGCGCGCCGTGGCGGCCGAGGTGATCCCGGCGATGAGCAAGGGCGCGGTCCTTTGCGACTGCTCCACCGTCGACGTCGAAAGCGCCCGCGCGGTCGCCGATCAGGCGGCAGCGGCCGGTGTTCTCGCGATCGACGCGCCGGTTTCGGGCGGCGTGGGCGGGGCGGCGGCGGGCACGCTGACCTTCATGGCCGGCGGCACGGACGAGGCATTCGCCATCGTCAGCCCCCTCTTCGACATCATGGGCCAGAAGGCCGTCCATTGCGGCGGCTCGGGGGCGGGCCAGGCCGCCAAGATCTGCAACAACATGATCCTCGGCGTCACCATGATCGCCACCTGCGAGGCCTTCGCCCTGGCCGACAAGCTCGGCCTCGACCGGCAGAAGATGTTCGACGTGGTCTCCACCTCCTCGGGCTATTCCTGGACGATGAACGCCTATTGCCCCGCCCCCGGCGTCGGCCCGAAATCCCCCGCCGACAACGGCTACAAGCCGGGATTTGCCGCCGAACTCATGCTGAAAGACCTGCGCCTCTCGCAACAGGCCGCCGAGGCCGCCGACGCCGACACTCCCATGGGCCAGCTCGCCGCCCTCCTTTACGAGAGCTTCGTCGAACGCGAGGACGGCAAGGGAATGGACTTCTCCGCAATGCTGCCCCGTTTCGAGAAACGCCATCGCGGCTGAGATCCGCCGAGGCGGCGCAAAAGCGGAACACGTCCGGGTCTCGCCGTGTTAAGCGGGCGCAAACTCAGGAGATTCCGATGTCCCTCCGCGCCGCTCTCGTCGTATTTCTGGCCGTTGCCGCCCTCGTGCCGGCCGTCCCGGTCTTCGCCGGGTCAAAGGGCTGCCCGCCCGGCCTTGCCAAGAAGGCCCAGCCCTGCGTGCCGCCCGGCCAGGCGAAGAAACATGCCGGTCACATCGGCCGGGGCGACCGCGTCACCGATTATCCCTACCACCTTATCCGGTACCCGGATCGCTATGGGCTTGACCCCCTCCGGCCCGGTGAACGTTACTACGTGGTGAACGGGCAGATTCTGCGCGTGAGCGAAGAGACTTACGAAGTGCTGGACGTCATCCGGGCGATCTCCGCGCTTCTCGACTGAAGGAGCGCCGCGTGACGGCATCCCGAGACGAGCCTGCCGGGGGATGGGTGGACGGCGCAGCCGGGCTTGCCGCGCTGGAACCGGCAGCGCGACGGCGGCTGGCCCGCCTGCCCGTCGCCCGCCTTGATCGCGGCACCGCGCTTTTCCGTCCCGGCGAGGCTGCGAAGGGCTTCGTTGTCGTCCTCTCGGGCCGGATCGAGGTTTTCCTGACCGGTCCCTCCGGGCGCGACATCCTCCTCTACGCGGTCGAACCCGGCGGGTCCTGCGTGCAATCGACTCTCGGCCTTCTCGGCGGCGAGGAGTATTCGGGCGAGGCGCTGACCGCGTCCGAGGTGCGCGCGGTCCTCATCCCGAAGCCCGAGTTCCTCGATCTCATGGATGGCTCGCCCGCCTTCCGCGGTTTCGTCTTCTCGGCCTTCGCCGAGCGGATGCAGGCGATGATGCACCTGCTGGAGCGCGTCGCCTTCCAGCGCATCGAAAGCCGCCTTGCCGCCGCGCTTCTGGACCGGGCGGAGGGGGACGAGGTCCGCGCCACGCACCAGGAACTCGCCACGGCCATCGGCTCGGCGCGCGAGGTGGTCTCGCGCCGGCTCGACGCCTTCGCGCGCGCGGGCCTCGTTGTGACCGAGCGCGGCGCGGTGGCGCTGCGGGACCGCGCCGCCCTCGCGCGGCTGGCCGCGGTTTCGGACTGAAGTCCCGATCCCGGCGGTCCATAGTCCGATCCCGTCCGTCTCTGTGACAAGGTCACAGACGCGGGGTCGCCTCTGCGGCATTCTCGGCGCATGGCCCCCGAACGACTCGGGGGCGGTGGGAAACGGAGACACACCATGTTCAAGACCAATGTCGGCGGGATCGACCGCGTCCTTCGTATCGTCCTCGGCCTCGCGCTGCTGGCCGGGTTCTTCCTCAATGCCGACGCGACCTATCGCTGGGCCTACCTCATCGGCATCGTGCCGCTCGCGACCGGCCTCATGCGGTCCTGCCCGCTTTACTCGATCCTCGGGCTCAGCACCTGCCCGATGAAGCAGAACTGAAACCTCGGGCCCGAGACGGCGCGGGTAGGCCGCGCCGTCCGGGATTGCCGGGTCGGAGGTTCCACTGGCCGCCGGGCTTGGCGTCTGTTCGGCGCCCCCGCGAACCGATGCAAACGCCCCACATTCCCGCATTCTTTCCGCCCTGCGCCGATGCACAGCATCACCGGATGGAACCTGTGCTAGGATCGCGGCGTTCCGATTACGATTTGCCAGGGCGAAGTCCATGTTCCGCGCCATCTGCCTGTCTGTCGCCCTTGCGACCCTCTCCTTCGGGCCCGCCGGCGCGCAGAACTGCCGTATCCACAAGCTGACCGGAAAGTGCATCAACGTTCCGGCCAGCCAGCAGGTCAAGCCGGACTTCGACGTGGGCGACGAATTCCCGGTCTACGAGCGGAGCATGCTGATGAACATCGACCGTTACGGGCTGGCGCCGGTCAACGGGTCATGGCGCTATTACAAGTCGGGTTATCACATCTACAAGGTGGACGTGGACACCTCGCGCGTCCTCGAGATCGTCAAGACGGTGCGCAAGTAGTCACTCGGCCGCCACCCGCCGGCGCGGCTTGAGGAGCGGCGAGAGGTAGCGGCCGGTATGGCTGCGCTCGACCTTCACGACATCCTCGGGCGTGCCGGTCGCGACGATCTCGCCTCCGCCGTCGCCCCCCTCGGGCCCGATGTCGATGATCCAGTCCGCGGTCTTGACCACATCGAGGTTGTGCTCGATCACCACGACGGTGTTGCCCTGATCGACCAGCTCGTGCAGCACCTCCAGCAGTTTTCGAACATCCTCGAAGTGCAGCCCCGTCGTCGGCTCGTCCAGAATGTACAAAGTGCGACCCGTGGAGCGTCTGGCCAGTTCCTTCGACAGTTTCACCCTCTGCGCCTCGCCGCCCGACAGCGTTGTCGCCTGCTGGCCGACCTTGATATAGCCAAGGCCCACCCGCACCAGCGCATCCATCTTCTCTCGGATCGCCGGGACGGCGCCGAAGAACGATTGCGCGTCCTCGACCGTCATTTCCAGCACATCGGCGATGGACTTGCCCTTGAACTTGATCTCCAGCGTCTCGCGGTTGTAGCGGTGGCCCTTGCAGGTCTCGCAGGTGACATAGACGTCGGGCAGGAAGTGCAT
>JAGRDU010000060.1:0-1747 GCA_020446905.1 Paracoccaceae bacterium | reverse complement strand
GTGAAGGCGCCGGTGTAGGTCGCGGGGTTCGACCGAGGGGTGCGCCCGATGGGCCGCTGGTCGATGTCGATGACCTTGTCGAGATACTCGAACCCCTTGATGGTCTCGCAAGGCGCCGGGGTCTCCCGCGCGCCGTTGAGACGCAGCGCCGCGTTCTTGTAGAGCGTCTCGATCGTCAGCGTGGACTTGCCGCCGCCAGAGACGCCCGTCACGCAGACGAACTTGCCCAGCGGAAACCCGGCCGTCACGTCCTTGAGGTTGTTGCCGGTCGCCTTCACCACGGTCAAGGTCTTGCCGTTCCCGTCGCGCCGGACCTTCGGCACCGCGATCTCGCGCGTGCCGGAAAGGTACTGGCCGGTCAGAGAGGCAGGGTCCGCCGCGATCTCTTCTGGCGTGCCGTGCGCGACCACCTGCCCGCCATGCACCCCGGCGCCGGGGCCGATGTCGAACACATAATCCGCCTCGCGGATCGCTTCCTCGTCGTGTTCGACGACCAGCACGGTGTTGCCCTGATCGCGCAAGCTTTTTAGCGTGCCAAGCAACCGGTCGTTGTCGCGCTGGTGGAGGCCGATCGAGGGTTCGTCCAGCACATAGAGTACCCCCGTCAGGCCGGAACCGATCTGGGACGCCAGCCGGATGCGCTGGCTTTCCCCGCCCGAAAGGGTACCGGCATTCCGGCTCAGCGTCAGATATTCGAGGCCGACATTGTTCAGGAACCCCAGCCGTTCGCGGATTTCCTTCAAGATCAGCCTGGCAATCTCGTTCTTCTGTTTCGTCAGTTTCGCGGGGACCGTGTCGATCCAGGCATAGGCCTCGCGGATCGACATCTGCACCACTTCGCCCACATGGAGGCCCGCGATCTTGACCGCCAGCGCCTCGGGGCGGAGACGATGGCCGCCACAGGCATGGCAGGGCCGGTTGTTCTGGAACCGCTCCATCTCCTCGCGGCTCCAGGCGCTGTCGGTCTCGCGGTAGCGCCGCTCCATGTTCGGGATCACACCCTCGAACGTCCGGCTGACCTCGTAGACGCGCCCGCCCTCGTCGAAGCGGAACTTGATCTCGTCTTCGCCCGATCCGTAGAGGAAGAGCTTCTGGACCGCCTCGGGCAGGTCCTTCCAGGGCTTCTTGGGATCGAACCCGTAGTGCCGCGCGAGTGCGTCGATGGTCTGGATGAAATAGGGCGACTTGCCCTTGTTCCAGGGCGCCAGCGCTCCGTCCTTCAGCTTCAGTGTGACATCCGGCACGACGAGCCGTTCGTCGAAGAACAGCTCCACCCCGAGGCCATCGCAGGACGGACAGGCGCCGAAGGGGGCGTTGAAGGAGAAGAGGCGCGGCTCGATCTCGGGGATGGTGAAGCCACTCACCGGACAGGCGAAGTTCTCGCTGAACGTGATCCGCTCGGGGTCGCCTTCCGTCGGCGCCGTCTCAAGGATCGCGATCCCGTCGGCGAGGTTCAACGCGGTGCGGAAACTGTCGGCCAGCCGTGTCTCCAGCCCCTCGCGCACGACGATCCGGTCGACCACAACGTCGATATCGTGCCGGAACTTCTTGTCGAGTGTCGGCGGCTCCTCCAGGTCATGGAACTGGCCATCTACCTTGACGCGCTGGAAGCCCTGCTTGCGAAGCTCAAGGAATTCCTTGCGGTATTCGCCCTTCCGGTCACGGACGATCGGTGCCAGAAGGTAGCCGCGCGTGCCCTCCTCCATCGCCATCACAGAATCCACCATGTCCTGCACCTGCTGCGCCT
>JAGRDU010000059.1 GCA_020446905.1 Paracoccaceae bacterium | reverse complement strand
TGAAGGGCGACACGATCGAGGTCATCAATACCGATGCCGAGGGGCGGCTGGTTCTGGCAGATGTGCTCTGGTACGCGCAGGAGCGGTTCAAGCCGCGCGGGATGGTGAACCTTGCGACGCTGACGGGGGCCATCGTGATCGCGCTGGGGCACGAGCACGCTGGCATTTTCTCGAACGATGACAAGCTCGCGGACGCCATTCTCAAGGCGGCGCGTGAAGAGGGAGAGGGCGCCTGGCGGATGCCGATGGGGCCAGCCTACGACGATCTCATCAAGTCGCGGCTTGCCGACATGAAGAACACCGGCGGCCGGCCCGGCGGGTCGATCACGGCCGCGCAGTTCCTGAAGCGCTTCGTCAAGGACGATGTGCCCTGGTGCCATATCGACATTGCGGGCGTGACGCTTCTGACTGGCGACTCCGCGCTTGCCCCGAAAGGCGCGACCGGGTGGGGCGTGCGCACGCTCGACCGGCTGGTACGGGAGACGCTGGAGCGCTGATGGGCGATGTCCTCTTCTATCACCTGACGCGCTCGCCGCTTGAGGTCGCGCTGTCGATGCTTCTGGCCAAGAGCCTGCAGGCGGGCTGGCGCGTCGCGGTGCGGGGGCGCGACGCCGGGCGGCTTGACTGGCTTGACCAGAAACTCTGGGCGGGGCCGGAGGAGGGGTTCCTGCCGCACGGTCTTGCGGGCGGGCCGCATGACGCGCTGCAGCCGATCCTTCTGACCACGGCGGCCGGGGCCCCGAACGCACCCGACTGCCTGATGGCGGTCGACGGCGCCGAGGTCACGGCCGGGGAATGCGGGCCGCTCGCGCGCGTCTGCATCCTTTTCGACGGCAACGACGAGGCTGCGGTCGCCGCCGCGCGCGGCCAGTGGAAGGCGCTGACCGGCGCGGGCCTTGCGGCGCAGTACTGGTCCGAAGAAGGCGGCCGCTGGCAGAAGAAGGCGGAGAGCGGGGTCTGACGGTCGTCAAGCCGCGTTCGTGGCTGCCGCCCCGGCCTCGTCGATCCAGACCTTGAATTCGCGCAACTGATGTGGTCCGAAGCTGTGCGTCAGCGGCACATCCGCCGCGTCGCGACCGCGCGCCACAAGGACACGGCCGTATCGCGTGTCGTTGTTTCGGGGATCGAAGACCCACCAGGTATCGCCGAGATAGACCTCCATCCAGGCGCAGAAGTCCATTGGCGCGTAGGGCGGCTGCTGTCCGATGTCGCTGATGTAGCCCGTGCAGTAACGCGCGGGGATGTTGAGGCTTCGGCAGAGCGCGATCGCGAGGTACGTATAGTCGCGACAGACGCCCACGCCTTCCTCGAGCGTCTCTTTGGCGGTGCGCGTTGGCCGGGAATGCTGATAGCCGAACGCGATGTGGGCATGCGCGAAATTGCAGACCGCCTGCACGCGATGCCAGCCCAAGGGGGTATTGCCGAACCTAGACCACGCAAATTCGGACAGCAGATCGCTGTCGCAATAGCGGCTGGGCAGCAGGAACGCGAGCGTATCGACGGGAAGATCCTCGACGGGGTGCTGAAGGGCGCCGGTGCCAATCGGATCGGCACGGCCGCTGTCCCGGAGCGTCGCCTCGGTGGTAACGGTGAAACGTCCGGCCGGGGCGATAACCCGCGCGCAGCGGTTGTTGAATGTATCGGCGTAGGTCTCGACCGCAACCGGAGGAATTGTCGTCAAGTGGTCGGGTTGGTCCAGATCCCGGACGCGCGTGGGGTGGATATTCAGCAGAAGGATCATCGGCGTCGGGGCCGGCAGGTCAAAAGACAGATGGCAGCCAAGCTGGATTTTGATGGACATTGCCCTGATACCTTCCCCTGCGTGGCCACTAAGCGGCTCGCACTCGCCGCACGTCAGGGAAAAACGCAGGGGCCGGGTGAAAGTTCCCGTATCGGGGGTCAGCGCCGGATCACCAGCCGGTCCTTGCCGAAGGTCGCCTCGTGGCGCGAAAGCCAGCTCATCCCCAGAAGCGAGGTGTCGAGCTCTCCGCCATTGACGACGGCCGGGACGCCGGTCTCGGTATCGGGTCCGATGCTGAGGCTATCGAGCTTCACTGGGGCGGTGGCGACGCGGCCGTTCGCCGTCATCGCACTGCCGAAATAGTTGAGATCGGCGGGGTTCAGCCCGGCGCGGCGGGCGTCGTCCTGCGTCAGCACGATATCCGAGGCGCCGGTATCGACGACGAAACGCACGGCGGCGCCGTTCACGTTCGCCGCGATGTAGAAATGGCCGTCGGCCGAGACAGGAACCTCGTAGCTGTCACCGCGCACCACCGCCTCTTCGGGCAGGACGCCGCGGCGGACGTCGGTCCAGAGGCCCGCGACGGCAATGGCGCCGAAGAAGATCAACGCCCAGATCGCCGCCTGCTGCGCGCGCTTGCCCAGCTGGCCGCGGCTTTCGACGATGAAATAACTGCCGACGACCCCGAGCAGGAGGACGAGGTAGACAAGGCGCGGCAGGTCGCCCCCGTCCATCAGAGAAGGCCCGTGCCGCGGATCCCGTCGAGGACGAACTGCACCGACAGCGCGGCCAGCAGCATCCCGAGAAGCCGCGTGATGACGATGATCCCGGTCCGCCCGAGCGCGCGTTCGATGATCGGCGCGGCCAGGAACATCAGGAACGAGATGGCAACGACCGCAAGCATCACGCCATGGATCGCGACCGTATGGGCAACACCCGTCGCGGGCGTGTTGTTGACCAGCAGGATCATTGTCGTGAAGGCGCCTGGTCCGGCGATCAGCGGCGTCGCGAGCGGGAAGACCGAGGGGTCGTGATGCGGGTCGGCCTGCTGTCCCTCGCGCCGCTGGGTGCGCCGCTCAAAGAGCATGTCGAGCGCCGTGACGAAAAGAAGGATGCCGCCGGAGATGCGGAAGGCGGGCATGGTTATGCCGATCACCGCGAGAATCCGGTCGCCGAGAAGCCCGAAGAGGGTCATCAGCCCCGCCGCAATCAGGCAGGCGCGCAGCGCCACCGTGCGCCGGTGCGCCGCGTCCATGCCCTGCGTCAGCGCGACGAAAAGGGGCGCGAGCGCGATCGGGTCGATGATCACGAAGAGCGTGACGAAGGTCGTCAGGTAGAAGGCCGGTTCCACTACGCCTCCGCTGCTTCGAGTTTCTCCGCCGCCGCCATCCAGAGCGCCTCTGCCCGGTCGAGCCCGTCCATCACCTCGGCGTATTTCTTCTGCCAGATGACAGCTTCCTCGGGACGCTCGTAAAGCTCGGGTCTGGCGAGCTTCACCGCCAGTTTGTCGCGCATCTCGTTCAGTTTGGCCAGCCTTTCCTCGCATTTGCGGACCTCGGCCTTGAGGGCGAGGATCGCGTCGCGCGAGGGCCGGGGGGCCTTTTCCTTGGGCTTTTCGACGGGTTTGTCGGTGTCGTCGCCGGCCAGAAGCTCCTTGCGATATTGCTCGAGGTCTCCGGTATAGGGCGTGACCGCGCCGCCCTTCACGAGCCAGAGCCGGTCGGCGACGAGGCTGAGAAGGTGCATGTCGTGGGAGACGAGGATGACGGCGCCGGAATATTCGGTCAGCGCCTCGACCAGGGCCTCACGGCTTTCGATGTCGAGGTGGTTGGTCGGCTCGTCGAGGATGAGGAGGTGCGGCGCGTCGTTCGTGGCCAGCAGGAGCGAGAGCCGCGCCTTCTGCCCGCCCGAGAGCTTCGCGACGACCGTCGCGGCCTGATCGGCGCCAAGGCCGAAGCCGGCAAGGCGGGCGCGCAGCCGCGCCGGAGTCTCATTCGGACGCAGGCGCCGGATATGGTCGAGCGGGGTCTCGTCGAGGTGAAGCTCGTCCACCTGATGCTGGGCGAAATAGCCGATGCGGAGCTTCGAGGCGCGGGTGATGCTGCCCGCCTCGGCCTGAAGTTTCCCGGCGAGGAGCTTGGAGAGCGTCGATTTCCCCTCGCCGTTCCGCCCCAGAAGGGCGATCCGGTCGTCCTGGTCGATGCGGAGCGAAAGCTTGCGCAGGACCGGCGGGCCGCCATAGCCGACGGCGGCGCCCTCCATCGTGATGATGGGGGGCGACAGTTCCTCGGGCTCGGGGAAGGTGAAGACGACCTTGGCCGCGTCCTCGGGCGCGGTGATCGGCGACATCTTCTCGAGCATCTTGATGCGGCTTTGCGCCTGAACGGCCTTGGAGGCCTTGTAGCGGAAGCGGTCGACAAAGCTTTGCAGATGCGCGCGCCGCGCCTCCTGCTTTTTCGCCTCGGCGGCCTGCACGGCGCGGCGTTCGGCCATCTGGCGGGCGAAGAGGTCATAGCCGCCGGACCAGAGGGTCAGCTTGCGGTTGTCGAGATGGAGGATCGACCCGACGGCGCGGTTCAGAAGACCGCGGTCGTGGCTGATGATGATGACGGTGTGGGGATAGCGGGCGAGATAGCTTTCGAGCCAGAGCGCGCCTTCAAGGTCGAGATAGTTCGTGGGTTCGTCGAGAAGGAGCAGGTCGGGCTGGGCGAAAAGCACGCCGGCAAGGGCGACGCGCATCCGCCAGCCGCCGGAAAAGTCGGAGCAGGGGCGGGCCTGCGCCTCGGTGTCGAAGCCGAGGCCCTTGAGGATCGCCGAGGCGCGCCCCTCGGCCGACCAGGCGTCGATATCGGTCAGGCGGTGCTGGATTTCGGCGATCCGGTGCGGGTCGGTCGCGGCCTCCGCCTCGGCCAGCAGGTCGGCGCGTTCCTCGTCGGCGGCCAGAACGGTGTCGATGAGGGAGGTCGCGGAGGACGGCACCTCCTGCGCGACGCCGCCGATGCGGGCACGGGCGGGCAGGGAAATCTCGCCCGATTCCAGCGCAAGCTCGCCTCTGAGGATGCGAAAGAGCGTCGTCTTGCCGGCGCCGTTCCGCCCGACGAGGCCAACCTTGTGGCCCTCGGGAATGGTAGCCGTGGCGCCCTCGAACAGGGGGCGGCCTTCGACGGCATAGGTGATGTCCGAAATCCTGAGCATGACCCGCGCTTAGCAGAGCCGGATGGGGCGTTAAAGACGCATCGCTCCTCGGTACCGGGTGCCGCGCAGTCTGACCGATCGGTCAAGCATCGGCTTTTCAAAGGCCGCGGGTCATGCTAGCCAACCCGCGATCCAATCCGCCGGCCGCGCCGGCCCGAACCACAAGGCACGAGACATGGCGATCGAACGCACGCTCTCCATCATCAAACCCGACGCGACCAAGCGCAATCTGACCGGCAAGATCAACGCCAAGTTCGAGGAAGCGGGCCTGCGCATCGTCGCGCAGAAGCGCATCCAGCTGACGCTCGCCCAGGCGCAGAAGTTCTACGAGGTCCACAAGGACCGTCCGTTCTTCGGCGAGCTGACCGAGTTCATGATTTCCGAGCCCGTCGTGGTGCAGGTCCTCGAAGGCGAGGGCGCCATCGCGAAGAACCGCGAAGTCATGGGCGCGACGAACCCGGCGAACGCCGCCGAGGGCACGATCCGCAAGGACTTCGCCCTGTCCGTCGGCGAGAATTCGGTGCACGGCTCGGACGCGCCGGAAACTGCCGCGGTCGAGATCGCGTATTTCTTCTCGGGTCTCGAACTGGTCGGTTGACGCGGGTTTCCGCGGAACCCCGCACTGCCGCAGGCTGGAAGGCCGCCTCTGACCGGGGCGGCCTTTGTCTTTCAGGCGCCGCCGCGCGGCACGAGGCCGATCTCGTTCAGCATTCGCTCGATCCCCTGCGGCAGCGCGCGGCCGCGCCCCTCTGCGGCACGTGCCTTCAGCGCGTCGAAACGCGCGCGCAGGGTGCGCTTTTCGTCGCCCCGGCAATCGTTCCAGGGACGGCCCTGAAGCCCCATGACGAGCGCATAGTATCCGATGAAATGCGCCGGCGTGCCGGTCTGCAGGAGCCGCAGATAGCCCTCGTCGGCGCCAAGGGCGCGCAGCGCCTCGGCGCTCGCGATGCCGGCGCGCAGGAAGGCGGCCTCTGACGCGGGGCCGAGATTCGGGATTGATGAGACGGGCGCGGACATGAAGCCTCCACCCCGGAGGCTAAAGGCCTTTCGCGCCCGTGCAAGGGCTCAGATCGAGGCCCAGTCGTTGAACTGCGTCGTCTTGGCGGCGCTCGCCTCGCGCTGCTGGCGTTCGGCCTCGCCGCGCCGCGCGGCGGGCGTGACGCCCCCCTGCTGGTGCTGCTGGGTCTCTTCGCCTTGCCCGGCGCCCATCTGCTTTTGCGTTTCCATCGGTCTCTTCCTTCCCCCCGGCGCCCGCGTCGCCGGAACTCGTCCTTGCCTCTGCCAAGCTCACACGTGACGGTGGCTTTGGCGCGGCGCAGGTACGGCTGCGGCGTGGCGTCGTCAAGAAAGACTGGATCACGGTTTCATGAGGACCTAGCCGCGGCGCAGAAATACGCCGGGGGCTGAGGCTTGGCGGCAACAGTCCGGGTCCCGGACCTTTTGAAAGAGCCCAGATGCGAAACAGTCGCCGGGAATCGGGGCCGGGGCGGAGCTAGCCCCGGAAGGCGCCGGCGAAGGGCTCGGGGATCTCGAATTCCGCCAGCGCCCGCGCGCGCGCCCCGGCCGACATCTTGCGGGCGGTCTTCACGACGATCCGCTCCAGTTCGGCCGGATCGCGCCCCTCCGCAAAGGGCAGGAAATACCAGCGCAGGAAGGTAAAGCAGATCACGTCCTCAAGCGCCTGCACCTCGGCCTCGCGCTTGATCCCCTCCTTGCGGAGCATGCGGCCGACCCTGTCGACGCTCTCTGCGGGATAGCCCTCGGCGGCCATGATCTCGCCCACGCGGCGCGCGTGAAATGCGCCGAGGTCGCGGCGCCAGGCGAGGTAGCCCTCGCGCCCCTCGGGGTAGGCGGCACGCGGCGAGGTCCAGCGCTCGATATGCTGGCCGCGCGCGGCGATCTGCAGCTCCTCGGAGGCATCGGGGACCAGCCGGACCATTTCCGCGCTCATCCGCTCGCCGTAAAGCCGTGCCGCCGGAGCGCCCTCGCTTTGGTCGGGATCGGCGGCGTTGGCGGCATCGATGGCGGCAAGGGTGCGGGAAAGGCGGGTCATCGTGGTCCTTTCGGTCAGGAGAGGCGGGCGCGGAGCGCGGCGAGCGTGTCTGAGACGAGCGCGGTTGCCTCTGCCTCGCTACCCGCCTCGGCATAACAGCGCAGCTCCGGCGCGTTGCCCGACGGGCGCAGGTGCACGATCACGCCCGAGGCGTAGCTAAGGCGCAGGCCGTCCGTCAGGTCGATGCCGGTTTCCGGCCCGAGACCGGCGAAAAGGGCGGCGCGGGCGTCCGCCTCGGCCGTCAGGCGCGCGACAAGGGTCTGCGCCGCCTCGGTCGGCACGTTCTCCAGCCGGTCGGCGGCGGTGAATCGGGCGGGCAGGGCCGCGACGAGGGCCGAGAGTGAACGGCCCGTCCGCCGCGCCTCGCAGAGCGGCGCGAGGATCGGCAGGACGGCGTCGCGTGTCATCAACGGCGCGAGGCGGCCTGCGGGACCCCGCGCGGCAAAGCCAAGAAGGAACCCGCCGTTCGCCTCGAAGCCGACGGTCGCGCCGCCCCCGGCGGCCTCCATCCCGGCGATGACATAGGGCGAGCCGATCCTGGTCCGCTCGACACGGGCGAAGCGCCCCGTCTCTTCGACCATCGTGTTGGACGAGACGGGCGTGACGACGGTTGCCGCACCGAGCACCCCGGCGGTGATCGTCCCGAGAACATCGCCGGGGATCACGCGGCCGGTCTCGTCCGCGACCAGCGGCCGGTCGGCGTCCCCGTCCGTCGAGACGATGGCGTCGAGGTGGTGCTGCGCCGCCCATTCCGCGAGGCGCGCCCGCGTGTCGGGATCGACCGCCTCTGTATCGACGGGAACGAAGATGTCCGACCGACCGAGCGGCAAGGTGTTTGCCCCGAGATCGCGGAGAAGACCCGTCAGGACGTCCCGCGCCACTGAGGAATGCTGGTAAACTCCGATCCTGAGACCGGCGAGCGCGCCGGGGCCGAAGGCGGCGAGGTAGCGGTCGCGATAGGCGGCAAGGGCGCACTCATCGCGTGCGGGGTCTGCGGGCGCCGTGGCGGCCGCGCCGGCATAGGCGGCAAGGATCGCCGCTTCGTCCGCTTTGGTGATCTCGCCCGCCGCGGTGTAGAACTTCAGGCCGTTGCGGTCGGCGGGGATGTGGCTGCCGGTGACCATGACCGATGGCGCGCCCGCCGCCATCGCGGCGAGCGCGAGGGCGGGCGTCGGCATCGCGCCGCAGTCGACGGGCTCCAGCCCCTCGGCGCGGGCCGCGGCGGCGGCGGCGGCGGCGATACGAGGTGAGGAGGGGCGGAGGTCGCGGCCGATGAAGACCCGGCCCCGGTGCGGCACCGACGACAGGAACGCGCGGGTGTACCCCGCGACAAGCCCGTCCGTCAGCTCGGTCACCAGACCGCGCAGCCCGCTCGTCCCGAATTTGGGTGCCATCTTCGCCTGTCTTCTCAGCTTCTTAGCCGCGCCGATTGTGACAGATCGGCCGGGAATGTCGAGCCGCCCGGCGGCACCGATGCGGGGGGAAACGCCCCGTATCGCGGGGACTGTTTCCGGAGCGGGCCCAATTGCGGGGCTATCGCCGAGGGGGGTCGCCCTTGGACCGGCGAGGGGCTATCTTGTGCGAGATTGATCCGCCCAGCGAGGCGGCGCCCTGACTTTGCCGGATATCAGATGATTGCACCCCGCCGCGCCCCGTCGCAACCGACCCCGTCCCGCGGCGCAGGCACGGAGGCAGCACGATGAGCCGCAAGATCCTGCCCGTGATCCTCTCCGGCGGCACCGGGACGCGGCTCTGGCCGGTCTCGCGCGAGGGGATGGCCAAGCAGCTTTTGCCCATCGTCGGGGACGAGACGCTTCTCCAGATGACGCTGCGCCGGGTCGCGGGCGGGGATTTCGGCGACCCGATGGTGATCGGCGCCCACCCGGTGCGATTCACCATCCGCGACCAGGTCGAGGCGGTGGCGCCGAAGGCCCGCGTGGTGATCGAGCCGGCGCGGCGCGACACGATGGCGGCGGTGGCGCTGGCGGCGGGGATCGCCGCCGCTGACGATCCGGACACGGTGCTTGCCGTGATGCCCTCGGACCACCTTATCCGCGAGGGCGAGGCGTTCCGCGCCGCGATCCGCGCGGCGGCCGAGGCGGTGGCCGGGGCGGGCGTCGCCGTCATCGGTGTGACGCCGACGGAACCCGCGACCGGATATGGCTACATCAAGCCGGGCGCGGCGGCGACGGGCGCGGCGCGCAAGGTGACGCGCTTCGTCGAAAAGCCCGACGCCGAGCGGGCGCACCGGCTGATCTTCGACGGCTGCCTCTGGAACGCGGGCATCTTCGCCTTCCGCGCGGGCTGGCTGCTCGACGCGCTGGCGGCGCATGAGCCCGAGGCGGTAGCTTCGGTGCGGGCGTCGGTCGCCGCGATGAAACCCGACCTCGGCATGCTGATCCCGGGCAAGGATTTCGAGGCGATCCGGGCGATCTCGTTCGATCATGCCTTCATGGAAAAGACCGATCAGGCGGTTGTGGTGCCGGCGGGCTTCACCTGGTCCGATGTCGGCGACTGGAACGCGGTCTGGACCACCTCGCCGCAGGACGACGCGGGCAATGCGATCCGGGGCGACGGTATGGCGCAGGACGCCAGCGGGAATCTCATCCATTCCGAAAATCGCCTCGTCTGCGCCCTCGGGGTCGAGAACCTTGCGATCATCGAGACGACCGACGCGATCCTCGTGACGCCCCGCGACAAGGCACAGGACGTCAAGGGCCTTGTCGGGGCGCTGAAGGCGGCGGGGCGGCCCGAGGCGGTGGAACACCTGCGCAACCACCGGCCCTGGGGCTGGTATCAGACAATGGACCTTGGCGAGCGGTTCCGGGTGAAGCGGATCGTGGTGAAGCCGGGCGCGAAGCTTTCGTTGCAAAAGCACCACCACCGGTCCGAACACTGGGTCGTCGTGCGTGGCACCGCCGAGGTGACGACGGGGACGAACACGCGCATCCTCCACGAGAACGAAAGCGTCTATATCCCCATCGGCGAGGTCCACCGCCTTGCCAACCCCGGCAAGATACCGGTCGAGATCATCGAGGTGCAGACGGGCACCTACCTTGAGGAAGACGACATCGAGCGGATCGAGGACGAGTTCGGCCGGACGTGACCCCGGCGAATCACGGCTGATTTCATTGCGTCTGAATGCCTGCGGGGTGCGGGGCAGAGCCCCGCTGCACCGCCGTCGCGTTTGTCAGAGCAGCGCCTTCACCTTCTCCACCACCGCTTCCGCCGTGATGCCGAATTCCGCGTAGAGACGTTCGGCAGGGGCCGAGGCGCCGAAGCCTGTCATGCCGACGAAACCGGCCTTGGCCTCGCGGCCGCGTTCGCCCAGAAGCCAGCGGTCCCATGGCTGGCGGACGGCGGCCTCGACGGCGACGCGGACCGGGCCGGAGGGGAGGATCTTTTTGCGGTAGGCCTCGGGCTGGGCGGCGAAGAGCTCCATGCAGGGCATGGAGACGACGCGGGTGCCGATGCCTTGCGCCTCCAGAAGGTCGCGGGCCTTCAGCGCGATCTCGACCTCGGAGCCGGTGGCCATGAGGATCGCCTGCCGCTTGCCGGTCGCCTCGCGGAGGACGTAGGCGCCCTGCGCGGTCAGGTTCTTGGGCGTGTGGAGCGTGCGGACGGTCGGGAGGTTCTGCCGGGAGAGCGCCAGCACCGAGGGGGTTTTCTCGGCGGTCAGCGCGAGTTCCCAGGCCTCGGCGGTCTCGATGAGGTCGGCCGGGCGGAAGGTCCAGGTGTTCGGCGTCGCTCGGCAGATGGCGAGGTGTTCGACCGGCTGGTGGGTCGGGCCGTCTTCGCCAAGGCCGATGGAATCGTGGGTCATCACATAGACCGTCGGCACGCCCATCAGCGCCGAAAGCCGCATGGCGCCACGCGCGTAGTCGGTGAAGCACATGAAGGTGCCGCCGTAGGGGCGCACGCCGCCATGAAGCACCATGCCGTTCATCGCCGCCGCCATGCCATGTTCACGGATGCCGTAGTGGATGTAGCGGCCCTTGCGGTTCTCCGGGTTGAAGATGCCGAGATCGCCGGTCTTGGTGTTGTTCGAGCCGGTGAGGTCGGCCGAGCCGCCGATGGTTTCCGGCATGACCGGGTTCACCACCTCAAGCACCAGTTCGGAGGCCTTCCGGGTGGCCACCTTGGGCTGAAGGTCGGAGTTCTGCTTCTTCAGCGCGCGGATGGTCGCGGCAAGGCGCTTCGGCGAGCCGAGGCCCATCTGGCGGTCGAATTCCGCGCGTTTGGCCGCGGGCAGCGCGGCAAGGCGGCCTTCCCAGTCCTTGCGGGCGGCGGCGCCCCGCTTGCCGATGGCGCGCCAGGCCTTCAGCACGTCCGCCGGGATGTCGAAGGCGCCGTGCGGCCAGCCGTAGATCTCTTTCGTCGCCTTGATCTCGTCGGGGCCGAGCGGCGAGCCATGGGCACCCGCGGTGTCCTGCTTTTTCGGGCTGCCGAAGCCGATATGGGTCTTGCAGTCGATGAGGACCGGCTTGTCGGACTTTTTCGCCTCGGTCAGCGCACGGTCGATCGCGACCGGGTCATGGCCGTCGCAGGCAAGGACGGTCCAGCCCGAGGCGGAGAACCGGGCGCGCTGGTCGGTCACATCCGAGAGGCTGATCTTGCCGTCAATGGAGATGTTGTTGTTATCCCAAAGGACGATGAGGTGCGAGAGCTTCTGCATCCCGGCGAGGCCGATCGCCTCCTGGCTGATGCCCTCCATAAGGCAACCGTCGCCGGCGATGACATAGGTGTAGTGATCGACGACCTTGCTGCCGAAGCGCGCGCGCATCGACTCCTCGGCGATGGCGAAGCCGACAGCGTTCGAGATGCCCTGGCCGAGCGGGCCGGTCGTCGTCTCGACGCCCGAGACGTGGCCGTATTCCGGGTGACCGGCGGTGATCGCACCCCACTGGCGGAAGTTCCTGATCTGGTCGAGCGTCACATCCTCATACCCGGTGAGGTGCAGGAGCGCGTAGATCAGCATCGAGCCGTGGCCGGCCGAAAGGATGAAGCGGTCGCGGTCGGCCCATTTGGGGGAAGAGGCGTCGAATTTCAGATGCTTCTCGAAGAGAACCGTCGCGACATCGGCCATGCCCATCGGCATCCCCGGGTGACCCGAGTTGGCGGCCTGCACCGCATCCATGGCAAGGGCGCGGATCGCCGAGGCACGGGCCCAGTGGTCGGAATGCTTGTCGCGAAGGGTGGCGATGTCCACGGGGTGCGGTCCTTGTCCTTGGGAAACGGGTCCCGGGCTTGATAACGATCTCATGGGCGAGTTCAAGCGCAGCGGCTAAGCCGTTGGCCGCAAAGGGGGGAGAAATCCCCCGCGGCTTTGGTCTAAACTCGGCGGACGGTGGGGGCCGGTGCGATTCGCGCGCGAGAGCGCGGCGCACCGCGGCCCCGGTGACTGTGCGTGTGGGACGATCGGATGGCAGGGGGTAGACGATGAACGACATAGCCGAGCTGGAACGCCGCATCACGGCGGCCCTCGAACGGATCGGCCTTGGCCTCGATCATCTGGGTGGCGCGATGCCGGTGGCGGCGGATGACAGCGCCGAAGTCGAGCGTCTGACCGCCGCGCTTGAGGACGAGCGCAGCGCGAATGCGCAGCTGACCGAGCGGGTGAAGGCGATCCGGGAAAAGCAGGAAGGCGTTGTCGGTGCACTTGAACGGCGGGTCGAGGATCTGTCCGGCCAGCTTGACGGCGCCGTCGAGGAGCTGAAGCGCCTGAAGGAGGCGAATGCCGAGCTTGCCGAGGCGAACCGGGCGCTGGCCGAAGCGTCGGACGAGGGCGTGATGGAGCCGCATCTCATCAACCGCTCGATGCGGATCGAGCTTGAGGCCCTGAGGGCCGCGCGGGCCGCCGAGATCGCGGAGATGGACGAGATCCTGTCGGAGCTGCGTCCGCTGATCGGGGAGGTGGCATGATGCCGAAGGTAGTGGTCACGGTCGGCGGCCGTCAGTTCGAGGTCGCCTGCCAGGAGGGCGAGGAGCATTTCCTGCGTTCGGCCGCGAAGATGCTGGATGCCGAGGCCGCGGTCCTCGTGAACCAGATGGGGCGGATGCCCGAGGCGCAGATGCTCTTGATGGCCGGGCTGATGCTGGCCGACCGGACGGCGGGGCTTGAGGACCAGTTGCGCTCCACCGAGGAGCGCGCGGTCGTGGCCGAGCGCGTCGCGGCCAGCGCGCGCGCCAACCCCGAGCGGATCGAGGTGCCGGTGATCCCCGAGATCGTCACCGACACCTTCGCCGAGATTGCGGCGCGGGCCGAGGCCCTGGCCGCACGGGTGGAAGAGCGGATCGCCTCGTGAGGCGCGCGATCCTCGCTGTCGTCTTCGTGGCTGCCCCGTTGGCGGCGGCCGCCGAGATGAGCGTGACAAGCCTTCGCTACAGCTGCGAGCGGGGCGTCGAGGTCGCAGCGAGTTACGTCAACGGCGCGGACGGGTCCGCCGTCGTCCTGCAGGTCGAGGGGCGCCAGATCGCGCTGCTGACCGAGCCCTCGGGCTCGGGCGCGCGCTATGGCTGGCCCTCGGACGGTGCGGGCTATGTCTGGTGGACCAAGGGGCCGGAGGCGATGCTGCTCTGGCGCGAGGCCGGCACCGAGAGCGAATTGCTGACGCGGTGCCGGGAACGTCCCTGAGCGCTACTTGTTGGCGGCGCGGATCTGGTCCGCTGCATCCTTGCTGTAGGCGATCCCGTTCGCATCGAAGAGCTGGTCCAGCTCGCCCGAGAGCGTCATCTCGGTGACGATGTCGCAACCGCCGACGAATTCGCCCTTCACGTAGAGTTGGGGAATGGTCGGCCAGTTGGTGAAGGACTTGATGCCTTCGCGCAATTCGCCATCGGCAAGCACGTTCACGCCGGTGTAGGGCACGCCGAGATAGTCGAGAATCTGAACGACCTGACCTGAAAAGCCGCACTGCGGCATCTGGGGCGTGCCCTTCATGAAGAGCACGACGTCATTCGTATCGACCACGTTCTTGATCTGGTCGTGAATATTGGCCATCGCATTTTCCTTTCCTGGCGGAGTTCAAGGTTCCGCAGTGAAGTGACTATAAGGCGTTCGGCGTCCGACTCCTAGATTGCACGCTATGCGGTTCAGGCGGGAACGCTGGTGGTGAGGGCCAACGCATGCAGGACGCCGCCCATCTGCCCCTGCAGCGCGCCATAGACCATCTGATGTTGCTGGACGCGCGACTTGCCCCGGAAAGCCTCCGACACCACGGTGGCGGCATAATGGTCGCCGTCTCCGGCGAGATCCTGGATTTCCACGCGCGCGTCCGGGAATGCCGTCTTGATGAGCCGTTCGATTTCGGATGCTGGCATCGGCATGGGTTTGTCTCGATCTATTTGAAGGTCTCGGGACATTCGCCGGCCATGTAGGTCGGCAAGGCGTCTTCGTATGCGTCGCGCAATTTCGCGACCAATATGGGTTCTTCGCCCGGCAGTCGCAATGCATCGCCACTCGTCGCGCCCAAGCGCATCGCGGGTACGCCGGCGGTCGCTGCTTCGCCGAGGATCGCGGCGGTGTCGCCCGGTAGGCACGTGAGCACGTACCGGGCCTGATCTTCGCCGAACAGGGAAGCATGGATCGGGCCAGCCGGAAGCGCCTCGATCTGCGCGCCCGTTGCGCCAGCGATCGCCATTTCGGCGAGGCCGACAGCGAGCCCGCCTTCCGAGAGGTCGTGGACCGCCGTCGCCCGGCCTGTAACGATCAGCGAACGCACGAATTCACCATTGCGGCGCTCCACCGCCAGGTCGACCGGCGGCGGCGCGCCGTCTTCGCGACCGCCGACGGAGGCCAGCCAGGACGACTGGCCGAGCCAGCCGGCCGTCGCGCCGATCAGAAGGATATCCTGACCGGCCGCCTTGAAGGCTATGGTCGCGGCTGTCGCGACGTCGTCGACGACGCCGACGCCGCCGATCGCGGGCGTCGGCAGGATGCCGGCGCCCTGCGTCTCGTTGTAGAGCGAGACATTACCGGAGACGATCGGGAAATCGAGCGCGCGACAGGCTTCTCCGATGCCTTCGAGGCAGCCGACGAACTGGCCCATGTATTCAGGTCGCTCGGGATTGCCGAAATTGAGATTGTCGGTGACCGCCAGCGGTCGCCCGCCGACCGCGACGATATTGCGCCAGGCCTCGGCCACGGCCTGCTTTCCGCCCTCGACGGGATCGGCGAAGCAATAGCGTGCGTTGACGTCGGTGGTCAGCGCCAGCCCCTTCGGCCCGTCGTCGATGCGCACGACCGCCGCATCGCCGCCCGGGGCGACGATCGTGTTGCCCAGAATCAGATGATCGTACTGCTCCCAAACCCAGCGTTTCGAACAGATATCGGGCGAGGCGAGCAGTTTCAGAAGCGCGTCCGCGTTGGACAGCGGCGCCGGCGTGGAGGCGGCGTCGATCGGCGCCTTTTTCGGGGTCGGAACGTGCGGGCGGTCATAGACCGGCGCCTCGTCGCCCAACTCCTTGATGGGCAGGTCGGCTTTCACTTCGCCGCCGTGCTTGATGACGAAGCGCAGCGTGTCCGTCGTCTTGCCGATGACCGCGAAATCGAGGCCCCACTTGCGGAAGATGGCCTCCGCCTCTTTTTCCTTCGCCGGCGTCAGCACCATGAGCATGCGCTCCTGGCTTTCCGACAGCATCATCTCGTAGGCGGTCATGCCGGTTTCGCGACAGGGCACCTTGTCGAGATCGAGCTCGATACCGAGATTGCCCTTCGCGCCCATCTCGACGGCCGAAGATGTTAGACCCGCAGCGCCCATGTCCTGGATGGCGATGACGGCGCCGCTCTTCATCAATTCGAGGCAGGCCTCCAGCAGAAGCTTTTCCGAAAAGGGATCGCCGACCTGCACGGTCGGGCGTTTTTCCTCTGCGTCGGCCTCGAAGGAGGCAGACGCCATGGTCGCGCCATGGATGCCGTCGCGACCGGTCTTGGAGCCGAGGTAGACGATCGGGTTTCCGACGCCGGTCGCCTTGGCGTAGAA
>JAGRDU010000058.1 GCA_020446905.1 Paracoccaceae bacterium | reverse complement strand
CGTCGTCCACGTTCTCGGGGTAGTTCGAGAACATCCCGAAGGTGCAGTTCCCCCGCACCACGGTATTGGCCCCGGCGAAGGCCTCCATCAGCACGGCGGTGATCTCTTGCTGGCCCGCGCTCGACTGCCGGTCCCCCCGCTTGCCCGCCACCTGGTCGATGTCGTCCACCGTGCCAAAGCCGATCACTGCCGGGTCCATCACCGAATTGATGAAAGCCTTGGCGTTCTGCCCCGACTTGCCCTGATAGCTGTCCACGTTGTCGATGCTGAGGTTCTGGTAGCGGAACGGGTAATTCGCCACCTTGCAGTAGTCGTTCAGAAGCCCCGCCATCATCTGGATGAGCGTCGTCTTGCCCGTCCCCGGCTTGCCGTCGCCCATGAAGGTGAAGATGAAGCCGCCGAGCTCGGCGAACGGATTCAGTTTCCGCTTGAAGTCATAGGCCATCAGCATCTTCGCCAGTCGCATCGCCTGGTACTTGGCAATGTGATTGCCGACGACCTCGTTCGGCTTCTTGAAGGTCATGACGAGGGTGGAGCCCTTCGCCTTCCGCGCCGGCTCAAACCCCGCGATGGGGAAGTTGTCGGCCTCGACCCGGTAATTCGCGCCGGTGAAGGCCTCAAGCCGCGGCGCAGACGCGGCCCTCAGCTTGACCTTCTCCATCAGCTGCTCGGCAAAGGCGAGGACGGTCGGCACCAGCTTCGGCGCATCGACTGCGAACAGCGCGAGGTCCTGATCCAGCTCCCAAAGGACGCCGTGCAGCGCCAGCTGCGCGTTGTCGGTCAAGACCTCCTCGACCGCGCCGATCTCCACGACCTCTTCGCCCGCATGGGAGGCCAGAAGAAACGCGGTGGCATTGGCGAAGACCGACAGGACCGCCAGCGCCTCCGCCGCCAGAAGCTCCGAGAATTCGGATCTCCGCGCCTCGGGCAGACGGCTCTCAAGGTTCGCCTTCTTCAGCTCGGTCAGCCCGGTCTGGCCCGAGAACATCTCGCCCACCGCCAGGGCAATCGCCAGCGCCCGCCGCAGCGCCTGCAGGACCACCGCCTCGACCGGATCGACAATCGGATCGTCGCCGCCGATCCCCTCCACACGCTCGATCAGCCGCACCCCCTCGGGCCGTGCCGTGGAGCGCGTCACCAGCCCCGGCGTGGTGGACCGAAAGCGCGGCCGCGTCCCGATCCCCGGCGAGCGCTCTGCGGGCGTCTCGACGACCTGCGCCTTGCCAATGCGCGGCGCGTGGTCGAACCCCGAAAGCAGCGCGGCGGCGCCCGCGTAATGCGCCTTGACCGCCTCTTCCTTCAGCTCCATCTCGTCGCGCTGGCCACTCATCCCTCACCCCTCATTCTTCTTGGTGCAAGTACTCCGGGGTCGCCCATTGGTGCGCCATCGGTTCGAGAACCAATGGGCGACGGGCAGCGCCCCCGGCCCGCCCTCAATTGTAAACGAGCACCCGCCCGTCCTTGCCGACCACGAACTTGCGCACCTTGCGGAACCCCTCGGGGTCCTTCTCGGCCATGACCTGAAAGGGCCGCTGCGGCAGGATCATCGCGCGGCTGATCCGCGTCGCCCCCGTCTCCGCCCCGTCGGCCGCAAAGGGGTCGAGCCGGAAGACCTCGCGCTCCGTATCGGAAAACCAGCCCTTCTCGACCTCGACCCGCTCGCTCTCCAGTTCCTCAACCGTCCAGGCGAGCGCCCAGTCCTCGCCCTCGCCCGCCTTCGCCTCGTCCAGCACCTCCTTGATCGCGCCGGTCTGCAGCGTGAAGGCGCTCGAATACATCGGACCCAGATGGATGCGCCTCAGCCGCTTGGGATGCAGGTCGACAAAATCCGTGTCGAACCCCTTGGCGATCGTCACCGGCTTCAGCCCGCCCACCGACTGCGCGAGAAGATGCGCCTGCGCGGCGGGCCAGCGACGCTCGTCCAGCGGCAGCGCCTTCTTGCCGGAATCGACGACCTCCATCAGGTAGACCACGGGCACGTTCAGCTGGCTGTCATAGACCGCCCAGTGGAGGAGATACCCGCGCCGCCCGCCGGAGACCATGGCGATGAACTCCGCCTGCGGATGCATCTGCGCGAAGAATAGACCGCCCGCCGCCAGCGCCTCGTAATAGAGCCGCTGCGACAGCGCGAACTGAAGCCGCGTCGGCACGACCCGCTCGCCGACGATCTGGCGCACCATCTCGTCCTTCAGCTTCGCCGCCTCCGCCATGCCTTCGAGATGCTTTGCCGCCTGCGCGGCATCGTTCGCCATCGTCACGATTTCCTGAAAGACCGGAAACCCGCTCTCATGAAAGTCGATCGTCAGATGCTTCTGTCCGACGCCCTGAAGGCGGCCCGAGACAAGGTACTTCAGGCTCAGCGCCTTGAAGGTCCTCGCGACGGCACGAAGATAGGTCTCGAGCACATCGGCATCCATCGCCGAGAAGGCGCGGTCCTTCTCCATCTCGGCGGCGACGTTCAGCATCAGCCGGGTGATCGTCTCAAACTTCGCGAAGTACCGCCGCGCCGCCAGATCGTCGTCCAGCGCCTTGTGGTCGGTGGTCAGATCGACGTCCGGCACTTAGCCACCGTACAGGTTCTTGTCGTGTTTCTCGACAATCGCCTGGAACCGCCGGGCGAAGCGCTCGTCTGCCTTGGCCTTCTGCTCCAGTACCTTGCGCGCGAAGACCATCTGGTCCTCATGTGCCTCCAGCATTTCGGCCATGCGTGTGTTGGTCGCGGCGCCGATTCCGGCCATCGCTGCCTGCGCCTCCTGGTCGGTCTTCACCCCGATCTCGTTGATCTTGTGGGCGATGTCCTGCTGCTGCGCGGTCTTCAGCGATTTCGTCAGCGCGTCATAAAGCACCACCCGCTGCTTGGTGTCCGTCTGCAGCTTGTTGATCAGCACCATCTGCGTCGCCGCCTGGTTCTGCAGGCTGTCGACCCAGGTCTTGCCCTTCTCGATATACCGCTCCAACGTCTGGGACTTGGCAAGCTTCACCTGCTCGTCCTGCACCATCGCGTTGTACAGCTTGTTGAGCTCTGCGAGCTGGCTCTCCAGCTTCGTCCGCGCCGCCGCATCCTGCTCCATGGAGATCTTGTTCTCGACCTCGATGATCTTCGGGTCCATCCCGAGGATCTCCGCGCGCAGCCCCTCCAATTCGCCCACCGTCGTTTCGCGGTCGGCCAGGGTCTGCGTCAGGTTCGTCTCGACCTTCGCCTTGTGCTCGTTCAGGACGGCAAGCTGGCCTTCCAGCAGCCGCACGATGGTGTCCGATTTGGCGATCAGGTCCTGCAACTTGTCGTCGATGGTCGCGCCGCGCAGCCGCTCCTGCCGCATCGCCTCGGACTTGCCTTCCGAGAACCAGCTTACAAAACTCTCCCAGCCGGTCTTCGAGCGCATCTCGTCGAAGTCCTTGGAAAAGCCCGCCGTCACATCGTCGAGACCCATGATAAGCTCGGCGATATTCGCGTTCATCAGCTCGGCATGCTTGTGCACGTCATCCAGCGTCGCGTTCTCGATGTCGATCGAGATATCCGCGCCGGTCTTCAGCTTGCTGCCGGCCTGCTCGATCCGGCTCGTCAGTTCGGAAATCCGCTGCTGGGCCTCCGCGACCTGCTTCTGGCTTTCCAGGATCTGGGCGTCGAAATCGGACATGGCTCTCCCCGATGTTAATCACATTTACAATCTGGGATGGCCGCGCCGGAAGTCCAGCCCCCCACTCGCGAAAAAGGTTAGCGCAGCTTTCGGGGAACGTCATCCCGCATTCGCCTCTCGCTTTGTCGTTGCGGGCGGGTGCGCGCCTGCCTAGCCTCGGCCCATGACGTCCGCCCTCGAAAGCCGTATCGCCGCCGAAGTCACCGCCCGCCGCGGTGATCTGATCCGCCTGACGCAGGACCTGATCCGCATCCCGACGCTCAACCCGCCGGGCCGCAACTACCGCGAGATTTGCGACTATCTGGCGGATCGCCTTGCCCGGTCCGGCTTCAAGGTCGACCTGATCCGCGCCGAGGGGGCGCTCGGCGATTCAGACGCGCACCCCCGCTGGAATCTCGTCGCGCGCCACGATGGCGCAGGCACCGGCGACTGCGTCCACTTCAATTCGCACCACGATGTGGTCGCGGTCGGCCACGGCTGGACGCGCGATCCCTTCGGAGGCGAGGTGGAGGGGGACCGCATCTATGGCCGCGGCTCCTGCGACATGAAGGGCGGCCTCGCCGCCAGTATCATTGCCGCCGAGGCTTTTGTCGCTGCCTGCCCCGACTATCGCGGCGCCATCGAGATCAGCGCCACGGCAGACGAGGAATCCGGCGGCTTCGGCGGCGTCGCGTATCTCGCCGAACAGGGCTGGTTCGCGCCCGAACGGGTGCAGCATGTGATTATCCCCGAACCCCTCCACAAGGACCGCATCTGCCTTGGCCATCGCGGCGTCTGGTGGGCCGAGATCGAGACGAAGGGCCGCATCGCCCACGGCTCCATGCCCTTCCTCGGCGATTCAGCGGTCCGCCACATGGGCGCGGTCCTTGCCGAGATGGAACGGGCGCTCTTCCCCCTCCTCGCCACCAAGCGCACCGCCATGCCGGTGATCCCGGAAGGCGCGAAGCAATCCACGCTCAACATCAACTCGATCCACGGCGGCGAGGCCGAACAGGACGAGGGTTACACGGGCCTCCCCGCCCCATGCGTCCCCGACCGCTGCCGCATCGTCATCGACCGCCGTTTCCTGATCGAGGAGGACCTCGCAGAGGTCAAACGCGAAGTCACCGCGATGCTGGAGCGGGTAAAAGCCGCCCGCCCCAGCTTCCAGTACGAGATCCGCGACCTCTTCGAGGTGCAGCCCACGATGACCGAAAAGGACGCCCCCGTCGTCCGCTCCACCGCCGCCGCCATCGAAAAGGTCCTCGGCAAGGCGGCCGACTACGTCGTCTCGCCCGGCACCTATGACCAGAAACATATCGACCGCATCGGACGCCTGAAGAACTGCATCGCCTATGGGCCGGGCGTCCTCGACCTCGCCCACCAGCCCGACGAATGGGTCGGCATCACCGACATGGAGGACAGCGCGAAGGTCATGGCGCTCGTCCTCGCCGAACTCCTCGCCCCCTGATTTCTTCTTGGCTGAAATACTCCCGGGGGTGTGGGGGGCAGCGCCCCCCACCCGGGTCCGGGCCGAAAGGCCCGGAAACCCGTCACACCGCGATATTGTCGATCAGCCGCACCTCGCCCAATACCGCCGCCACCAGCATCCGCGCCGGCCGGCCCAGTGTCTGCACGGTCTCCAGCGTCGCAGCATCGCGCAGATCGAGGTATTCGACCGACGAAAACCCCGCCGCCAGAATCGCCGCCCGCGCCTCTGCCAGCTCCACGCCCGGCTCCGCCCCGCCCCGGATCGCCTCGGCCGCGGCCTGCATCGTCGCATGCAGCGCCGGAGCGACCTTCCGCTCCGCAGCCGTCAGCCGGACATTGCGCGAGGACATGGCGAGCCCGTCTTCCTCGCGGATCGTCGGGCAGGGAATGATGCGGATCGGGATGTTGAGGTCGCGCACGAGCCGCGTCACCACCTGCACCTGCTGCCAGTCCTTCTCGCCGAAGAACGCCCGCCCCGCCTGCGTCATCCCGAAAAGCTTCGTCACCACGGTCGCGACGCCGTCGAAATGACCGGGGCGGAACGCGCCCTCCATCGGCGCCGAAACACCCGCCACGGACACTTTTGTCGCAAACCCCTCGGGATAGACTTCGTCAGGGCCCGGCGCGAAGAGGACATCGACCTTCTCGGCCTCCAGCAGCGCAAGGTCATGCGCCTCGGTCCTTGGATACTTCTTCAGGTCCTCGGGGTTGTTGAACTGCATCGGGTTGACGAAGATCGTCACGATCACCCGGTCCGACTGTCCCCGCGCCGCCCGCGCAAGGCTGAGATGCCCGTCATGCAGCGCCCCCATCGTCGGCACGACGCCCACCAGCATCCCCGACCGCTTCCAGGCCGCCACCCGGTCGCGAAGCGCCGCCGCGCTGCGGATCACCTCGGTCATGTCTTGGGCTCCTCGCCAAAGACATGCTCGGGCGCCGGGAAAGTGCGGGCCCGCACCTCCGCGGCATAGGCCGCGATGGCGCGGTCCGCCTCGGCGCCCAGCTCGGCATAGCGCTTCACGAACTTCGGCCGGAAATCGGTGAAGAGGCCCAGCATGTCGTCAACCACCAGCACCTGCCCGTCGCAGGCGGCGGAGGCGCCAATGCCAATGGTCGGAATATCCAACGCACCCGTGATCTCGGCGGCAAGCCGGTCCGGCACCTTCTCCAGCACGACGGAGAATGCCCCGGCCGCAGCCACCGCCGCCGCATCCTTGCGAATGCGGTCGGCATCCTCGCCCCGCCCCTGCACGCGGTAGCCGCCAAGCGTGTTCACCGCCTGCGGCGTCAGCCCGACATGGGCCATGACCGGAATGCCCCGCGCCGTCAGGAAGGCGATGGTCGGCGCCATGTGCACGCCCCCTTCCAGCTTCACTGCCCCCGCGCCCGTCTCGGCCATCAGCCGCGCGGCGCTCCGGAAGGCCTGCGCTTCACCCTCCTCATAGGCCGCAAACGGCATGTCCACGACCATCATCGCGCGCGAAAGCCCCCGCGCCACCGCCTGACCATGAAGAATCATCATCTCCATCGTCACGCCAAGGGTCGAGGGCAGCCCATGCAGCACCATGCCGACACTGTCGCCGACCAGCACCATGTCGCAATGCGGATCGACCAGCCGCGCCACCGGCGTCGTATAGGCGGTCAGCATGACCAGCGGCACACCGCCCTTTCGCCCACGAATGTCGGGTGGCACCGGCCGCTTCACCTGGCCCGTCACACTCATAACTTGTCCTCCCGCGCCGCGTCGCGCCGAGACTAGCCGCGCCGCGCCAGCGTTTCCAGCGCCGCGTTGGGTCTAAGCGCTTGATCGCGGGACCAAACCGTCCAAGATGGGACAAACGCCCGTAGGGCGGACAACAGGGAGACCGACGATGCTCGACCGCCTCACCACCTCAGCCGCCGCGCTGGCGCTGACCACCGGAATGGCGCTTGCCGCAGAGGACACGATCACGCTCGGCATGGTTCTGGAGCCGCCGAACCTCGACCCGACCGCCGGCGCGGCGGCGGCCATCGACGAGGTGGTCTATGCCAACCTCTTCGAAGGCCTGACCCGCATCGGCCCGGACGGCGCGGTCCTGCCCGCGCTCGCCGCCAGCTGGGACATCGAGGACGGGGCGAAGACCTATGTCTTCCACCTCCACGACGGCGTGACCTTCCACGACGGCACGACGATGGACGCCGAGGACGTGAAATTCTCGCTCGACCGCGCCCGCGCGACGGACAGCGCGAACGCGCAGAAGGCGCTCTTCGCGGGGATCGACAATGTGGAGGTTGTCGACCCCCTGACCGTCAAGGTCACGCTCAAAGACCCCGACGGCAACTTCCCCTTCAACATGGCCTGGGGCGACGCGGTCATCGTCGCGCCCGAAAGCATCGGGACGGCAGCCACCAATCCGGTCGGCACCGGCCCCTTCAAGTTCTCCGAATGGGTGCAGGGCGACCACATCACGCTCACGCGCAGCGACAGCTACTGGGGCACGCCCGCCGCGCTCTCCTCCGCGACGTTCCGCATCATCGCGGATCCCACCGCCGCCTTCGCCGCGATGATGGCCGGCGACGTGGACGCCTTCCCGAACTACCCCGCGCCCGAGACGCTTGCGCAGCTTGCCGCCGACCCGCGCTTCAAGGTCATCGTCGGCTCGACCGAGGGCGAGACGATCCTCGCCATGAACAACAAGCAGCCGCCCCTCGACAACGTGAAGGTGCGCGAGGCGATCGCCCATGCCATCAACCGGCAAGAAATCATCGACGGCGCGATGTTCGGCTACGGCACCCCCGTCGGCACACATTTCGCGCCGCATAACCCGGACTACGAGGATCTGACGTCGCTCTCCGCCTATGATCCCGAAAAGTCCAAGGCGCTCCTGGCCGAGGCAGGCGTGACGGACCTCAAGCTCCGCCTCGCGCTGCCGCCCCCGACCTATGCAAGGCGCGGCGGAGAGATCATCGCGGCCGAGCTGGCTGCGGTCGGCATCCAGACCGAGATCACCAATGTCGAATGGGCGCAGTGGCTGGAACAGGTCTTCAAGGGCAAGGACTTCGACCTGACCATCGTCAGCCATACCGAGCCGATGGACATCAACATCTACGCCCGCCCCGACTATTACTTCCAGTATGGCAAGCCCGAATTCGTGGCGCTGATGGACAAGCTGACCGTCACGACCGATCCGGCCGAACGCTCGGCCATCCTGAAAGAGGCGCAGGAGATGATCGCCAAGGACTACGTCAACGCCTACCTCTTCCAGCTCGCCAAGACCGGCGTCGCCAACGCCAAGATCGAGGGGCTGTGGGAAAACTCGCCGACGCAGGCCAACGACCTGACGGCAGTGCATTGGGTTGAGTGAGAAAGACGAGGCTTCGTGAGTTCAGAAAGCACTATTTTAGGCGCGGCCGGAGAGCACTTTGTGGTCTCCGAACTCCTAAGACGTAACTTTATCGCCGCCCTCGCGCCTCAAGGCGTTCCCAATATGGACATTGTGGTCACCGACATCGCGGGTGACCACCTTTGCGCCATACAAGTCAAAACTCGCCTGGACAAAGGCGCAGATGGCGGATGGCACATGCGGCCGAAACACGCCGAGTTGGTAAGCGCGAAGTTGTTCTATTGCTTCGTGGATTTTGGCAAGACGCCCGAGGACAGCCCGAGCGTTCATATCCTCCCCAGCGCAAAGGTCGCCGAAGTCATCTCGGCGTCACATGCGGCTTGGCTGTCGAACCCCGGTGCTAGAGGGCAGAACAGAAAAGATAGCAGTGTTCGCCGCCTCCTTCCTGACTACAGCTATGCCTACAGGCCCAACCCCACGCCCTATCCACGAGGATGGCTAGACCCGTATTTATCGGCGTGGCACTTGCTGGACGAGCCCTGAATTCCTTCTCCCAAAGCGAAAGCCCCCATGCCCCGCTTCCTCCGCCTCACCCCCGCCGCCGCCGAACCCGAAACCGAGCGCCCCGCGCCGGATAAGGTGATCTCGGGCGATCCCGTGCACACGACATGGAACGTCGAGGAGAAGGACGGGCTTTACTGCGGCATCTGGCAGTCCACCCCCGGCAAGTGGCGGATCGCCTACGACGATTGGGAATACTGCCGCATCCTCGAAGGGCACTCGGTCATCACGGATGCAAACGGGGCCGAACATGCGCTCGGCCCCGGCGACAGCTTCATTCTCAGGCCGGGGTTCTCGGGCACCTGGGAGGTGCTCGAGACGACCCGGAAGGATTACGTGATCCTGCTCTGACGGCTCAGTTCAGCTGCGTCACGACCCCGTCGGGATCAACCACGCCGGAGGCATCCGAGACCGGCAGGCCGGTCGCGGGATCGACAGCGACGGCCGTCCCCGTCAGCGCCGACTGCGGCGTCACCACCCCGACCGGCGGGATAAATTTCGGCCAGGGGATGTTACCGGCGCGAATCTGTTCCTGAACGTCTTCCGGGAAGGACGAGAGCGGCACCATCAGCCCGTGCGCGTTCTCGACCATCGGGTCCTCGGCAATCGACGATTCCGCGGCCGAGCGGACATGGACATGGGTCCCCGTCGGCACCTTCTCGAAGAGGTCGAGAATGTCCTGGTTGAAGAGGCGAATGCAGCCGGCCGAGGTCGCGCGACCGATGGTCGAGGCATTGTTGGTGCCGTGGATGCGGTAATAGGTGTCGCGCCCGCCGCGATAGAGATAGAGCGCCCGTGCGCCGAGCGGATTTTCAAGGCCCCCCGACATCCCGCCCGCGAGCGGGCCATAGACGTCGGGTTCGCGCCGGATCATGTTCTTCGTGGGGGTCCAGCTTGGCCACGCGCGCTTGCGCCCGACCGAGGCGTCGCCCGAGAACCCGTAGCCCTCGCGCCCGACCGCGATGCCGTAGCGCCAGGCAGTGCCGTCGCTGTTGATGTAGTACAGCACCCGCGCATAGGGATCGACCACGATCGAGCCCGGCGCGTCGGGGCCGAAATACTGGACGAGCGTGCGCGGGTTCTGCCCGGTCAGATACCCTGGCTCGACCGCCGGGATCAGGTAGGCATCGTCCGGCACCGCCTGATAGCGCGCCACGACCTCGGGCGAGGGCGGGGTTGAATTGACGCCGGTGGTCGGGTCAATGCCGTTCTTCATGGCGGGGGCGCCGCCGCAGGCGGACAGGGCCATCACGGCCAGAAGGCCGATCAGGCGCAGAGTACGACCACGCTGGGTCGGAGCCAGGGAAAGGGTCATGGCGGTCAGGTTTCCGTTCTGTTGTCCCGTTCAGCGCGGGTCCGGGGCAGAATCGGTGCCGCCCCCGCCCCGGGCCTGCGGCATTCCGCCCATGTCGAGCCTCTGCGCGCCGATGCGTCAAGGCCCCGCCGGCGCAAAATCTTCCGGCGGGGCATGGCGGTCACAATCAGGGGTCTAGCCGACGACGTTGAACCCGGGTCCGTAGGGGTACTTCGTGATGTCCTCGTTGCCGTCCTCGGTGATGACAAGGATATCGTGCTCGCGGTAGCCGCCCGCCCCCGGGCTCCCCTCGGGGATCGTCAGCATCGGCTCCATCGAGATCACCATGCCGGGTTCGAGCACCGTGTCGATATCTTCGCGCAGTTCCAGCCCCGCCTCGCGCCCGTAGTAATGCGACAGGACCCCGAAGGAATGCCCGTAACCGAAGGTGCGATACTGCAAAAGCTGCCGCTCCTCGAAGAAGGCGTTGATCTTCGCCGTCACATCCGAGCATCTGGCGCCCGGTTTCAGCAGGCTCATCCCGTATTCGTGGGCGGCCACATTCGCCTCCCAGATCCTGAGGCTTGCGGCGTCCACCTCGCGCACGAACATCGTCCGTTCCAGCGCGGTGTAATAGCCCGAGATCATCGGGAAGGTGTTCAGGCTGAGGATATCGCCCACCCGAAGCTCCCGCGCGGTGACCGGGTTGTGGGCGCCATCGGTGTTGATGCCCGACTGGAACCAGACCCAGGTGTCGCGGTACTCGGCGTCGGGGAACCGCTTCGCGATCTCCAGCTCCATCGCGTCGCGCCCCGCCATCGCCACGTCGATCTCGCGCGCGCCGGCCTTTACGGCGTCGCGGATCGCGTAGCCGCCCACATCGGCGACATTCGCGCCATGGGTGATGAGGGCGATCTCGGCCGCCGACTTGTGCATCCGCTGGCGCATTGTCGCCGGCGCCACATCGACCAGTTTCGCAGGCTTCAGAAATCCCTGCAGCTTGTCCGCCTGAAGCAAGGTCAGGTGATCAGCCTCGTATCCGACCGCCCGCCCCTCGCCCGTGACCGACAGGATCGTGCGCCAGTAATTGTCGCGCTGCCAGTCGGTGTAGGTGATGTTGTCGCCATGACCACGCCGCCAGGGCTGGCCGGCGTCGATCCCGGCGCTGATCGTCACCGCCTGCCCCGCCGTCACGACCAGCGCATAGGGCCGGCCGAAGGAACAATAGAGAAAGCCCGAGTAATAGGCGA
>JAGRDU010000057.1 GCA_020446905.1 Paracoccaceae bacterium | reverse complement strand
TGTCGATCGCCTGCTTGCCGCAAAGGACGAGCCCCGGCTGTTCCTCGGCCACAACCTTCGCCAGAAGCTTCGCCACCGCCAGGGGCTCGATATCCTGATGCACGTCGGACGCCGCCTCGATCAGGATCGCCCGGTCCGCCCCCATCGCCAGAGCCGTCCGCAAGGTCTCCTGCGCCTGCTTCACGCCAATGGAAACCACCACGATCTCAGAAGCCTTCCCCGCCTCCTTCAGACGGATCGCCTCCTCAACCGCAATCTCGTCAAACGGGTTCATCGACATCTTCACGTTCGCAAGATCAACCCCGCTCCCGTCCGCCTTCACGCGAACCTTCACGTTGTAGTCAATCACACGCTTGACAGGCACAAGAATCTTCATCCGCGGCCTCCTCAGAAAAAGGCCTGCAGCCCGGTCTGGGCGCGGCCGAGGATGAGGGCGTGGACGTCATGCGCCCCCTCGTAGGTGTTCACGGTTTCGAGGTTGCACATGTGGCGGAAGACCGGGAATTCGTCGGAAATGCCGTTGCCGCCGTGCATGTCGCGGGCCCACCGCGCGATATCCAGCGCCTTGCCGCAGTTGTTGCGCTTGATAAGGCTGATCATCTCGGGCGCCATCTGGCCTTCCTCGAAAAGCCGCCCGACGCGCAGTGCCGCCTGAAGTCCGAGTGTGATCTCGGTCATCATATTGGCGAGTTTGAGCTGGTAGAGCTGGGTATTCGCCAGCGGCCGGCCGAACTGTTTGCGGTCGAGCCCGTATTGCCGTGCGGCGTGCCAGCAGGCCTCGGCCGCACCCATCGAGCCCCAGGCGATGCCGTAGCGGGCGCGGTTGAGGCAGCCGAAGGGACCCGCGAGCCCCTCGATCTCGGGGAACATCGCGCTTTCGGGCACCTCGACATTGTCCATCACGATCTCGCCGGTGATCGAGGCGCGCAAAGAAAGCTTGCCCTCGATCTTGGGCGCCGAAAGGCCCTTCATGCCCTTTTCGAGCACGAAGCCCCGGATCGCGCCGCCATGCGCCTCGGACTTCGCCCAGACGACAAAGACATCGGCGATAGGGCTGTTCGAGATCCACATCTTGGACCCGGTCAGCACATAGCCGTTCGCGGTCTTCTTCGCGCGGGTCTTCATCCCCGCCGGGTCCGAGCCTGCATCCGGCTCGGTCAGACCGAAGCAGCCTATGAATTCGCCGCTTGCCAGTTTCGGCAGGTATTTCCGCTTCTGTTCCTCCGAGCCGTAGGCGTAGATCGGATAGATGACGAGGCTCGACTGCACCGACATCATCGAGCGATAGCCGCTGTCCACCCGCTCCACCTCGCGCGCGACGAGACCGTAGGAGACATAACCCGCGCCGATGCCGCCATAGGTTTCGGGCAGCGTGACGCCGAGAAGGCCGAGCGCCCCCATCTCGGGGAAGATCGCGGGATCGGTTTTCTCATTGCGGAAGGCGTCGCGCACGCGGGGGGCGAGCTTTTCCTGCGCATAGGCATGGGCGCTGTCGCGGATCATGCGCTCTTCCTCGGTAAGCTGCCGCTCCATGAGGAAGGGGTCGTCCCACTGGACCTTGTTGGTGTCTTTCATCGTCATATCCCTCGTTCCTGCCGGGTCTCAGACCCGTTCCAAAAGAAGTGCCGCGCCCTGGCCGACGCCGACGCACATGGTGGCGATGGCGCGTCGCCCGGTGCCGCGCGCAAGCTCCAGCGCCGCCGAGCCCGCGATGCGGGCGCCCGACATGCCCAGCGGATGGCCAAGCGCGATAGCGCCGCCGTTCGGGTTCACGCGCGGGTCGTCGTCGGTCAGGCCAAGGCCGCGCGTCACCGCGAGCGCCTGCGCGGCAAAGGCCTCGTTCAGTTCGATGAGGTCGATGGCCTCAAGTCCGATCCCGTGCTTGCCAAGGAGCTTTTTGACGGCGGGCACCGGCCCGTAGCCCATGATGCGCGGCGCAACCCCCGCCGCCGCGCCGCCGACGATCCGCGCAAGCGGTTTCAGCCCGTGACGCCGCGCCGCCGCCTCGGTCGCGACGACCAGGGCGGCCGCGCCATCGTTGACACCCGAGGCATTGCCCGCCGTCACCGTGCCGTCCGGCCGGGTGATCGGCTTCAGACGGCCGAGGTCATCGAGCGTCGTCGCGCGCGGGTGTTCGTCCTGCGTCACCTCGGCCATCTTGCCGCGCCCCATCGGCACGGTCACCGGCACGATTTCGGCGGCGAAACGGCCGTTCGACTGGGAGGCCGCGGCACGATCCTGCGAGCGGAGCGCGAAGGCATCCTGATCGGCCCGCGTGATGCCCTGTTCATCGGCGAGGTTCTCGGCCGTCTCGGGCATCGACTCGGTCCCGTAAGCCGCCCTCATCGCCGGGTTCACAAAGCGCCAGCCGATGGTGGTGTCATGCACCTCGGTCGCGCGGCCCCAGGCGGCCGGGGACTTGGGCATCACGAAGGGCGCGCGCGTCATGCCTTCGACGCCGCCCGCAATCGCAAGCTCCATATCGCCGGACTGGACAGCCCGCGCGGCGGCGGCGACCGCCTCGAGCCCCGAGCCGCAGAGCCGGTTGACGGTCACGCCCGGCACGGTCTGGGGCAGCCCGGCGAGCAGCAGGGCCATGCGCGCGACGTTGCGGTTGNNTGTTGAAGTCTTCGGCGACGTTCTCGGCCGTTTCCGGCATGGAATCGATGCCGTACTGCGCCTTCAGGAGCGGATTGACGAAGCGCCAGCCAATCGTCGTGTCGAAGATTTCGGCGCTGCGCGAAAAGGCTGTGTCCGCTTTGCCCATCACGAAAGGCGCGCGCGACATCGATTCAACGCCGCCCGCGATGATGAGGTCCGCTTCGCCCGCCTTGATCGCGCGCGCGGCGATCGTCACCGCATCCATGCCGGAACCGCAAAGGCGGTTGACGGTCGAGCCCGGAACTTTTTCGCCGAGCCCTGCGAGCAGCGCAGCCATGCGCGCGACGTTGCGGTTGTCTTCACCGGCCTGATTGGCGCAGCCCAGCCAGACTTCCTCGACGGCGGCGGGGTCGAGGCCCGGGTTCCGCGAGAGAAGCGCGGCGAGCGGGATCGCGGCGAGATCGTCGGCGCGCAGGTTCGCGAGGGCGCCGCCGTAGCGGCCGATGGGCGTGCGAATGTAGTCGCAGATGAAGGCGTCGATCATGATGTCCTCGTCAGGTCCTCGAGCGGCTGGCCCGTTGCTACCGCACGGCGCAGGATCTCGGGTATGGTCCAGGAAAGCGGGTCCTCGGCGGCATAGGCTTCGAGCCGGCCCAGAAGCGCGGCCAGACCCTGCCGTTCGGCTTGGTGCATCGGTCCGCCGCGCCAGCGCGGAAAGCCGTAGCCGTGGACCAGCACGAGGTCGATGTCCGCCGGGCTTTCGGCGATGCCTTCGTCCAGGATCGCGAGCCCCTCGGCCGCCATTGCGGCGGTGGCGCGGGCGACGATCTCGTCCTCGGCAAACGGACGGCGCAGGATGCCGGCGCGGGAACTTTCGGCCGTGACGATGGCGTTGATGACTGGCGACGGCGTCTGCGTGCGCCCCTCGTAATCATACCAACCCGCCCCGGTCTTGCGTCCGAGCCGCCCCGTCTCGTCCACGATCCGGTCAGCGATGGCGATGTAGCGGTGGCCCGGCTTCGTCGCCCAGCCGAGCCGCTTGCGGTTGGCATAGGCGATGTCGAGACCGGAAAGATCCTGCACCTCATACGGCCCCATCGCCATGCCGAAGCCGCGCATGGCGGCATCGACCTCGGCCGGAAGCGCCCCTTCGAGCAGCATCACATCGCAGATCTGGCGATAGCGCGTCAGAATGCGGTTGCCGATGAACCCGTCGCACACCCCGGCCCGGACGGCGATCTTCTTCAGCCGCCGGGTGAGGCGAAGGACCGTGGCGAGCGTCTCCGGCGCGGTGTCCTTCGCGCGGATCACCTCGACCAGTTTCATCACATGCGCGGGCGAGAAGAAGTGCAGCCCTAGGAACCTGCCGGGGTTTTCAAGGCCCTCGGCGATGGCGTTGGGGTCGAGATACGAGGTGTTGGTGGCAAGGATCGTGTCCGGGCCAAGGGCCGCCGACAGCGCGGCAAAGACCGCGCGCTTGACGTCGAGGTTTTCGAACACCGCCTCGATGGCGATGTCGGCCTGGGGCAGGCCCTCGTAACCGGCATGGAAGCTGTGCCGTCGGGCCAGTGCCGTCTCGGCCCCCGCCTCCGTCATCTTGCCGCGCGTGACCGCCTCGGCATAGAGCTTGCCGACGTTCGCCCGCGCCCGTTCCACGGCGGCGGCATCGGTTTCCACGAGCGCCACGGTGACGCCGACCTGGGCTAGTGCATAGGCAATCGCCGCGCCCATGGTTCCGCCGCCGATCACAACAGCCGTGGCGATCTCCACCCCGCCGTCCTGCCCGAGGGACGCGGCCGCCCGCTCGGCAAAGAAGACATGCCGCAGCGCGGCGGCCTGATCCGAGCCGCGCCGGTCGAGAAAGGCCGCCCGTTCGGCCCTGAGCCCCTCGTCCAGCGGCAACCGCGCGCTGTCGGCAATAAGCGAGATCGCGATCGGCGGCGCCTCCTGCCCGCGCTGCTTCTTCCCGGCCGCCGCGCGCGCCTCTGCCACGGCCGCCTCATCGGGCTGTGGCAATGGTAGCGCGCTTATGGCTGGCCGTTCAGTCAGCGCCGAGGGCGCAAGAGACCGGGCTGCGCTGACCGGGTCCGCCTCCACGGCGTCGATGAGACCAAGCTCCAGCGCCTCCTCGGCTCGGATAGTCCTGCCTTCGGCGATCAGGCCCAGCGCCGGGGCGATCCCTATCAGGCGCGGCAGGCGCTGCGTGCCGCCCGCGCCCGGCACAACGCCGAGCGTCACCTCCGGCAGGCCGAGCGCCACCCCTGGCACGGCGATACGCATGCGGCTCCCGAGCGCAAGTTCCAGACCGCCACCCAGCGCCGCGCCGTTGATCGCCGCAATGACGGGGGCCGGAAAGGCTTCCAGCCGGGCGACGATGTCGGGAAGATGCGGCGCCTCGGGGGGCAGGTCGAATTCCCGCGCGTCCGCGCCGGCGACAAAGGTCCGGCCGGCGCCAGTCAGGATCACGCGCTCCACCCCCGCCGCCTCGGCGGTATCCAGCGCGGACATGAGGTCCTTGCGCACGGCAAGCCCGGTCACGTTCACCGGCGGGTTGTCGATGGTGATCAGCGCAACCCCTTTGTCGATTTCACAGGTGACGGTCATGGCTTGTCCTCATAGCGCGCAGGGTCGAAGGGCGAATAGGGCGCGGGCTCCATTTGCGGCAGACCCGCCCAGCGCCCGCCGAACTGGCCGATGGCGAAGATGCCCTCCGCGTCGTCGAGGTCCGCGCCCATGACGATGTGAAAGACACCGCTTTTGCCGCGCCGCGAGATCTGCGTCGCTCGCGCGAAAAGCCGGCTGCCCCCCGGGGTCGCGCGCAGGAAGGTCAGCGTCGATTCCGTCGTCAGGATCGGCCCGTCGTAATAGCCCGCGGACCCGAAGGCGAGATCGGCCAGCGTCCAGACCGCGCCGCCATGGGCGCTGCCGTGGCAATTCATCGCCTCAGGCGTCACCGCGATGGACACGACCGAATGGCCCGGGCGCACCGCATGCAGGCGGATGCCCAGCGTCGCCGAGAACGTGTCGGCGCGCAGCAGGGTTTCAACCCGGCGGGCGAGAAGATCGGTGTCTTGCAACGTGTCCATGCCTGATGCGGTCCCGCCCCCTAGATGTCCGCCGCCTGCCAGCGCACCTGCCCGTCCTCGGTCAGGACGCCGCCAAGCACGATGTCGATGCTGCTGCGGATATATTCCTCGAGTGTCAGCCGAGACTTGAAGAACCAGCTTTTCAGCGCCCAGCCATGGGCGACGAGAACGAGCTGATAGGTCAGCACATCGACGTTCACCGGCCGCACAAGTCCCTCTTCCATGCAGCCCTGAAGCGCCTCCGAGATGATCGAGTTGGTCGCGACCTCCCGCTCCTGGATCAGAAGCCTGCGTTCGGGCGACAGGGATTTGGTGGACCGGTAGGCAAGCACCGTCGCCGACCTGTGCCGGTCCACCACCCGGCAATAGGCATCGACGGCCCGGATCAGCCGTTCGAGCGGATCCGTCACCCCTTCGATGGCACTCGGAATTTCGCGCGCATAGGCGTCGACGACCTGAAGCAGCACCAGAAGCAGGACGTCCTCTTTTTCCCGGACGTACAGATAGACAAGGCCCGGGCTCACCCCGGCGAGCTTGGCGATGTCCTTGATCGTGGTTTTGTAGAACCCCGCCTCCGAAAACAGCTTGGTCGCCGCCGCGACGATCTGCTTCCTCCGCCGGTCGACCAGCTCCGGGTCCTCGACATGCGATGTGACGTTGGTCTCAATCATCCCTGCGCTCCACTGCCTTGTTGCGAGGACGGTCCCGGAACGACTGACGCGGGCTGCGCGATCCCCTGAGGTTCGGATGCTATGCCGGTTTCGGCGGTATCGAAAGGTGCGCCATAGGCCAGATATCCGCCGTCGACCGAAAGCACGGTGCCCGTGATGTACGATGCGTCTTGCCCGGCGAGAAAGGCGATCGCCGCCGCGATTTCGCCGGGCCGCGCAAGGCGGCGCATCGGGGTCCGGGCGAGAATCCCCCGTTCGTCCAGCTTTCCGTCCCGGATGAGCGCATCGACAAGATCGGTGCGCACGTAGCCCGGCGCGACCGCATTCACGCGAATGCCCTGGGCGGCCCATTCGCAGGCCAGCACCTTGGTCATCATCGCGACCGCCCCCTTCGCCGCGGCATAGCCGATGCGGTTCGGGATCGCCGCCTGCCCCGCGATGGACGAAAGGTTGATGATCGCGCCCCCCCGGGAGGCGGAGGTCGGCGCGATCATCGCCCAGGCCGCCGCCCGGGACATCAGGAAACAGCCGTCGACATGCACCGACAGAGTGCGGCGAAACCGTTCGGCCGTTTGTTCCAGCGCCGGGAGGGCACCATCCCCGATCCCGGCGTTGTTCACCAATACGTCAAGCCGGCCGAAACGCGCGACCGTCCCGGCGACGATGCCCTCGGCCGAAGCCTCGGAGGCGACATCGCCGGGCACCGCGACATGGCCGGGTCCAAGCTCGCGTGCCACCTCTTCCGCCGCGTCCGCATCAAGGTCGTTGACCGCGACAAGATAGCCGTCGGCCGCGAGCCGGGTCGCCGTGGCAAGGCCAATGCCCGCCCCTGCCCCCGTAACCAGCGCGACGCGCCGGATATGGCTCGCGGCGCCTGACATCAGCGGAACCGCTCGAAGTCGGGCTTGCGCTTTTCAAGGAACGCATCGCGCCCCTCAGACGCCTCTTCCGAATTGACGAAGCTCGCCAGCCCGTCCGCCGCCATCTTGACCTGCCCGAAGATATGGGCGCTGTCGGCGTTGAAGGCGTGCTTGAGGAACTTGAGCGCCGTGGGGCTGAGCGCCACCGCCTGCGCGGCCATGGCGCGTGCCTCTTCCATCAGCTTGTCGGCGGGCACGACCTTGTTGACGAGTCCCCACTGAAGCGCCGTCTGCGCGTCGTACTGCTGGCAGAAGAACCAGATTTCCCGCGCGCGCTTTTCGCCCACCGTCCGGGCGAGATAGGCCGACCCCCAGCCGGCATCGAACGAGCCGACGCGCGGGCCGGCCTGGCCGAATTTCGCGTGGTCGGCGGCAATGGTGACGTCACAGATGACATGGATCACATGGCCGCCGCCGATGGCATAGCCGTTCACCGCGCAAATCACGGGCTTGGGGATATTGCGAATGACCATATGCAGGTCGTCGATTTCCCAAAGGCCGTTTTCCGACGTGCCGTAGGTGCCTTTTTCGGCCATCTCCTTCTGGTCGCCGCCCACGCAGAAGGCCTTGCTGCCCGCCGCCGTCAGGATCACCGCGCCGGCCTTCTTGTCGGCCCAGGCGCGCTTGAAGGCGTGGATCAGCTCTTCGATCGTGCGGCCGCGGAAGCAGTTCAGCCGGTCGGCGCGATTGATGGTGATCGTGGCGATGCCCTCGCTCACCTCGTAAAGGACGTCGGTATATTCCATGGGTCGTTCTCTCCTTCGTTTGTCGTTCAACCGAGAATGACGCGGGCCGGGTCGAACCCGCGTAAAAGCACGATCTCCTCGGGCGCGGGGGGATCGTGTCGGATCACTTTGGCGCGGAACCGCAGCCGGCCGCCCGTCGCGGCGTCGATTGCGCCGCGCACGTCGCCTTCTGCGCCGGGGCTGGCGACGATGCCCGCCACCTCCAGCGCGCCATCGGCGCCGCGTTCCAGCCAGCAAAGATCGGTGGCGACCCCGGCGAGGTGGCGGATCGGCGAGGTGGTGAAAGGCAGCCGGTCCACATAGCGGCCGGGCTTCAACGGCATCACGATCATCACCTCGGAGGCGCCCCCAGCAAGGTCGTTCGCCCCACCCGAACCGACGATCAGCCGGCCATCGCCCGCGCGGGACGAGTTGATGAAACCGCGGGCGTCGATCTGCCCCGCGGCGAGCAGCGACAGGCACCGTTTGGCGCGCGGCCCGGCAAGAACCCCGAGTGTCTTCAGGAACGAAGCGTGGAAGCGCGACGAGGCGGCGTTGGGGCGGTTGAAAAGGTAGGGATCGCCGGTCACGGGGCGGAACCCGACCATGCCGGTCTCGGCGATGAGCGCGACGTCGAGCCCGCGCGCGCGGCAGCGGCGTTCGGCGCCCCAGGCGGCGAGGTGCGACAGGCCAATCCCGGCGAAGAAGCTCTCTGCCCTTCCCTCGACCGCGCGGGCCTCGGCCATGCGCATGGCCAGGACCGCCGCGCATTCTTCGGCCGAGACCGGGGCATTCGGATCGCGCGGCGTGGCGGCGACCGGAGAGACGGCGCGGTCGCGCAGGCTGTTGAGCCGCCCGGTCCCCAGCCGCGACAGATAGGAGTTGTGATCGGTCGCGAAAACCCAGTCCTCAACCCAGGCCCTGAGCGCGTCGGGGTCGCGCGACAGCTTCCGCAGGTTCTGGCGGAACTCGTAATCCTCGGCGTAGGAGGCGACGCCTTCCTCTTCGGACCAGACGAACTGGCCCTGCGGATGGGCGCCGAACGGGGCCTCGACCACAGCCGAGACGAGGTGGCCTGGAATGCCCTGACGGGGACCGAGCGCGCGCAGCTGGTCTGGGGTGACCACGCGCTCGGCCGTGACGATCACCTTCCGGGCGGCAAAAGCTGCCCAGCTTTCTTCGGCGTCAGGCCCGTGGACGATCACGTTGCCTTCGGTATCGGCAATCGGCGCATGAAGGAAGGCGACGTCCGGCACCAGCGCCGGGATGACGGCCTGATCCGCTCCCCCGAACGGGTCCTTGACGAAAGCACGCCCCTCGGAGCGCCAGAGGTCGGACCCGGCCAGACTGTTGACCGGCACGAAGGGCCAGCCCATGGCCCCGGCCATCAGGCGCAGCGTCATGGTGAGATTGGTCCAGTCGGGATCGCTGTCGGGATCGGCCGCGAAGCTCTCTTGCAACACCCGCGCGGGCGCCGGCGCGGGATAGGTGTTGCCCGCGAACGCGCTCTCAAGGCGGCGGACCGCCCCGGCCGCGACGAGGACCGAGGCGTATTCCAGAAGCCCCGTCGCGACGAGGGTCAGCGACTTCGTATCGCGGAACTGGCGCGCGACCTCATAGGCCGCGGCATGGCTGCGGTTGTGGGTGAACCCGAAGCAAAGCGTGTCTCCCGGACGCACATGCGCCGAAACGGCCTCCTTCAGGGTCGTGGTCTTCTCTTTCCGTGCCATGCCGCCTGCCCCGCCTCAGTCGACCATGGTCAGGCCGCCGGAGACCGACAGCACCTGCCCGGTGACAAAGCTCGACCTGTCCGAGGCAAAGTAGAGAACGCCGTCGGCGACCTCGGAGGGTTTGGCGACGCGCTTCATCGGGATCGCGTTCTTCAGCGCTTCCTGCATCTTCTCGCTTTGCGAGGCGAAAAGCGGCGTGTCGGTCGGGCCCGGACAGATGCAGTTCACGCGGATCTGCTTGCGCGTCATCTCGCGCGCGAGGCTCTTGGTGAAGGCGATGATGCCGCCCTTGGCGCCGGCATAGACCGTCTCGCCGAACGAACCGACGCGGCCTGCGTCCGAGGCGACGTTCACGATCCGGCCCGAACCGCTGTCGATCAGCAGCGGCAGCATGGCCCGGGTCAGCTGCACCGGCCCCATGAAGTTGATCGCCATGATCTTGGCCCAGTAGTCCGGCGTGTTCTCCATGAAGGGCTGGATGATGTCCCAACCGGCGGCGTTCACAAGAACGTCGAGGCGGCCAAGCTCCTTCTCGACGCGCCCCGCCAGCGCGTCGCAGTCCTCGCGCGAGGTGACGTCGAGCTTCATGAAGACGGCACCCGGCAGCGCCTTGGCCGCCGCCTCGCCTGCGGTTTCGTTGATGTCGGTCAGGATGACCGTGCCGCCCGCCTCGGCGAAGGCGGCCGCACAGGCATGCCCGATGCCCGACGCGGCACCTGTGACGAGGATGGTCTTGCCCTTGAAGTTCATGGGTCTCTCCGTTGTTGGATCGCGGGCCTCAGCCCGCCTTGCGTTGAAAGAAGTTGAGGACGCGGCTCCGGGCCTCTTCGGTCGGGATCAGCAGCCCCGGCGCGTCGAGTTCGCGCGCGAAGCCGTCTCGGGCGGGGTCGTCATAGGCCGCGATGCAATCCTTCGAGAGCAGGAGCGCCTGCCGCGACAATCCTGCGACCCGCCCGGCGATTGCCGCGACCTCGGCGTCGAGCGCCTCGGGCGGGCAGCTCCACTGGACGATGCCGAGGCGCGCCGCCTCCGCCCCGTCCACGATCTCGCAGCCAAGGATGATGCGCGCCGCGACGCCCGGCCCGCAGAGCCGTGTCAGCCGCTGCGTCCCGCCGGCACCGGGGATCATACCGACCCGCGCCTCGGGCAGGCCGAGCTTGGCGCGGGTCGTGGCCACGCGAAGATCGCAGGCCAGCGCCATCTCCAGCCCGCCGCCCAGCGCCGGCCCGTCGATGGCCGCCAGCGTGATCGCCGGAAAAGCCTCCAGCCGGTCATAGATGACGTGCAGGGATTTCACATAGTCCGACATCGCCGCGACGCCCTTGGGGTCGTCGAAATAGGCGGCGATCTGGGAAAGGTCCGCCCCCGCGCAAAAGCACTTCTGGTCGGACCGGATCATCAGAACCGTCACCGCCTCGGCCTCGGCCCGATCGAGCGCCCCGGTGAAGGCGGCCACGAACGCCGCGTCGATCGCATTGACCGGCGGGCGCGACAGCGTCAGCGTCGCGATGCCGTCGGCGGAGGAATAGCGGATCATGCTTGCGTCCTTTCGTCTTGCTCCGCCAGCCGCTGGCGGATGATGAATTTCTGGATCTTGCCCGAGGGGTTCATCGGCAGCTCCGGCCAGACCTCCAGCCGTTCGGGAAGCTTGAACTTCGCCACGCCCTTGCTGACCAGATACGCGGCCAGATCCTCCAGCCCGACCGAGGCCCCCGCTTCGGTCACGACGACGGCGCAGCCCGTCTCGCCCAGCCGGGGATGCGGGATCCCGACGACGGCCGCACGGCGGATCGCGGGGTGGGCTACGAGATAATCCTCGACCTCGCGCACCGAGATGTTCTGGCCGCCGCGCACGATGATCTCTTTCAACCGGCCCGTGATGCGGAGCGAGCCGTCCGGCAGGCGCCGCGCAAGATCGCCCGAATGGACCCAGCCGTCGCCATCCAGCGCCCGGGCCGTCAACTCGGGCTCGCCAAGATAGCCGAGGAAGGTGTTCGGCCCGCGCGACCATTCCTCGCCTGGCTCTCCCACCGGGCAATCGCGGCCGTCGTCGCCCACGATGCGCACTTCAATCCCGGGAAAGGGGCGGCCATCCGTCGTCCAGGCGTTTTCCACCGGGTCAGCGGGATGCACCATGGTATGGGGCGGGCTTTCCGTCGCGCCGTATATCGACAGGACGCGAAAGCCCGCATCGGTCGCGGCGCGCGCCAATGCCTCGGGGATCGGGGCGCCGCCGCAGAGGAAATAGCGGAACGCGGGCATCTCGATCCGTTCGGCCCGGACAGCCTCGGAGATGTCCGCAAGGAAGGGTGTCGCCCCCATGGTCCAGGTCGCGCCATGCGCGGCCATCTGCCGGGCGGCGGTGGTCCCCTTGAAGACATCGAGCAGAGACAGGGTGCCGCCGGTGGTCAGGCTCATGACGAACCCGTGCATGAAGCCGGTGGTGTGCGAAATCGGGGAGGCCATGAAGGCGACGTCGCCCTCACCGGCCTCGAGCGCGGCGGCCAGCGCCCGTTCGCCGAAAAGGATGGTGTTGTGGGTATGGACCGCGCCCTTGGAGCGCGACTCGGTCCCCGATGTGAACAGCACCGCCGCCGGAGCGTCAGCGCCAATCTGCGCGTCGGGGATCGGCGCGGCGGACAGCGCCGCGTCCCATCCGATGGTGCCCGGCGCGGGGTCGTCGCCGAGCATCAGGACAGCACGGCCCCGCATCTGTTCGGCGGGTATTTCGCCGAGAATGGCGCGGAAATCGGCACTGCGGAAGCGGTCCGTCAGGACGAGAACACGGCTGTCGCAGGTCGCGAGCGCATGGACGAGGTCGGCCCGGCCATAGGTGACGGGCACCGGATTGATCACGGCGCCAAGCCGCAGGACGGCAAGGAAAACCGTCACGGTGCCGCACCAGTTCGGCAGGCACACGGTCACCACCTCGCCCGGGCCGACGCCATTGTCGGCAAGCGTGGCGGCAAGTCTTGCCGACTGCCCGACCAGCTCACCATAGCTGAGCGCCGCGCCCGAAGCGTCCCGCACCGCGATCTTGTCAGGATGGCGCGCCGCGGCGGCCAGGATCAGATCCGGGATCGTGTCGTCACGCCAGTCCCCCCGCGCGCGATAAAGCGCGGCGCGTGCGGGATCGGGTGCGGGAAAGAGGGTCATCTGATGTTCCCCGATTGCGGCCGTCCGGAAATCTGGGCGTGGATCGAGCCGATCAGGCCGCCATCGGCGAGCACGTTCTGCCCGGTGATGTAGCCGGCATCGGCAGAGATCATGAACTCCACCAGCCCCGCGAAATCCCGTGCAGGATCGCCGATACGGTGCATCGGGACCAGCGCTTCGCGTGCCGCTTTCTTCTCGGGGTCGGCGTAGATCGGCGCGGTCATGGCCGAGAGGAAGAGCCCGGGCGACACGCAGTTGGCGCGCGCCCCGGAAGCGGCCCATTCCAGCGCGAGCGTGCGCACCATCATGATGAGTGCGGCCTTGGAGGCGCTGTAGGCCCCCGTGCCGGGATAGGGTTCGATCCCCGACATCGAGGCGACCGCGAGGAAGCTCCCTCTCGACGCGGCAAGATGGGGGTGGGCGGCGCGGGCCAGAAGCCACGCGCCGCGCACGTTCACGTTGAAGACCCGGTCCCAGTCCGCCTCGGGACTGTCCGTCAACCGGCCCGCAATCGCGATGCCGGCGTTCGAAATGACAGCGTCGAGACCGCCGAGCGCCGCATGCGCCTGTGCGACGATGCGTTCGGCCGTGCCCGCCTCACCAAGATCGCCGCTGAGGCCGACCGCCTCGGCCCCCGCCGTGCGGGAGGCCGCGACGACGTCGTCCAGTTCGGACGATGGCCGCGACGCGCAAAGCGCCAGCGCGTTGCCGCCCCGCGCGAGACGGTCGGCGATCGCGCGGCCGATACCGCGGCTGGATCCGGTGAGGAGGATGCGCATGGGACCAGAGCCTTCTTACAGTTTGCAGGCCGGATCGGCCGCGGGCACCGCCACGTCCGGACCATAGGACTGCACGACCTCGATGGCCGCGCCGCCGTCCTTCGCCACCGCCCGGCCGAGATAGTTGGGCAGGCCCAGCTGGTGGTCCTCGGCGCGCATCGTGACCTCACCGAAGACGGTCCCGACGGTTAGCCCGGCGAAGGCTGCCGAGATGTCGCCCGGGGCCACGCTGCCGGCCTTCTCGACCGCGCCGAAGATCGCCTGAAGACCGGCGTAGGTCTCGCCCTCGTAGTTGGTGGGCGGAGTGCCGAACTTGGCGGTCCAGGCCTCGACGAAGGCCGTGTTCTCGGGCGTGTCGATGGCGGCCGTGTAGTTGACGTTGCCCCAGACACCGACGCCGTCCGCGCCGACGGTCGCGAGGGTCTGGTCCACGACGAAGTTGTGGCCGAACATCTTGACCTGGTCAGTCAGGCCGAACTGCTTGGCCTGCTTGGCGAAGTTGATCGCATCGGCCCCGGCCAGCGCGACCCAGATCCCCTTGGCGCCGCTGTCGCGAAGCTGGGTGATGTAGGGCGCGAAGTCGGTGGTGCCGAGCGGCGGGAACACTTCGACCTTGATGTTCTTGCCAAGATCGGTGGCCACCGCCTTGAAGGCATCGCCCGAGCCGCGGCCCCAGACATAGTCGGCCGCGATGATCGACCAGTCCGCCTCTTCCTGTTCGGCCAGCCAGGGCTTCACGATGGCAAGGTCCATGCCGTCCGAATGGTTGGCGCGGAACATGCGCGGATGGCAGCTGTCGCCGGTGAGCTTGGGGCTCTTGTTCACGACCGAGACATACATCGCGTCCCAGCGGTCAAGCTGCGAGGCGATCGCAAGGCCCACCGCGGACGAGATCGTGCCGGTGAGGACGTTGTAGCCGCCCAGCGCCAGCTCTTCGGCGGCGCGGCGCCCGGCGTCGGGGTTGCCCTCGGTGTCGCCGATCTTCATCTCGACCGGATGGCCCGCGACACCGCCCTTGGCATTCGCCTCCTCGACGGCGAATTCCACGGCGCGGACGACCTGATCGCCGAGCACCGTGTAGGGACCCGTGCGCGAGGTCGGAATACCGAGCTTCAGCGCCTCGCCTTCCGCCATCGCGCCGCCGGCGACCGAAAGCGCGAGGGCAAGCGCGGTTCCACCCACCATCATTGTCCGTCTCTTCATCAACATTCTGGTTCTCCTCCGCTGTTGATACTCTTGGCCCGCCTCTCCTTCGGCGGGCCGGCTCAGTGCATGATCCGGGCCTGCAAGCTTTCCCGGTCCACATCCTTCATCAGCCCCGTCTCGGCCACGCGCCCCTTGGACAGGACGTAGAACCGTTCAGCGAGGTCGAGCACGAGGCGCAGGTGCTGTTCGATCAGCAGGATCGCGACGCCGGTTTCGGCCAGATCCCGCAGAAGCTTTTCCATCTCGTCGACGATCACCGGAGCGAGGCCCTCGGACGGCTCGTCGAGGATCATGAGGTCAGGGTTGCCCATCAGCGCGCGGCCGATGGCCAGCATCTGCTGCTGCCCACCCGAGAGCGCGGTGCCCGGCGTGTGCCGCCGCTCCGCGAGGATCGGGAAAAGGCTGTAGACCCGGTCGAGCGTCCATTCCCCGGGGCGCCTCAGCGCCGCGCCGAGCTTGAGGTTTTCCTCGATCGACAGGTTTGGCAGGATCATCCGCCCCTGCGGCACCACCGCGATCCCATGCGCCGCGGCCGTGTGGCCGGCAAGCTTCGGCAGCGGCTCGCCCCGCATATGCACGGACCCGCCCCGCATCGCGGCAATGGCCAGAAGCGTGTTGACGATCGTGGTCTTGCCGACGCCGTTGCGGCCCACGACGGCGACACGCTCACCGGGCAGCACCGTCAGGTCGACCCCCTGCAGCACATGCGCCGAGCCGTAAAAGGCGTTGACACCCTTGAGTTCAAGAAGGGGCGTGGTCATGCCGTGCTCCCGAAATAGGCCTCGATGACGGCCGGGTTGTTCCTGAGATCGGCGGGCGCGCCCTGGACGAGGAACCGGCCCGAGGCGAGCACCGTCAGGACCTTGCAGACCCGGAACACCACATCCATGTCGTGCTCGACCAGAAGCACCGCGACGTTCCAGCGCTCTGCGATTTCCTCCAGATGAACCGCCATCGCGGCGGATTCCTGCGAGGACAGGCCGGCGGCGGGTTCATCCAGCAAAAGAACCCGCGGGTTGCCGACGAGCGCGAGCGCGAGATCGACGAGGCGCTGCTGGCCATAGCTGATCTCTTCCGCCTCGGTTTCGAGCACCGCGCCGAGACCCAGCATCTCCACCAGCTCTCCGGTATGGCCGCCCCCGGCGCCGTGGCTGGCCAGTTCCAGCTGGTCGCGCACGGTCAGCGCCGGAAAGATCGACGTGCGCTGAAAGCTGCGCGAGATCCCCATCCGGCGCATCGCCGAAGGGCCGATCCCGGTGATCTCGCGGTCCTCGAAGAACACCTTGCCGAGACCGGGGGTCTTGCCGGACACCACGTCGATGAAGGTGGACTTGCCCGCGCCGTTCGGCCCGATCAGGCCATGGACCTGACCGCTCTCGAGCCCGATGCTCACATCCTTCAGCGCGACGACGCCGCCGTAAGTCTTGCCGATGTCTTCGCAGCGGAACAGAAAGCTCATTTCCCCGCCTCCCCCTGCTTGCGGCCGGTCAGACGGGCGCGCACGACCTTTGCCAGCGCCGTCACGCCGCCCGGCCAGGCCACGGTGACCGCGATCAGGATTGCGCCGAGGACCGAGTGCCAATGCTCGGTGAGGTCCGACAGCCATTCCCTGAGGAAGAAGAAGACGAGGGCGCCCGCGACCGGCCCCCAGACCGCGAGCGACCCGCCGAGGATCGCCATGATGAGGGCATTGCCGGAGAAGGACCAATGCATGATCTCGGGCGACACGAAGCCCTGGTAGAGCGCGAAGAGCACCCCCGAGACACCCGCGATCGTCGCCGAGGTCGCCAGCACGGCGGCCTTGAGCAGCTTGGTCCGGTAGCCGAGGAAGAGCACCCGCTCCTCATTCTCGCGCACGCCCATGGCGAGCCGCCCGGTGCGCGTCGCCTCGAAGAGGTAGATCGCGATCACCAGCGCGGCGAGAACGACCGAGGCGATGACGAGCATTCCGTCCGGCGTCTGGAAGGTCCGGCCAGGCAGGCCAAAGAGCGACGAGGGCACCGAGACATTCATCCCGTCGGCGCCGGACGTGATCGCCCGCAGCTTCGACACCGCGACGAAGAAGAACTGCCCGAGCGCGAGGGTGAGCATCGAGAAGGCGATGCCGTTCAGCTTGCCGACGACGAGGCCCATCACGAAGAAGAGCGCGAAGACCGCGAGCAGCACGAGCAGGATGCCGAGCTCGGCCGGAATGCCGTGGCGAAAGATCAGCGCCGTCCCGTAGGCCCCCAGCCCGAAGGGCGCGGCATGGCCAAAGCTGATGAGATCGGCGGTGCGTGCCAGGAAGCCGACCGACAGCGCCATGATCGAGATGATCGCCGCCTGCGCAAAGAGGCTGAGCGTGATCCGCGAGCCGGTCATCGTCATGATCGCGACCAGCGCCGCCACGAGCGCGAGGACAATCAGGCCGGAGGGACGCAAAACCGGACTATCGCGGAAGGAATGGGTCATGCTCGGGTTCGCCATGGCCTACACCTTCTTTCCAAGAATGCCCTGCGGCCGGGCCACCAGGACGAGCGCCATCAGAAGGAAGGGCAGCAGCGCCGCCATCTCGGGCAAGTAGACGATCCCGAAGGCCTGCACCTGACCGAGGATCATGGCCGAGATGAACGCGCCGCCGAAGCTGCCCAGCCCTCCGATCACCGAGACGACGAAGGACAGGACGAGGATCTCCGCCCCCATCGAGGGGTTGAGCGACAAAAACGGCGCAGCCACGATCCCCGCGACCCCGGCGAAGGCCGCGCCCAGTCCGACGACGAGCGGACCGAGGACATTGGTACGAACCCCGCACATCGCCGCCACCGCCGGAGAGTGGCTGGCCGCACGCACCCAAAGGCCCGAACGACTGTAGCGGAGCCAGATCACCATGCCGCCCGCCATCAGCGCACTCGCGAGCACAATAAAGAGGCGGTAGATCGGGAAGGGCGCGCCTGCGATCTGGACAACGCCCGACAGAAGCGCCGGCGGGTCGATCGCGTAGTTACCAGTCCCCCAGACAGTGCGCACGAAATCCTCAAGGATCAGCAGCACGCCGAAAGTCACCAGCACGGTCACCAGGGGATCCCGGTCGGCAAGCTTGCGAAAGACAACGAGGTCGAGCGCCACGCCCACCGCGATCAGGGCTGCCGCCGCCGCGATGATCCCCGGAATGAAACCGGCGTGGACCGCGACGCTATAGCCGATGTAGGCCCCGAGCATGTAGAACGCGCCATGCGCGAAGTTCACCACGCGCCGCAGCCCGTAGACGAGCACGAGGCCCGACGCGAGAACGAACAGTAGGCTGCCGTAGACCAGACCATTGAGCGCATTGACAATCATCGCGCCCCTCCCCCTGATCCGGTCTCAACTTCGACAAACATGCCCATCACCCCCTCTTTGAATGAGCCGTCATTCATGAATTTTCGAAAAAATCGCTGCTCAGAGCCTTCGTGCGACTAGCTCGCGCATGATCTCGTTCGAACCGCCGTAGATGCGATGGACGCGGGCGTCCGCCCAGGCCCGGGCGATCGGATAGTCCCACATGTAGCCATAGCCGCCGTGCAGCTGCAGGCACTGGTCCAGCACCCGCCCCATGAGCTCCGTGCACCAGTATTTCGCCATCGCCGCGACGGTCACGTCGAGCCTTTCTTCGTTCACCTCGGACAGACAGCGGTCGATGAAGACCTGCGCAATCTCGATCTCGGTCTTGATCTCTGCGAGGCGGAACCGGGTGTTCTGAAAATCGGCAATCGGCGTGCCGAAGGCCTTGCGCTCGCGCGTATATTCCTTGGTCCATTCCAGAGCGGCGGCCGATGTCGCGACGGCGCCGATGGCGATCTGCAACCGTTCCCAGGCAAGCTCCTTCGACAAGAGCGGAAACCCGCGCCCCTCCTCTCCGAGGATGCTCGCGGCAGGCAACCGGACATTGTCGAAGAAAAGCTCGCACGTGTCCTGCGCCTTCATGCCGATCTTGTGGAAGTTCTGCCCCCGGCTCACCCCGGCGCGACTGGCCTCTACCACGACGAGCGTCAGCTCCTTCGTTGCCGCCGGGTCGCCGGATTTCGCCGCAACGACAAGCAGGTCGGCACATTGCCCATTGGTGATGAAGGTCTTCTGCCCGTTCAGGACGATCTCATCGCCCTCGCGCCGATAATGCGTCCGGATCGATCTGAGGTCCGAGCCGGCACCCGGCTCCGTCAGAACGATCGCGCCGATCAGCTCGCCAGCGACCATACCCGGCAGCCACTGCGCCTTTTGCGCTTCCGTCCCGTAATTCAGGATATAGGGCGCGACGATGTCAGAATGCGTGGAAAACCCCGGCCCCGACAGGCCAAGCCGCGCCTGTTCCTCGATCAGGATCGCCGAGGCGATCCGGTCCACGCCCGCCGCGCCGTATTCCTCAGGCAGCGTCACGCAGAGCAGTCCCGTCTCGCCGGCCTTCTTCCAGACGGAACGCGGGGCGACGCCGGCCTTTTCCCATTCGGAGTGATGGGGAGCGACTTCGGTTTCAAAAAACCGCCGCGCGGTATCGCGAAGCATCTCGTGATGCTCGGCAAAAATCTGCCGCTGCAGAATCGTCAAAGCGATCCCCTCCCCTCCTGGTCGAACCTGGCGATTCGACTTCCTCCGTCACTAAATGATTATTCATTCATGGATTTCGATCAACCAGAAATTCAGTCCGGCACCACTTCGACCGCAACTTTTCCGAACTGCTGTCCGGACTCGAGCCGGTTCAGGGCCGCATGGACGTCGGCCATTGCGAAGCGGCTGTCGATCACCGGCCGGATCGTGGACCGCCCCAGCATCGCCAGCAGATCCGCGAACTCGCCCAGCGTCCCGTGCGTCGATCCGATCACGCGAAGCTGGCGTATGAACATGCGCTGTAGATCTGCCGACGGCGCCGAGCCTGTGGTCGCTCCGCAGGTCACAATGCGCCCGCCCCGCACCAGCGATTTCAGCGCTTCGGGCCAGACGGCCTCGCCGACGTTCTCGATCACCAGATCGACGCCCCTGCCTCCCGTCATCTCCAACACTTGGGACGCGATGCCAGCGGTGCCGGTGATCGCATCGTCGGCGCCCATGCTCAGGGCCCTTTTCGACTTTTCGGGATCGCGGCTCGTGACAATGACGCGCGCCCCGGCAAGCTTGGCCAGTTGCAGCGCGGCCAGAGAGACCGTGCCACCGATGCCGAAAATCAAGACCGTTTCCCAGGGCCGCAGGCCGCCCTGGGTGTGAAGCATGCGCCACGCCGTCAAATGCCCGACGCTCACCGCGGCCGCCTCCGCAAAGCTCCAGCCCGTCGGTATCGGAAAGAGGTTCGGGGAAGGAACGCTGACGACCTCGGCCAGCGTGCCGTCGATATGCTCCCCCATAAGCCGCATCGAGGTGCAGAGGACGGTCTGCCCCACCCTGCAGAACTCGCAATGGCCGCAATTGACACCCGGATGGATAACCACCCTGTCCCCGGGTTCAAAGCCAGAGCCCGGCTCAGCCTCCAGAACCGTGCCCGCGCCATCGAGGCCCATGACAAGCGGCAGGCTGTGCCGGATGCCCGCACCGCTGTTGCGCATATAGAGGTCAACCCTATTGAGGCCCGCGGCGTGAATGCGCACGAGCACTTCCCCCGCTGACCCCGAGGGGGTAGGCCGCTCTCCGACGCGCACCACCTCGTTGCCGCCGTGGCCTGTCAGCCAAACTGCCTGCATTGCCGTCATGTCACAAATCCTCCGCGATTCTGGAGACCGTGAAATCTCCAGTAACAGTTGGAATATCCAGCAAATACTTGATACATTTCCTCAAAGCGCACGTCCGTGCCGGAGACCCGAGATGAACGCCCCGAAACTCACTGCCCTCTTTGCCGACACCGCGGATTTCGACCTCGCGAACCGGCTTTTCTTCCGGCTCTATCAGTGCTCGAACCTGATGCATAAACATGGCACGCGCTACGTGTCCGACTACGGCGCCACGACCCAGCAATGGGCCGTTCTCGGGGCGCTCGCCCGTCCCAAGATCGCCGAGCAAGGCATGTCGGTAAAGGACCTCACCGAATTTCTCCTGCTCAGCCGCCAGAACCTTACGGTCGTTCTTGAACGCCTCGAAACGCGCGGCCTGATCGAGCGCGTCCGCGACCCGAGCGACGGGCGAAGCAAACTGATCCGGCTGTCGTCCGAGGGCGTCGTCGTCTGGGGCGAAATGCAAAAGGTGATCGGCGGCTTCTACGTCGATGCCTTGAAGGACCTGGGTCGTGAAGAAGCGATCGATCTGGTTCAACTTCTGGACAAGCTCCGTTCAGGGCTCAATGCGCTCTAGAAGGGACGGGCCTGCGACCAGCCGGTCGAGGAAGTGATCCCGGTCGCCGAAGAGCCGCCCGATCATTGTCAGCCGCCGGAACAGAATGCCAAGGCGGTATTCCTCGGTCATACCAATGCCGCCATGGAGCTGAACGGCTTGCTGACCAATGTAGCGGCTCGCGTCGATGATCTGGACCATGGCGGCCGCGATTTCGCGGGCCGAAGCCTCGGACGGCAGGCTGGATTGCGCCATGATCGCCCGCATCGCCATGGACCGGGCCTGCTCCAACGCCACGAACATATCCGCAGCGCGATGTTGCAGGGCCTGGAAGGACCCTATGGGGACGCCGAATTGCTTGCGGGTCTTGAGGTACTCCACCGTCAGATCGAGCGCCGCCTGCATCGCCCCGACAGCCTCGCAAGCCAAAGCCGCCGCTGCCGCGTCGAGCGCACGCGACAGGACCTCGCCCCCCTCGTCAGGCGCCACAATCAGCGCGTCCGCCTCGAGCCAGAGCCCGCCAAGGTCGATGTCCCCGGCGCGCCGACCATCCGGCGTCGCGTAGCCGGTGGTGCGGCCCGTCAGCCTGTCGGCCGCCGCCAGAAACAGACCGAGCCCGGCGCCGAGCCGCGCTGCGATGACGACATGGCTCGCCCCGGCGAGATCGAGCACGAAGGCCTTGCGCCCGCTCAAAAGGAAACCGCTGCCGCTCGGCTCGGCCGAAGCCGTGATCTCGTCGGCTGACCAGCGCGTCGCCGCCTCTTGCCAGGCGACGGCCAGGCGCAGCGTGCCCTCCGCGATCTGGCCGATCAGGCCGGCACGAGCGCTCTCGCTCGCGGATTTCAGGATCGTACCGCCGAGAATGGCCGTCGTCAGATAGGGCTCGGGCGGCTGCGCGGCGCCGAGCGCTTCCATGACGATCATGACCTCCTCAGGTCCGCCGCCAAACCCGCCGTCGTCTTCCGCGAAGGGCAATCCGGCGAGGCCAAGCTCGACCATGCCCTGCCAGACCCCGGACCGCCAGCCGAACGGTTCGGCACGCGCCGCGGCGAGGCTTTCGAATGGGCTATGGGCGCCCAGGAATCGGGTGACCGTGTCTTTGAGCAGGATCTGTTCGGAGTTCAGCGAAAAATCCATCGTCAAAGCCCCAGGATCGACCGCGCCACGATGGTGCGCTGGATCTCGTTCGCGCCGCCGTAGATCGACAGCTTGCGCAGGTTGAAATAGGTCGGCGCCGCATCTGCGCCCCAGAGCGGCGCCCCCTCACCCGGCCCGTAGGGCCAGACGAGGGCTGCGGGGCCGGCAACGTCGAGAAGGAGTTCGGCCGTCGCCTGCTGCAGTTCGGATCCGCGCAGCTTGAGGATCGACGAAACCGGGTTGGCCTCGCCCTCCTCGCCGCCGCCCGAGGCGACGATGCGCAGGAGCGTCGTTTCAAGGGCCAGCGCCTGAACCTCAAGCTCTGCGAGGCGGCGCTGAAAGGCGGGGTGGTCCAGCGGCGCGGGCCCGCCATCCGGAGGAGCGGCGGCAAGTTCGCGGATACGGCGCAGGCGCGCCTTGGCCAGTCCGACACGCGCCTGCCCCGTGCGCTCGTTCGAGAGCAGGAAGCGCGCGTAGTCCCAGCCTTTGTTCAGCTCGCCGACGACGTTTTCGTCCGGCACGAAAACGTCGTCGAAGAAGAGCTCGTTCACCTCGTGGCTGCCGTCGATCAGCTCCGTCGGCACCAGCTTCAGGCCCGGGCTGTCCATCGGCACGAGGAAGAACGAAATGCCGTTCTGTTTCTTCGCCGTCCGGTCCGTGCGCGCCAGAACGAAGATCCAGTTGGCGTGCTGGCCAAGCGAGGTCCAGGCCTTCTGGCCAGTGATACGCCAGCCGCCCTCGGCCGGCTCCGCCCGGGTGCGCAGGCTCGCCAGGTCCGATCCCGCCTCGGGCTCCGAGAAGCCCTGACACCACCAGTCATCGAGCCGCGCGATGCGGGGCAGGAACCGCTCCTTCTGGGCCTGACTGCCGAACGTATAGATGACCGGGCCGACCATCGAGGCGCCGAACGACAGGGGCTCGGGAGCCGGAAACTGCTGGACCTCGTCCCGGAAAATCATCTGCCTGAGCGGCGACCAGCCGGTGCCGCCCCATTCCACCGGCCAGTGCGGCACAGACCACCCCCTGTCCGCCAGGGTGCGCGTCCAGGCACGCAGTTCTTCGGGGCTCGCCTTGCCCCCGGTCCGCAGACGGCGGGCCAGGGGCGCGGGCAGGCTTGCGCGGAGGAAGGCGCGCAACTCGTCCCGGAAGGCAAGGTCCTCGGCGGACAGGCGGAGGTCCATGGCGGGCCTATTTCTTCTCGTAGTGGCGGCGGAAGTCGGGCTTCCGTTTCTCGCGGAACGCCACGCCGCCCTCCTTGGATTCGTCGGTGTCGTAGTAGAGGCTCAGCGCCTGCATCCCCATCGAGGCGATGCCGCGGATGTTCTCGCTGTCGGCATTGAACGACCGCTTGGCGAGCGCGATGGCCGTCGGGCTGCGCTCCAGCAGTTCGGCGCACCAGCGATCCACCTCGGCGTCGAGCTCGGCCGCCGGAACGACGACGTTCACAAGACCCATCCGCTCCGCCTCGGCGGCGGTATAGCGGCGGCACATGTACCAGACCTCACGCGCCTTCTTCTCGCCGATGATGCGGGAGAGGAAGGCGGTCCCGAACCCGGGATCGACCGAGCCGACCTTCGGTCCAACCTGGCCAAGCTGGGCCCGGTCCGAGGCAATGGTCAGATCGCAGATCGTCGCCAGAACGTTGCCGCCGCCCACCGCAAAGCCGTCGACCCGGGCGATGACCGGCTTCGGCACGTCGCGGATCAGGCTCTGCAGCTCGTCGATGGGCAGGCCGATGGTGCCGCGTCCGTCATACTGGCCGTCATGCGCCGACTGGTCGCCGCCCGTGCAGAACGCCTTTTCGCCGGCGCCGGTCAGAACGATCACGCCGATGGAGCGATCCCAACCGGCTTTCTGGAAGGCATGGATCAGCTCTTCCACCGTCTGGCCGCGAAAGGCGTTGTACTTATCGGGGCGGTTGATGGTGATGCGGGCCACGCCGGCGGGGCGGACCTCATAGAGAATGTCTTCGTAGTGCATGACGGGTGCTCCTTCAAAGGCCCAGTTTTTCGCGCAAGGTGTCGCGGAGTTTGAATTTCTGGATCTTGCCCGAAGGCGTCCGGGGCAGGTCCGTGACCACCTCCAGCCGTTCGGGCAGATATTGCTTGGCGGTGTGCCGCTCGAGCAGGAAGGCCGTCACCTCGTCCAGCGTCAGGCTCGCCCCCTCGCGCGGCACGACGTAGGCACAGGCCCGCTCGCCCAGCCGCGCGTCGGGGTAGCCGACGACCGCCACGACCGAGACCGCAGGATGCTGAAACAGCATGTTCTCGACCTCGACGACGGGAATATTCTCGCCGCCCCGGATGATGATGTCCTTCGACCGCCCGGCGATGCGGATGTAGCCCTCTGCGTCGATCCGGGCGATGTCGCCGGTATCGAACCAGCCGTCCCCGGTTACCTGAGCGAGGCCCGGGCGCTTGAGATAGCCGACAAAGTTCGAACAGCCCCGCACATGCAGCTCTCCCTCCCTGCCCGGCGGCAAGGGGTGACCCTCGGGGTCGACCACGCGCACTTCCATCCCCGGCAAGGGGCAGCCGTCCGTCCCGGTGATCTTGTCCTCGCCGTCGTCCAGCCTCGCGGTGGTCACCGCGCCGTTCTCGCTCATCCCCCAGGCCGAGATGACCGAGGCCTTGAGCGTATCGTGCGCCTTGGTCACCAGCGCCCTTGGAATGGGCGCGCCGGCCGAAACGAAGACCTTCAGCGTCGGCGTCGCGGTGCCGGTTGCGATGCAATGGTCCGACAGGTCCGACAGGAACGGCGTCGCGCCCATCGTCCAGGTCGCGCCCTCATCGTTGATCTGGCGGGCCATTTCCTCAGGCGTAAAGATGTCCTGAAGGATCGCGGTCGCGCCCAGCATCGCGGGCAGCACAAGGCCATACATGAAGCCAAGCTGGTGCCCCATGGGCGAGGGCATGTGGATGATATCCCCCTGCCCCATCTTCAGCCTCTCGGCGAAGGGCACGAGGTTTGAAAGCATCGTGTTCGACGTGTGGGTGACGCCCTTCGGCTCTCCCGTGGTACCCGACGTGTACAGAAGCTGGATCACCGCGTCCGGCGAAAGGCGAAAGGCCTTCACCCGCGCCAGCTCCTCGGCACTGGCATCCCGCGCGATCAGCGTCTCGAAATCTTCCTCGCCCGTGCCGCCCACCACGAAGACATGGGTGAGATCGGGCAACTCGCCCTTCACGTTCATGGCGATGGCACGGTGATCTGCGTGGCGGAACTGGCTCGGCACGACAAAGACCTTGGTTGCCGCCAGCTTGAGCATGAAGCCCAACTCACGCTCGCGGAAGATCACCATGAGCGGGTTCGACACGGCCCCGATCTTGAGACAGGCGAGATGCAGAACCGAGAACTGCCACCAGTTCGGCAGCTGGAACGACACGACGTCGCCTTCTCCGACGCCGCAGCGCATCAGACCGACGGCAACCCGATCCGAAAGCGCGTCCAGCTCGGCGTAGCTCAGCCGCGTTTCGGTGCCCGTCTCGGTGCGCACCGCGATCACGGCGGTCTTGTCCGGCGTGACGGCAACATTGCGCGCGAAATGGTCGAGAAGCGTCTGGTCCTGCCAAAGCCCCTTCGCAACCATGTCCTCCCGGCGGTGCGCCGGGGACAAAACGTCTTTCATCTTATCCTCCCTGCAACGCGGCCTCCTCTGCCGCGGCGATTGCGGTGCCTCTCGTCACGCGGCCTTGAGCGCCTCGCGGGCGATGATCATCTTCATGATCTGGGCGGTCCCGTCCCCGATCTGCAGACCAAGCACGTCGCGCAGGCGCTGCGCGAAGGGCAGATCGACGCTCCAGCCGGAATGGCCGTGCATCAGCAGACAGGTGTGGACGATCTCGAAGGCGAGCTTGGGCGCCCACCACTTGCACATCGCCGCCTCCGACGTATGCGGCCGCCCGGCATCCTTTGCCGCCAGCGTGTCGTAGCAAAGCAGACGCGCGGCTTTGTACATCGTCTCGGCCTCGGCCAGCGGAAAGGTCACACCCTGATTGTCGGCCAGGACCTTCCCGAAGGCGCGGCGGTCCTTCACATAGGCCCAGGTCTCATCGAGCGCGGCCCGCGCGACCGCGAGGCATTGCAACCCGATCAGCGCGCGCGAGAAGTCGAAACCCTGCATCACCTGCACAAAGCCGGTGCCTTCCGCACCGAGCATCTGTGCCGCCGGCACCCGCACCTTGTCGAAAAAGATCGACCCGCGGCCCACCGCATGCTGGCCCAGATCCTGGAACCGCGTGCGCGAAATGCC